>NZ_JAQGLS010000010.1 GCF_028292805.1 Ramlibacter sp. | reverse complement strand
CTGCGCGCCGGCGCCGACCTGGTCATGGGCAACCGTTTCAAGGGCGGAATCGCACCCGGCGCCATGCCGTTCCTGCACCGCTACCTGGGCAACCCCGTTCTGAGCCTGATCGGACGGGTCTTCTTCCGCATCAAGGTTGGCGACTTCCATTGCGGCTTGCGCGGGTTCTCTCGCGACCGCATCCGCTCGCTCGGCCTGGTGACGCAAGGCATGGAGTTCGCCAGCGAGATGGTGGCCAAGGCGGCGCTCTCGGGCCTGCGCATCGAGGAAGTGCCCACCACCTTGCGACCCGACAATCGCGGTCGCCCGCCGCATTTGCGCACTTGGCGCGATGGCTGGCGCCACCTGCTGTTCATGCTGCTGTTTTGTCCGCGCTGGCTGTTCCTCACGCCGGGCGTGGCCTTGCTGGTGATCGGCGTCATCGGCTTTCTGATGGTGGAGACACGCAGCCTGGTCTTGTCTTCGGTGGGCTTTGGCATCACCTCCATGCTGTACATGGCGGGCGCCACCGTGCTGGGCATCCAGATGATCCAGCTGGCGTTCCTGACCAAATGGATCGGCGTGAAGTCCGGCATCGTGCCCACGCCGCGCTGGTTGCGGATCGCCACTCCCGTGCTGCGCGTCGAATCCGGGCTCGTGCTGGGGCTGCTGCTGTTCCTCGGTGGCCTGGGCTGGTCGGCGCAGCTTGTGCTGCGCTGGGGCGACGCCGGTTACGGGCCGCTGGATCCGACCGAAGTCATGCGCTCGGCGATTCCCGCCGTGACCCTGATGATCGCGGGCGCGCAGGCGGCGGTGGCCGCGCTCTTTGCCGGCGTGCTGGATTTCTCCCTTCGTTCCCTCAAAGCAACGCCCGGCCCATGATCAACGCCCTCCGTCCCGCCGCAGGCGTCCTGTTGCGCCACGAGATGCTGCTGGTGCTGTTGCTCACCGCGGTGGGTTTCGGCTCCATCCCGATGTTGCACCAGGCGATGGAATTGAGCTGGGACGGGCTGAACCACCACATCTACCTTGGCTGGACCGCCGGTGAACACCGCTTCGGGCACGACTTCCTGGCGGCCTCGTACCAGAGCCTGCAGTACCCGTACCTGTACTGGCCCGCGTACAAGCTGGCGGCGCTGGGGGCGTCGGGGCTGGTGGCCGGCCTGGTGCTGGCCGCGGTGCAGGCGGTGATCGCGATCCCGGCGTGGCTGCTGGCGCGTGTCTGCATGCCCGGAGCGACCGTGTTCGACGCGGCCATGCGCATGGCCGCCGTGCTGCTCGCGTTGATGACCAGTGTGATCCTGCTGCTGCTCAACACGACCAGCAACGACGTGCTGGGCGCCATCCCGATGCTATGGGCGATCGCCCTGGCTGCCACGCCGCACGACGCGGCCACCCCGGCTTGGCTGACGGTCCGCCGCGCCGTCCTGCTTTCGGGCGTTGCCGCGGGCGCGGCGGTGGCCGGCAAATTGAGCAATGGTCCCATCGCCATCCTGCTACCCCTGCTGTGGTTGCTGGCGAGCTCCGGACTGCTGGCGCGAGCGCGCCTTGCCGTGCTGGGCTCGGTTGCCACCTTGCTATCGTTCTTCGCCTGCTACGGCTACTGGGGCTGGTTGCTCTGGAAGTACTTCGGCAACCCCGTGTATCCGCTGTACGACGGCTATTTCGCTGCCGTGCGGGTCTTGCTGGGGTGGCAGCCATGAACCGCTTCATTCCCGATTCCCTGCTCGAGGCATTGCTGCGGCCGCTGGCAATGGCGGCGCCCAACGGCTGGGTGTACATCGAGGTGATCGCACCGGATTTCCGCTTCCTGTTCCTGGGCCTGCTTGGCCTGCTGTCCGCTGCGATGGCGTGGAAGTCCAGGGGCGCGCCCGCGATCATCTGGGCCCTGGCCGGCTTCACCGTCGTTGCGTTCGTGCCGTGGCTCATCACCACCGGCAATGGCCGCTACTTCATTCCCGTGCTGGTGCTGGGCGGCATCCTCTGCGTGGCGTTCGTCCACCGGCTTCCCGTCACCCGCTCGCTGCGCGTGACGCTGGTGCTGGTGATGATCGCGGTGCAGGGCGTCGCCGTGCTGCAAAACAACCCGTGGGGCCCCTGGAACGCCTGGGGGCTCTTCGAATGGCGCCAGCCACCGTATTACCCCCTGGAGCTCGATGCGCAGGCGCGGGAACAACCGGCGACGTACGTGACGATGTCCGTCATCACCTATTCGCTGGTGGCGCCGCTGTTCCCGAAGGAGTCGCGGTGGATCAACCTCAGTTCGCTGGCAGGGGCCGAGGACGCGACCCCTGACCTGGTCCGAGCCCAGGCCCTGCTCCGGTCAGCCGAGCGGCTGAGGATCTTCCTGCCATCCATGCCATCCAGTTCTACCTTCGACGGCCGGCCCAACGCCGCGGTCGTCAAGCGGATCGGCCAGTTTCTGCAGCTGCACCAGCTGGCGTTCGCGCGTGGTGGCGAGGGTTGTCGCCTGTTGCCGATGCGCGAGCAGACACAGGGCCTGCGTGGCGCCGACGCGGCCGAAGCACCCGAGCGCACCGAGCCGGAACAGCCGGATGCAGCGAAGCCCTATCCCCGAGCCGGTTTCTGGGTCTGCGAAGGGCGGTACGCGCCGCAGGCACCGGTGGCCCCCGACACTTTCCCGCCGGTGGACCCCCGCTACCTCGAGGCCCTGACGGTCCTGGAGCGCAGCTGCCCACGCCTGTTTCCGGCCGGCCAGAAGAAGGTGGTGCCACTGCCATCGGGGGTGCTGCGCCACTATGCATCGGCCGACATGAAGGTCTATGTCTTCACTGACGGGACCGTCTACTACAAGTACCACCGGGCGCTCAACTTCGTCTCGGTCGGGACGGTCGACAAGCTGCTGGCGCCGGGCTTCACCATGTCCTGCGACGAAGTGCCCGGGCGCTCGGGTCTGCCCTGGGACCGGGGCATTTGAAGTTCACGGCATGCCGCTGCCTTGAGATGAGGACGCTCGATGCGACCGACCCTTCCCGCTGACTCGCGCGCGGTGGCGTTGAACCTGGCCGGGCTGGGCATGCCGCTCGTGGCGGCGCTCCTCGCCATTCCGATTTTCGTCCAGAACTACGGCCTCCAGCGCTTCGG
>NZ_JAQGLS010000292.1 GCF_028292805.1 Ramlibacter sp. | reverse complement strand
TCACGTCGGCGATGTTGCGCACCTGCGCCGTCAGGTTGCCGGCCATCTGGTTGACCGAATCGGTCAGGTCCTTCCAGACCCCCGACACGCCCTTGACCTGGGCCTGGCCGCCCAGCTTGCCTTCCGTACCCACCTCGCGCGCCACCCGCGTCACCTCGGAGGTGAACACCGACAGCTGCTCGATCATGGTGTTGACCAGCCGGGCGGAGCGCAGGAACTCGCCCTTGAGCGGCCGGCCGTCCACCTGCAGGTCCATCGGCTGACCGAGGTCGCCCTTGGCCACGGCGCCGATGGTGCGGGCGATGTCGGTGGTGGGACGCACCAGGTCGTCGATCAGCGTGTTGAGCGAGTCGACCTGGTCGGCCCAGCTGCCGACGGCGCCGGGCGCGGAGATCCGCTGCGTCAAGCGGCCTTCCTTGCCCACGGTGTTGCTCAATCGCGCGGCTTCGGTGGTGATCCGCTCCGCGTTGGCGATGGACTTGTTGAAGGCCTCGGCGATCCGCGAATCGATGCCGGACCAGTCGGCCGGCAGCCGCACGCCGAACTCGCCGCCGGCAAAGGAAGTGAGGGCGGCCAGCATCTGTCTGGACCGTGTCTCGGCGGCCTCGGGGGCCAGCACCTGGATCGGCGTCGGCGACGCCGCCGGGCCGCAGGCCGCATCCGGTTTGTTCGCTGGGCCCTTGCCCGGCTTCTTCTTGAGGTTGCTCGGGGTGAGTGCCTGGTCCATGGGGTCTCCGTCGGTGGCGCGCTCGGCTCTGAATGACAACGTTCGGCGTCGTGCGTGACGCACGCAGCAGCTGATGGCCGAGCGAGCGAGTGTCCGGCAGGAAATCCGGACATCGTGTAGGAGGCGGCCGACACCAAGGGCCGCGAGCCCCGCCTTTGCAGAGATCACGGAATATTTGGCGGCCAGCACGCGCGCAACCGTTGTGCCAGCGCCGCGCCTGCGGCCCTGGCCGACGGCAGCGCCGCGGTGTACGATCACCAGCTCGCTGAATCACATCGATATGGACCCCCTGAACCGTGGACTCTTGAGCGTGCTGGTGGTCGACGACCACCCGCAGCAACGTTACGGGACGGCGCGCACCTTGCGCGCCGCGGGTTACAAGACCATGGAGGCGGCCTCCGGTTCCGAGGCACTCGAATTTGCCGAGTACGTGGCTGCCGTGGTACTCGACATCCACTTGCCGGACGTGATGGGATTCGAGGTGTGCCGGCTGCTGCGCAAGGACCCGCGCACGTCCAGCGTGCCGATCGTCCACATCACCGCCATGTACCTGAGCGAGGAAGACCACTGGGAAAGCCGAAAGTCGGGCGCCGACGCGTACTTCACGAGCCCGGCCGACCCGGCGCAGCTGGTGGCGACGATCGACGAGCTGATCCGGATGCGGTGAGGTTGGGGCGCTGGCCTGCCCGGAGGGAATCGAACCCCCGACAACCTGCTTAGAAGGCAGGTGCTCTATCCAACTGAGCTACGGGCAGAAAGGCAAGCCGGCCACGCCGGTGCCGCCGAGTTCAATTTTCGCATTGTTTTCTGGCGTCACTGCCGCGCGGCTGATGATTGAGCTAAAGGCCGGGAGCGCGTAAGCTCAAGCTGCGGGAGGAACTGCCATGGACCTGAGACCTTGCGGATGCGGCAAGCACAACCATATCCGGGAACACCGGCCCTGGTGGGCGCGGATCCTGATCGGGCGCCGGCAGTATCGCTGCGCCAGATGCGGCCGGACGATGTTGCTGCCAAAGCAGACGCGCGGCCCCGGCTGATCGCTGCTAAAGGCGACGTTCCGGCTGCTTGGTCCACGCCAGCGGAAGGGGAACCGTCGCCAGGAAGTCATGCGCCGGTTTGCGCGTTTCGCCGGGGCTGCCGGCGGGCTCCCGCTCGGTTTCGTCGATGCGCGTTTCGGTCCATGCCTTTTCCCGACGGACCGAAGCCCGGAGAAGGTCGAGAAGTCGTGACATCGAAGGTCTTTCCTGGTGAGCCGTTGGGAACCTTGACAGTATGTGTCACCACGGCGGCTTCGGGTTGAGCGAAGCACGTATGCCAGAAGGCCTCACCAGAAAGCAAAAAACCCGTCGGGATCCGACGGGTTGAAATGGTCGGAGCGAGAGGATTCGAACCTCCGACCCTCTGGTCCCAAACCAGATGCGCTACCAGGCTGCGCTACGCTCCGAAGGGCTGCATTCTACCGGGCAAGCAGCGTCTTGCCGGCAGGAACCCAAAAGAAAGAAGCGGCACGAGGCCGCATCGCTCGCATCAGAGCTTCACGTACTCGTACTCCACCGCGCGTTGGCGTTGACGCCGCGGTCGGCGGGCGATCCAGCCGGCCATCTAACCAGTTCAGGAAGGCCAGGCGGGCCAGCGTGCGGCGCAGCGCGCCGGTGGTTTCGCCCACCAGCCAGTGGTCCTTGTGCTGCTCCAGCACGGCGTCGGAGGCCATCACCAGGTCGGCGTCGCGGCGCGTCTTCAAGACCCACACGCCGATCTGCAGCTCGTTGGTGCGCAGGTTCAGGATGGCGGCGTCGAGCTCCCGCGCCAGCTGCAGCGGCCATCAGCTCGCGCCGGCGGCGACGATCGCCGCCGGCGTGGCTTCGATGCAGGTCTTGGGGCCGGACACGGTGAAGGTGGCGATGCGCGTGGCGTGGTCGACCTGCTCGTCGATGACCGGCTTGAGCGGGGTCAGCTCGATCCCCTAGCTGTTCAGCTTGAGCTTGTAGCCCGGCTTGATGCCGCCGTCCTCGTCGATGTCCAGCGTCAGCCGGGCAACGCCGCCCTGAACGTCCAGCGCCCAGTGGCAGCAGTGCGCCGGGTGGGTGGCGAAGCTCACGAACTCGCGCTCCTCGCCGCTCGGCGTCGGCTTGAACAGCAGGGGCTCGGGCATTGCCCTCATGCTGCCTCCAGTTTGTCCTTGGCCGCGGGCACGGCCCGCTCGAGATCTTTCAGCGATTGCTTGACGCTGCGCGCCGCCGTGTCCACCACCGAGTCCGCGCGTGCATACAAGGCCTCGCGGCTGGCCAGGATGCGACGGATGTCGTCCAGCGCCTCGCCCATGGCGCTGCGCGAGAGCTCGCCGTCGGTCTCGCCGCGGGCGGCGTCGAACGGGCGCATGTCGCCCTGCGCCACCACCCGGCTCATGTGCTCCTCGGGGCTGGCTTTGACCCACACGCAATGGAAGTGCGACTGCAGCAGGTCGAAGGTCTCGCGTTCGCTCACGATGCTGCCGCCGGTGGTCATCACCACGCCGCCCGCGTGCTCCTCGGCGATGCGCAGCAGCGCGCGGCGCTCGTAGCGGCGGTAGCCCGCCTGACCGTGCAGCAGCAGGATCTCGTTCATGCTGGTGCCGGCTTCGCGCTCGATCTCGCGGTCCAGCTCGACGAAGGGCACGCCGCGCTGGGCCGCCAGCTGCCCGCCCAGCGTGGTCTTGCCGGCGCCACGCAGCCCCACCAGCGCGATGCGCCGCTCGCGACCGTGCGCATCGGACAAACCAAAGGTGCTGGCCAACATGCCATAGGCCTGATCGAGCTGGCCTTCCTCGAGCCGCCCCAGCAGGTTGTGCACCCGGGCCAGCGCGGGCCGTGGCGCGTCCTGCAGCAGGTCGAGCAAGGTGATGTTCAAAGCGCGGGCCGCGGCTTCCAGCGAATTGATGGAGACGTTGCCCTTGCCGCCCTCGACGTCGGCCAGGAAGCGCTCGGACAAGCCGGAGTCGGCCGCCAGCTGCTTGCGCGTCATGCCGCGGCGGGCGCGCCAGGCCCGCACGCGGGCACCCAGGTCGACCAGGGTGGCGCGGGATTCGATGTCGGTCATCGCTTGCATGAAGTGCCTTCTGGAAGAATCAGGACTTGCGCTGAGGCAGGTTTGCAATATACTTCCTGCAAGTCGCCTGTCAAGCAGTTTGCTGCATGTGGACCAGATCCATGCAGCCAAGATCGGACCCCGCATGAAGCTCAAGATCCTCGTCGGCACCATGACCAGCACGGCCGACTATGTCGCCCAAGCCATCCAGATGGACTGTGCCGACCTCGTCGACGACATCGAGATCGTGATGATGGACGGGCTGGACCCGGCCGTGTTCGATGACGATGCACTTTATCTCATCTGCACCTCGACCTACGGCTCGGGCGACGTGCCCGACAACGCCCGCGCCCTGTACGAATCGCTCGACGCGCAGCCGCGCTTCCTGGGCCACGTGAAGTACGGCGTGGTGGCACTGGGTGACCGCACCTACCTGCAGACCTTCTGTTTTGGCGGCCAGAAGTTCGACCAGCGCCTGCAAGGCCTGGGCGCGCAGCGCATCGGCCAGGTGTGGTGTCACGACGCCAGTTCCGGCACCCTGGCCGAGGAACTCGGTGCCGCGTGGTGCCGCGAGTGGCTGGCCGAGGCGATCCCGGTGATGCAGAAGCAGGCGGCCAGCGCTTAGCGTCGTCATTGCGGGCGCGACCCGCAATCCATGGATCCCGACGCGAGGCCGGGATGACAGAGCAAGCCCCAGGAGACAACGACGATGCACATGAGCCACGCCGACCACAGCTCCACCCCGCCGCGGATCGAGATCCCGCGCGACTACAACGCTGCCCACGACCTGCTGCAACGCAATGCGGCGCGCCCGGGCAAGGTCGCCTTCGTCGATGCGGCCAGCGGCGCGCAACTGACTTACGGCGAACTCGCCGAGCACTCGCATCGCTTCGCCAACGCATTGCGCCAGCGGGGCATCGGCCCCGAGGCGCGCGTGGTGATTGCCATGCTGGACACACCGGAATGGCCCGTTGTCTTCCTCGGCTGCATCCTGGCCGGCGTGGTGCCGGTGGCGGCCAACACGCTGCTCACGACCAGGGACTTCGACTACATGCTGCGCGATTCACGCGCGCAGGCACTGTTCGTCTCCAAGCCCTTGCTGCCCACCTTCGAGCCGCTGGTCGGCACGATCTCCACGCTGGCGCAGATCTTCGTGGCCGGCGCCGCCGGCGACAACTCGGTGGCGAGCCTGGTCGCATCCGGCGCGCCCGACCAGCAGGTGGCGGGCACCTGCAGCGACGACGCCTGCTTCTGGCTCTATTCCAGCGGTTCCACCGGCGCGCCCAAGGGCACGGTGCACCTGCACTCGCACCTGGTGCAGACGGCCGAACTGTATGGCCGCGCGGTGCTGGGCCTCCGCCAAGACGACGTCGTCTATTCCGCCGCCAAGCTGTTCTTCGCTTACGGCCTGGGCAACAGCCTGACCTTCCCCATGAGCGTTGGCGCCACCGCGGTGCTGCTGCCGGCGCGACCGACCCCGGCCGATGTGTTCGGCGTGCTCAGGAAGTACCGGCCCACCATCTTCTACGGCGTGCCGACGCTCTATGCGGCCTTGCTGGCCGACCCGGCGCGGCCGCAGAAAAGCGAGCTGAACCTGCGCGTGTGCACCAGCGCCGGCGAAGCCTTGCCCGCCGACATCGGCAAGCGCTGGACCGCCGAATTCGGCACCGAGATCCTGGACGGCATCGGCTCCACCGAGATGCTGCACATCTTCCTGTCGAACCGCCCCGGCAAGGTGCGCTACGGCACCACCGGCCAGCCGGTGCCGGGTTACGAGTTGCGCATCGTCGGCGACGACGGCAGCGAGTGCGGGCCCGGCGAGATCGGCGAGCTGCAGGTCAGCGGGCCGACCTCGGCGATCATGTACTGGAACAACCGCGCCAAGACCAAGGCGACCTTCTCCGGCGCGTGGACGCGCAGCGGCGACAAGTACACCCGCGACGCCGACGGCTACTACACCTACGGCGGGCGCAGCGACGACATGCTCAAGGTGGGCGGCATCTACGTCTCGCCGTTCGAGGTGGAGGCCTGCCTCATGACGCACTCGGCCATCCTTGAAGCAGCAGTGATCGGCGTGGCCGACAGCGACGGCCTGGTCAAGCCGAAGGCATACGTGGTGCTGAAGGCAGGCCAGGAAGCCAGCGCCGCCGACCTGCAGGCGCACGTCAAGACGCTGCTGGCGCCCTACAAGTACCCGCGCTGGATCGCCTTCGTGCCCGAGCTGCCCAAGACGGCCACCGGCAAGATCCAGCGCTTTCGCCTGCGCGCGGACGCCGGCCAGTAAGAGCAATCCAGTGCACCACGCCTGAGGGAAAGCCATGTGGCGCGATCCCCGTGCATGCGATAAAAATACTTCAGGCCTCAACTAAACGAAACCAGGAGCATCCATGACCACTCGCCGCCTCGTCCTCTCCCGCGGTGCCGCCATCGTCGGCGCCGCCTCGACCGGCCTGTTGCTGCCCCAGATCGCGCGCGCCCAGTCGAACAAGGTCCGCGTCGGTTTCATGCTGCCGTACACCGGCACCTTCGCGCAGCTGGGCGTGGCGATCGAGAACGGCGTGCGCATGGCGATCAACGAAAAGGGCGGCAAGCTGGGCGGCCGCGAGATCGAGTGGTTCAAGGTCGACGACGAATCGGAGCCGTCCAAGGGCGTCGAGAACGCCAACCGTCTGGTCCAGCGCGACAAGGTCGACGTGCTGATCGGCACTGTCCACTCCGGCGTGCAGATGGGCATCCAGCGCGTGGCCCGTGACAGCGGCGTGCTCAACCTGATCCCCAACGCCGGCGTCCATGCAGCCACCCGCTCGCTGTGCGCGCCCAACGTGTTCCGCACCTCGTTCAGCAACAGCCAGCCCACGCGCGCGCTGGGCAAGCCGATGATGGACAAGGGCTTGAAGAAGACGGTCTGGATCACCTGGAAGTACGCGGCCGGCGACGAAGCCTTCGAAGGCTTCAAGGAAAGCTACACCGCGGCCGGCGGCACCATCATCAAGGAACTGGGCCTGCCCTTCCCCAACGTGGAGTTCCAGGCGCTGCTGACCGAGATCGCCTCGCTGCGCCCCGACGCAGTGGCCTGCTTCTTCGCTGGCGGCGGCGCCGCCAAGTTCATCCGCGACTACGCCGCGGCCGGCCTGAAGGACAAGATCCCGCTGTGGGGGTCCGGCTTCCTGACCGAAGGCGTGCTGACGGCCGCCGGCCCGGCCGCCGAAGGCATCATGACCACGATGCACTATGCCGATTCGCTGGACACGCCCCGCAACAACCAGTTCCGGCTGGCTTTCGCCAAGGAGTTCCGGATGCAGCCGGACGTGTACGCGGTGCAGGGCTACGACACCGGTCTGCTGCTGGCGCAGGGCATCGCCGCCGTCAAGGGCGACATCGGCAACAAGCAGGCTCTCTACAAGTCGCTGGAGACGCAAACCATCGACAGCCCGCGCGGCAAGTGGACGATGAGCAAGTCGCACAACCCGGTGCAGGACATCTACCTGCGCCGCGTGGAAAAGGGCGACAACAAGGTGGTCGGCATCGCCGCCAAGGCGCTGGCCGATTCGGGCGCGGGGTGCAAGCTGGGTTGACGCGGCAAGCGTCAACCCACAGCGGTTAGGGACGAGGGACTAGGCCCTGGCCCCTAGTCCCTCCCTGCCTCCATGGACCTCCCCAACTTGCTCATCCAGCTCCTCAACAGCGTCCAGTACGGGCTGCTGTTGTTCATGCTGGCCGCCGGCCTGACGTTGATCTTCGGCATCATGGGCGTGGTCAACCTCGCCCACGGCAGCTTCTACATGCTGGGCGCCTACCTGGCGTGGTGGCTCTCCAGCACCATCGGCAGCCTGGTGCTGGCCATCCTGCTCGGCACCGTGCTGTCGGTCATCTTCGGACTGGTGCTGGAACGCGTGCTGTTTCGCCATTTCTACCAGCGTGACCACCTCGACCAGGTGCTGCTCACCTTCGGCCTGATCTACATGTTCGAGGAAATGCGCTCCATCCTGTGGGGCGACGATGTCCACGGCGTGGCCATCCCCGCCCTGCTCTCGGCTTCCATCCCCTTGACCGACAACCTCTCCTACCCGGTCTACCGGCTGTTCATGTCGGGCGTGTGCATCGTGCTGGCCCTCGGCCTGTACCTGCTGATCTCGAAAACCCGGCTGGGCATGAAGATTCGCGCCGGCGCCTTCAACCGCGACATGACCGAGTCGCTGGGCGTCAACATCAAGCTGATCCACGCCGTGGTGTTCGCCCTCGGCGTGGGCCTGGCGACCATCGCCGGCATGATCGCCTCGCCGATCTCCAGCGTCTACCCCAACATGGGCTCGCAGGTGCTGATCATGTGCTTCGTGGTGGTGGTGATCGGCGGCATCGGCTCGGTCCGCGGCGCCCTCATCGCCGCCTTGCTGGTCGGCCTGGTCGACACCTTCGGCAAGGTGCTGCTGCCGCAGGTGGCCGGCATGCTGGTGTACATGCTGATGGCGGCCGTTCTCCTGTGGAAGCCGGAAGGACTGTTCAAGCAATGACGAATGTAGCCCCCACGCTTGTCGTTTCGTGTACCGCGCTGTTCCCCGAGCGGGCCTTCGCCGACTTGGGCCGGCCCGGCGGCGGCGCATGAGCTCCACCTCCACCGCCTCCCGGCTGGAGACCTTGCCGCGCGGGCTTCAGGTCGGGCTGGCGCTGGCGCTGGTGGCGCTACTGGTGTTCCCCTTCGTCGCCACCGAGTTTTACGCTTCCATGGTGGCGCGCATGATGATCCTGGCGATCTTCGCCATGAGCCTGGACCTGCTCCAAGGCGTCACCGGCCTGGTGTCGCTGGGCCATGCCGCCTACTTCGGCCTGGCCGGCTACGCGCTGGCCTTCGTCACGCCACCGGACGCGGCGGTGTCGCTGTGGTGGACCTTGCCGCTGGCGGTCGCCGGCTCCGGGCTGGCCGCGCTGGTGATCGGCTTCTTCGTGGTCCGCACCCATGGCATCTACTTCATCATGGTCACCATGGCGTTCGCGCAGATGGTGTTCTTCCTGTTCTTCGACAACAAGGCGCTGGGCGGCTCCGACGGCCTGTACATCAACTTCAAGCCGAACGCCGGCCTGTTCGACCTGGAGGACAAGCGCGTCTTCTACTACTTCACGCTGGCCGTGATGCTGCTGGTGTACTGCTTCCTGCGACGGCTGTTGTTCAGCCCGTTCGGCCGCGCCCTGGCCGGCATTCGCGTCAACGAGCACCGCATGCGGGCGATGGGCTTTGGCACCTTCGGCTACAAGCTGGCCGCCTTCACGCTAGCCGGCGCGCTGGCCGGGCTGGCCGGCTACCTGTGGGGCGCGCAGACGGGCTTCATCAACCCCGAGCTGATGGGGTTCCACATGAGCGCGCACGCCATCATGATGCTGATCCTGGGCGGCATGGGCAACTTCGCCGGCGCCATCGTCGGCGCCTTCGCCTTCGAGATGCTGCTGCACGAAGCCAAGGACCTGCCCACCATCGGCAGCTTCAACGCCGGCAAGCACTGGCAGCTGTGGACGGGCCTGTTCATCGTGCTGATCGTCACCTTCGCCCCGCGTGGTTTGCTCGGCATGCTGGAACGCGTGCTGCGCCGCAAGGAGACGCCGCGTGAGTGAGGTGCTGCTCTGCGCGCGCGGGCTGACCAAGCGCTTTGGCGGGCTGGCGGCGGTCAACGACGTCTCGCTGGATCTCTGGCGGCAACGCATCCACGCCGTCATCGGCCCCAACGGCGCCGGCAAGTCGACGCTGACCAACCTGCTGTCCGGCGACCTGGTGCCGACCGCGGGCAAGGTCACGCTGGACGGCCGCGACATCACCGGCTGGAACCCCGAGCGCATCTCGCGCGCCGGCCTGGGCCGCAGCTACCAGAAGACCAACATCTTCCTGCCGTTCACGGTGTGGGAGAACATCCGTCTGGCCGCGCAGTCGCGCACGCCGCAGGCGGCGCGCTGGCTGCGGCTGGCCACCAGTGTCAAGGCCGCCAACGAAAGGGCAGAGCGCGCCCTGGAACTGGCCGGCCTGCAGGCGCGGCGCGGCTTCGTCGCCGGCACCATCAGCCACGGCGAGCAGCGCCAGCTGGAGATCGCCATGACCTTGGCGACCGACCCGCACGTGCTGCTGCTGGACGAACCGCTGGCCGGCATGGGCACGGCCGAAGCCGAGCGCATGGTGGCGCTGCTGCTGCGCCTGAAGCAGGAGCACGCGATGCTGCTGGTGGAACACGACATGGACGCGGTGTTCGCCCTGGCCGACCACCTGACGGTGATGGTCAACGGCCAGGTGATCGCCAGCGGCGCGCCGGCCCAGGTGCGGGCCGATGCCAACGTGCAGTCGGCCTATCTGGGTGAAGAGGACGCCGCCGCCGGGCCGCCCCAAGGCGGCGACGCCCCCACGAGGGGCCGGGCAGCCGGCTTGCCGGCAAGCTGGGGAGCCAATTCCAATGGCTGAGGCCCTGATCGAAGCGCGCGCGCTGCAGACGTACTACGGTGCCAGCCACATCCTGCGCGGCGTCGACTTCGACGTGGCGCGCGGCGAGACCATCGGCCTGATGGGGCGCAACGGCATGGGCAAGAGCACCCTGCTCAAGACCCTGGTCGGCCTGGTGCGGCCACGCGGGGGCAGCGTCCGGGTCAAAGGCCGCGACATGGTCGGGCGGCCGCCCTATGAAGTAGCGCAGCTTGGCGTTGCCTATGTGCCCGAAGGCCGCGGCATCTTCGGCAACCTGAGCGTCAAAGAAAACCTGGTGATGGCGGCGCGACCCGGCACCAAGGGTCAGCGCGACTGGACCTACGAGCGGGTGCTGGAGACTTTTCCGCGGCTGCAGGAACGGCTGGGCCACGGCGGCCAGCAACTGTCGGGCGGCGAGCAGCAGATGCTGACCATCGGCCGCGCCCTGATGACCAACCCGGACGTGCTCATCCTCGACGAGGCGACCGAGGGGCTGGCCCCGCTGATCGCGCGCGAGATCTGGCGGATCTGCGGCCTGATCGCGGGCAGCGGCATCTCCAGCGTGATCGTCGACAAGAACTGGAAGCATGTGACGCAGGTGACCAACCGCAACGTGATCCTGGTCAAGGGCGAAGTGGTGTTCCAGGGCAGCTCTGCCGAACTGCGATCGCGGCCGCAGCTGCTCGAGCAGTACCTCGGCGTTTAGGCTGTGCAGCTCGGGCTGCGCATCCTCCAGCGCGCAAGGTGCGAGCAGGCGCACACCCTCGCTGAGTCGGTCCAGCTCGACGTCGTCTGGCGGGCAGGCGCCTGAACGCACAGGTCTGGTTCGCCTGTAGGCGCGGACCTACGACGCATGTCGCCGGATCCTTCATGGTCCGGGTGGGGCGCCGGACCACAATGGGGCGATACAACGACCCAGGCCATGAAGCCCCAAATGACCGAGACGGAACCCGCCTCGCATCGCCCTGCCCGGCCGCAGCCGGAAGGCCGCCATGCCAGCCACCACCACCGCCAGTTCGAAGTCATGGGCGCGCATCCGGCGGAGCGCGGCACCTGGTTCACCGTCTGGGCGCCGAACGCCCGCGCGGTGGGCGTCATCGGCAGCTTCAACGACTGGAGCAGCGAAGCCCTGCACCGGCTGGACGACGGCAGCGGCCGCTGGAGCGGCTTCATCGAAGGCGCGCGCGCTGGCCAGTGCTACAAGTTCCGCATCCACAACGTGCACGGCCAGTGGACCGACAAGGCCGACCCCTATGCCTTCCGCATGGAACACCCGCCCGGCACGGCCTCGCAGATCTGGAACCCGCAGCATGCCTGGAGCGACCAGGAGTGGATGGGCAGCCGCGGCCAGCGGCAGGCGCACGACCAGCCGATGTCGGTGTACGAGGTGCACCTGGGCTCCTGGCAGCGCGAGAAAGACGGCGGCTTCCTGAACTACCGCGACATCGCCCAGCGCCTGGCCACCCACTGCGACAACCTGGGCTTCACCCACGTGGAGCTGATGCCGGTGGCGGAGCATCCGTTCTACGGCTCCTGGGGTTACCAGATCACCGGCTACTTCGCCCCCACCGCGCGCTACGGCACGCCCGAGGACCTGATGGCGTTCGTCGACACGCTGCACCAGCGCGGCATCGGCGTGCTGCTGGACTGGGTGCCCTCGCACTTCCCGGCCGACGCGCACGCGCTGGCGCGCTTTGACGGCACGGCGCTGTACGAGCACGACGATCCGCGCCTGGGCTTTCATCCGCAGTGGAACAGCCTGATCTTCAACTACGGCCGCTACGAAGTGCGTGACTTCCTGATCGGCAACGCGCTGTACTGGCTGGAGAAGTACCACTTCGACGGGCTGCGCGTGGATGCCGTGGCATCGATGCTGTACCTGGATTTCGCGCGCGAGCCGGGCGAGTGGATTCCCAACAAGCATGGCGGCAACCAGAACCACGACGCCGTGCGCTTCCTGCAGGACCTGAACACCGCGGTCTACGCGCGCTTTCCCGACGTGCACGTGATCGCCGAGGAATCGACGGCTTGGCCAGCGGTCACGCGGCCCGTCCACGACGGCGGGCTGGGCTTCGGCATGAAGTGGAACATGGGCTGGATGAACGACACGCTGCGCTACGCCGGGCGGCCGCACTTCTACCGCCACTGGCACGGCGACGACATCCGCTTCTCGGCGGTTTATGCCTTTCATGAGAACTTCGTGCTGCCCCTGTCGCACGATGAAGTGGTGTACGGCAAGGGCAGCCTGCTCGGGCGCCAGCCTGGCGACGAATGGCAGAAGTTCGCCGGCGTGCGCAGCCTGTTCGGCTACATGTGGACCCACCCGGGCAAGAAGCTGCTGTTCATGGGCGGCGAGTTCGGCCAGCTGGCCGAGTGGAGCCACGAAGGCGTCCTCGACTGGGAGCTGTGGGCGCGGCCGCTGAACGCCGGGCTGGCCCGCTGGCTGTCCGACCTGAACGCGCTGTACCGGCGGCTGTCCTCGCTGCACGCCACCGACTTCGACGCCCGTGGCTTCAGCTGGCTGCCCAACGAGCGGCACGAAAGCACCATCGTCTGCTTCCTGCGGCGCGCCGAGGGCCAGGCACCGGTGGCAGTGGTCTGCAACATGACGCCAGAGCCGCGTTTCGGGCTGCGCATCGGCCTGCCGGCGAAAGGGCCTTGGCAGGAGGTTCTCAACAGCGACGCATCCATCTATGGCGGCAGCGGCGTCGGCAACCTCGGACAGGTGGAGGCCACCGACCATCCGCTGGGCGGCTGGCCCGCCAGCGCTCTCCTCACCGTGCCGCCGCTAGGCGTGGTGATCCTCTCGCTCCCGACCACTCCAACGACCGCATCCCTTCATGGAGAACCCCATGCCCGGCAATAAGAACGTCCTGGCCTTCGTCATGGCCGGTGGTGAAGGTTCGCGCCTGCATCCGCTGACGGCCAACCGGTGCAAGCCGGCCGTGCCCTTCAACGGCAAGCATCGCATCGTCGACTTCGTGCTCTCCAACCTGGTGAACTCGGAGATCTACTCGATCTACCTGCTGGTGCAGTACAAGTCGCAGTCGCTGATCGAGCATGTGCGGCAGTCGTGGACCATGGCGCGCTTCATCCCGCAGCACTTCATCACGGTGGTGCCGCCGCAGATGCACAACGGGCCGGAGTGGTTCCAGGGCACGGCCGATGCGGTGTACCAGAACATCCACCTGATCGAGAGCTTCCAGCCCGACATCGTGGCCGTGTTCGGGGCCGACCACATCTACCGCATGGACGTGCGGCAGATGATCGACTTCCACATCGGGAGCAACGCCCATGCGAGCGTGGCGACGATCCCGGTGGCGCTGGACCAGAGCGACCAGTTCGGCATCGTGGAGATCGACGACGACCACCGCATCACCGACTTCAAGGAAAAGCCCAAGGCCACGCAACCCATGCCGGGCAGCAGCACGCACGCGCTGGCTTCGATGGGCAACTACATCTTCAACGCCGACGTGCTGCTGGCCGCGCTGCGCAAGATGCACGAAACCGGCGACACCGACTTCGGCAAGCACATCCTGCCCTCAATGGTAAAAAGCCACCGGCTGGTGGCCTACGACTTCGCCACCAACGAAATTCCCGGCACCGAGCCTTACGAGGAGAAGGCCTACTGGCGCGACGTCGGCACCATCGACGCCTACTTCCAGGCCCACTTCGACACGCTGGGCGCCCAGCCGAAGTTCCGCATGACCAATCGCCGCTGGCCGATCTACGCCAGCCCCGACCAGGCCGAGTCGGCGCAGATCGAAAACGGCGTGATCAACCGCTCCATCGTCGGCTCGGGCAGCATCGTCGACGGCGCCACGCTCGACCACGCGATGCTGCGCCGCTCGGTGCTGGTGGAGCCGCAGGCCAGCCTGGAGCACTGCATCGTCATGGAGCGCTCGCGCATCGGCCGCGGCGCCCAGTTGCGCCGCTGCATCATCGACCAGGACAACGACATCCCGCCGGGCGAGCAGATCGGCTGGAACCTGGCGCAGGATCGCCGGCGCTTCGCGGTGACCGAGAGTGGCATCGTGGTCGTGCCGGCAGGCCATTTCCCGCCGCGCAACGCGCCATCGCCGTACCTCGCGCACGGCGACTCCACGGCGAGTGGCGAGGCCCCGCGCATGGAGGTGCTTGCATGACGGCGAAAGCCGTCGGCAAACCCCTCGCCCACCCTGCCCCGCCCACCCTCGCGCCGGCTCCGACGGCGGGCTGCCGGCATGGCCGGGCGTGGCCCTTGGGCGCCACGCCCGGCGAAGGCGGCGTCAATTTCGCCGTCTTTGCCAGCGGCGTCGACCGGGTCGAGGTCTGCCTGTTCGACGCCAGCGGCACCCGCGAGGAACGCCGCATCGCCCTGCCCGGCCGGGCCGAGGACATCTGGCACGGCTTCGTCGAGGGCGCCGGCCCCGGCGCCCGCTACGGCCTGCGGGTCTACGGCCCTTACGACCCGCACCTGGGCTGGCGCTGCAACCCGCACAAACTGCTGCTCGATCCGTACGCGCGCAAGCTCGACCGGCCGCTGCGCGGGGCTGAATGGCAGTACGCCTATCCGCTCGGGCAGGAGCGGCGCGACCTGGTGCCCGACACCAGCGACAACGCCGTCACGGCCGCCAAGTGCGTGGTGGTGGAGTCGGCCTTCGACTGGGGCGACGACCAGCATCCCGCAAGGTCGATGGAAGACAGCGTGTTCTACGAAGTGCACGTGCGCGGCTTCACCCAGCAATTGCCGCAGGTGCCCGCGCACCTGCGCGGCACCTTCGCCGGGCTGGCCACCGAGCCGGCCATCGGCCATCTGCTGGCGCTGGGCGTGACGGCGGTGGAGCTGCTGCCGGTGCAGGCCTTCAACGACGAGCGCCGGCTGGTCGACCTGGGACTGGGCAACTACTGGGGCTACAACACCATCGCCTTTTGCGCGCCGGATCCGCGCTACCTGGCCGGCGACGACATCGACGAGTTCCGGGCCATGGTCAAGGCGCTGCATGCCGCCGGGCTGGAGGTGATCCTCGACGTCGCCTACAACCACAGCTGCGAAGGCAACCATCTGGGGCCCACGCTGTGCTTCAAGGGCATCGACAACCGCAGCTACTACCGCCTGACGGAAGACCACCGGCACTACGTGGACCACACCGGCACGGGCAACACACTCAACGCCAGCCACCCGGCGATGCTGCGGCTGGTGATGGACAGCCTGCGCTATTGGGTCGAGGAGATGCATGTCGACGGCTTCCGCTTCGACCTGGCGCCGGCAGTCGCGCGCAACGCCAGCGGCGGCTTCGACCACCGCGGGCCGTTCCTGTCCGCGGTGGCGCAAGACCCGGTGCTCAAGCGCGTCAAGCTGATCGCCGAGCCCTGGGACCTGGGGCCGCACGGCTATCAGGTGGGCGGCTTTCCCCAGGGCTGGGGCGAGTGGAACGGGCAATACCGCGACCGCGTGCGCGACTACTGGCGCGGCACCGAAGGCAGCCTGCCGGACTTCGCCGCGGCGCTGTGCGGCTCGGCCGACGTCTACGGCCACTCGCGCCGCGGCCCGGCCGCCAGCGTCAACATCATCACCGTGCACGACGGCTTCACGCTCAACGACCTGGTCAGCTACAACGACAAGCACAACGAGTCGAACGCCGAGGACAACCGCGATGGCGAAAGCCACAACCGCAGCTGGAACTGCGGCGCCGAAGGCCCGACCGAGGTGGCCGAGATCCGTGCCTTGCGCGAGCGGCAAAAGCGCAACTTCCTGACCACGTTGTTCGCCTCGCGCGGCGTGCCGCTGCTGCTGGGCGGCGACGAGATGGGCCGCACCCAGGGCGGCAACAACAATGCCTATTGCCAGGACAACGAGGTCAGCTGGTTCGACTGGGGCACCCGGCACCGCGACGACCCGCTGCTGGGATTCACCCAGGCGCTGCTGCGCTTGCGCCGGGAGCTGCCGGTGCTGCGGCACAACGCCTGGCTCAGCGGCGTGCCCGATGTCAACGGCCGGCGCGACGTCGGCTGGTACAGCGTCTGGGGCCTGCCGATGCTCGAGGACGAATGGACCAACCCGGCCGTACTCAGCGTCGCCGCCGTGCTGGACGCACGCTTCGCGCCGGCCGGCACGCCCTGCGGCCGCTCGGTGCTGCTGGCGTTCAACGCCACCGGCCAAGCCGCCACCTTCACGCTGCCGCGCGTCCCGGGCCACGACGGCCACTGGGCCTTGCGCATCGACACCGGCAGCGGCCATTTTTCCGAACCGCAAGCGTCGCTGCATGCGGGCGGGGGCAAACTCGAACTTCTTTCCCATTCAATGGCGCTGCTGACGCAGGCGCCGCAGGAGTAGCCAGCGTGCGTTGCCAACACGTCATGCCTTTCGGCACCCAGCTGCACGCCGACGGCGTGACCTTCCGCCTCTGGGCGCCCGCGGCGCAACGCGCCGAACTGGCGTTCCATCCCGGCGCCGCCGGCACGCCGCTGCTGCGCCCGGCCCAGGCCGATGCCGATGGCTGGTGGGAGTGCACCGTGCCCGAAGCCACGGCCGGTAGCGGCTACCAGTGGTGCATCGACGGCAAGCTGCTGGTGCCCGACCCGGCGGCGCGGCAGAACCCGGCCGGACCGCATGAGCCCAGCGTGGTGGTCGACCCCAAGCAGTTCGAATGGGACGCCGACTGGCGCGGCCGTCCCTGGCACGACGCCGTGCTGTATGAACTGCACGTCGGCACTTTCACGCCCGAGGGCACGCTGGCCGCGGCGATGGAGCGGCTCAAGGAACTGGCCGAGGTGGGCATCACCGCGGTCGAACTGATGCCCCTGGCGACCTTTCCGGGCCGCTTCGGCTGGGGTTACGACGGCGTGCTGCCGTTCGCGCCACACCCCGCCTACGGCACCCCCGACGAGCTCAAGCGCTTCATCCAGGCGGCGCACCGCCTCGGGCTGATGGTGTTTCTGGACGTGGTCTACAACCACTTCGGTCCGGACGGCAACTACCTGACGGCCTATGCGCCCGGCTTCTTCTCCAAGACGGCTACCAGCCCGTGGGGCGCGGCGATCAACTTCGACGGGCCGGACAGCCGGCCGGTGCGCGACTTCTTCATCCACAACGCGTTGTTCTGGCTGCAGGAGTACCGCTTCGACGGCCTGCGGCTGGACGCCGTGCATGCGATCAGCGACACCAGCGAAACGCACATCCTGGAGGAACTGTCCGGCGCCGTGCGCGCCGCCACCCATGGCCGGCACGTGCACCTGGTGCTGGAGAACGAGCACAACGGCTACCGACACCTGGCGGCCGCGCCCGCGCCGGGTCGCTATGACGCGCAGTGGAACGACGACTTCCACCACGTGCTGCACGTGGCGATGACGGGCGAGACCCAGGGCTACTACCACGACTACGGCGCCGACCCCCTGACCCTGCTGGCGCGCGGCTTCACCCACGGCATGGTGTTCGAAGGTTCGAAGCGCAAGCCGGGCGGCGCCCGCGAGGAGGTCAAGCCCGCGCCGCCACAGGTGCTGTCGGCGCTGGTCAACTTCGCCCACAACCACGACCAGGTCGGCAACCGCGCGCGCGGCGAGCGGCTGGTGCGGCTGGTGCCGCCGGATGCAGCGCTGCTGCCGACGCTGCTGGCGCTGCTCACGCCCGCCATTCCGATGCTGTTCCAGGGCGAGGAATGGGGCACGCCCGAGCCCTTCCTGTATTTCGCCGACTGGGAGGGCGAACTGCGCCAAGCGGTGCGCGAAGGCCGCCGCCGCGAGTTCGGCCACGAAGAGGCACACGATTTGCCCGACCCGTGCAGCGTCGCCACCTTCGAGGCCAGCCGCCCGAACCGTGCCCACGCGGCCAGCGCTGCCGGCAAGGCCTGGCTGCACCAGGTGCAGGCGGCGCTGGCCGCGCGGCGGACCCACATCACGCCGCGGCAGGCGCTGCTGCAGACCGGGCGACACACGGCGCAACGCGTCGGCGAGCGCGGCCTGTCGGTGCAATGGCGCTACTCGGACGGCCAGATGCTGTGCCTGGAACTGAACCTCGGCCCGGATGCGATCGAGGTGCCGGCCCAGCACCTGGGCCCGGTCGAGGCGAACACGGTGTTCAGCCATCGCTGGCCGCAGGATGCGCCCTCCTCGCAATGGCCGGCCTGGGCAGCGCGCTGGACCCTGGGCGGGGAGATCACGCTGTGATCGAGTCCGACCTGGCCGAACGCGCCCGCAAGCTGGGCATCGCCGACCGCTACCACGGCTTCTGGGGCAAGGAAGAGGTCGTGCCGGAGGCGGTGCTGGCGCGCGCCGTGCAGGCCATGACCGGCGCGGCCGGCGCGCCCAGGGACGGCCTGCCGCCGGTGTTCGTGGCGCGCGAGGGCGCGCATCCGGTGGTCCGTTGGCGGGCGCAGCAACAGGCGCCAACGCGATGGCAGCTGCTGCGCGACGACGGCGCCACGCAAGTCGCCGCCGGCGAGGTGCAGCACGACGCCGGCGAGGCGCGCATCCACCTGCCGGCGGGCCTGCAGCCCGATTACTACAAGCTCACGCTGGACGATGGCGGGCAAGACCACTGCCTGGTCGCCATCGCGCCGCTGCAGTGCTGGGTGGCCCCGGGGCTGCAGGCCGGCGAACGCTGGTGGGGCTGCACCATCCAGCTGTATGCGCTGCGGTCATCCCGCAACTGGGGCGTCGGCGACTTCGGCGACCTGCGGCGCCTGGCCGACGCGGCGGCGCACCAAGGCGCGTCGTTCCTTGGCTTGAGTCCCTTGCACGCCCTCTTCCCGCACAACCCGGCGATGGCCAGCCCGTACAGCCCGTCGAGCCGGCGGGCGCTGAACCCGATCTACCTGGACGTGCAGACGCTGGTGGACCTGAGCGGCTGCGAAGAGGCGGTGGAGAAGGTGCAGTCGGAGGTCTTCCAGGAACGGCTGCGCAGCCTGCGCGACGCCGCGATGGTCGACTACCCCGGCGTGGCGGCTGCCAAGGAGAGCGTGCTGCGCATCCTGTGGCGGCACTTCGAGGCGCATGAGCTGAACAGCGACCGCTCGCGCGGCGCCCATTTCCTGCGCTACATGCGCGAGCGTGACGCGACGTTGGCGCCGCATGCGCTGTTCGAGGCGCTGCAGGACCACCTGTTCGCGCGCGACCCCGACGCCTGGGGCTGGCCGGCCTGGCCGCAGGAGTACCGAGACCCGCAAGGCCCTGCCGTGCAAGCTTTTGCGCGGGAACATGCGCAGGCGGTGCAGTACCGCTTCTGGCTGCAGTGGCTGTGCGAGCTGCAGCTGGAGTCGTGCCAGCGCTATGCGCGCACCCGCGGCATGGGCATCGGCCTGTACTGCGACCTGGCCGTGGGCCTGAACGGCGGCGGCGCCGAAACGTGGCAGGAGCAGCAGCTGTTCGCCCTGGGCATGCATGCGGGCGCGCCCCCCGATCCGCTGGCGCCGAACGGACAGGACTGGGGCTTGCCGCCCTGGAGCCCGCAGCGCCTGCACGCCGCCCGCTACCAGCCGTTCATCGAAACCTTGCGCGCCAACATGCGCCATTGCGGCGCGCTGCGGCTGGACCATGTGATGGCGCTGATGCGCTTGTTCTGGACCGGGCCCGACGGCGGCACCTATGTCGACTATCCGCTGGACGACCTGCTGGGCGTGCTGGCGCTGGAGAGCCGGCGCCAGCAGTGCATGGTGATCGGCGAAGACCTGGGCAACGTTGCGCCGCGCATGCGCGAGGCGATGCGCGAGCGCGACCTGCTGTCGTACAAGCCGCTGCTGTTCGAGCGCGAGGATGACGGCAACTTCCGCCGGCCCGGCCAGTGGCAGCACAAGGCGCTGGCGGTGGTCAGCACGCACGACCTGCCGACCTTGCGCGGCTTCTGGCTGGGCGAGGACATCGAGCTGTCGGCGCGGCTTGGCCTCTACCCGGACCAGGCCGCGCGCGAGCAGCAGGTGCTGGAGCGGGCCCAGGACCGTGCGCGCCTGCTGCTGGCGCTGGACCGCGAGTCGCTGCTGCCCGATGGCGCGACGGTGCAGCCGACCTCGCTGCCCGATGCGACGCCGGACTTCGTCGACGCGGTCTATGCCTGCCTGGCGCGCACGCCGTGCTGGCTGGTGGGCGTGCAGCTGGAGGACGTCACCGGGCAGCTGCTGCAGGTGAACGTGCCAGGCACCAGCGAGGAGCGCTATCCCAACTGGCGGCGAAAGCTGGCGGTGGGCGTCGAAGCCCTGGGCAGCGATCCGCGCTGGGGCTCGCTGGCTGCCGTCCTGCGAGCCGAGCGCACCGGCCCCAGGCCGCACGAGAGCCATCCGCAGGAGCTGCCGGACCTGGAGACGGCCAGCATCCCGTGCGGCACCTATCGCATCCAGTTCCACAAAGGCTGCACCTTCGAGCAGGTCACGCAGGCCGTTCCCTACCTGCGCTCGCTAGGCATCAGCCACCTGTACAGCTCACCCTACCTGCGCGCGCGCCCGGGCAGCACCCACGGCTACGACATCGTCGACCATAGCCAGCTCAACCCCGAGGTCGGCGACGAGGAGGCGCATGCCCGCATGTGCCGCGTCCTGCGCCGCAGCGGCATGGGCCAGATCCTGGACATCGTGCCCAACCACATGGGCGTGCTGGAGGCCGACAACGCCTGGTGGCTGGACGTGCTGGAGCACGGTCGCGCCTCGGCCCACGCCGAGACCTTCGACATCGAGTGGAAGCCGGCCCAGCCCGAAATGGAAGGGCGGCTGCTGCTGCCGGTGCTGGGCGACCACTACGGCAAGGTGCTGGAGGCCGGCGAGATCGCACTGCACTTCGAGCCCGAGAGGGGCGAGTTCGGCCTGCGCTACTGGGACCACCGCTTCCCGGTCGATCCGGCCAGCTACCCGTCCATCCTGGCCGCGCTGCCGGCGCCGCCGGCGCACGACGACAACGACGGCGACAGCCATGCGGTGGTGGGGGCGCTGCTGGACGCGTTCGCCCGCCTGCCCGGGCGCGACACCCCGGAGCCGGAGGCACGCCGCCAGCGCGCGCGCGACAGCGGCGTCTTCAAGCGGCAGCTGGCGCGGCTGGCGGCGCGCCACGAATGGTTCTCGCGCTGGATCGCCGCCTGCGTGCAGCGCCTGAATGGCCAGGCCGGCGAGCCGGCCAGCTTCGACGCGCTCGATGCGCTGATCTCCAGCCAGGCCTACCGGCTGGCCGACTGGCACGTGGCCAGCGACGACGTCAATTACCGGCGCTTTTTCGACGTCAACACCCTGGCCGCCCTGCGGCAGGAGCGGCCCGAGGTGTTTGAGGCCACCCACCGCAAGGTGCTGCAATGGCTGCAGGAAGGCCTGCTGACGGGCCTGCGCATCGACCACCCGGACGGCCTGAGCCAGCCGCAGGCCTACTTCGATGCCTTGCAGTCCCGCTACGTGGCGCAGGCCGAGGCAAGCGGCCACCCGGCGCGCGCGCTGTACCTGCTGGTGGAGAAGATCCAGGCCGAGCACGAGCCGCTGCCCGATGGCTGGCCGGTGCACGGCGACACCGGCTACCGCTTCGCCAACCTGGTCAACGGCCTGTTCGTCGAAGGCCGCCACGAAAACGCGCTGCTGGCCGCCTACCACGCCTTCACCGGCGAGCCTTGCGACTTCGACGCCTTGCTGTGGCAGTGCAAGAAGCTGATCATCGAGACCTCGCTGTACTCCGAGCTGAACTGGCTGGCGCACACGCTGCACCGCATGACGCGCGGCAACCGGCGCCGCTGCGACTTCACCCGCAACCGGTTGCGGGCGGCGCTGGCTGAAGTGGCGGCCGCGTTCCCGGTCTACCGCACCTACCTGCGCGTGGGCGAAGCGGCCAGCGCGATGGACCGCCAGCACATCGACTGGGCCATCGCCGGGGCGCAGCGCCACCTGGGCGGCTCGGAAGCGCCGGTGCTGCGGCACCTGCGCGAAGTGCTGCTGGGCGAAGGCGAGGCAGAGCACATGGTGCCCGACATGCGCGAGCGCTTCCTGGCCCGCTGGCAGCAGTTCACGGCGCCAGTGATGGCCAAGGCGATGGAAGACACGGCCTTCTACCGCTATGTGCCGCTGTTGTCACTCAACGAGGTGGGCGGCGACCCGCGCAGCTTCGGCGTCTCGGTGGCGGCGTTCCATGCGGCCAACGCGAGCCGCCAGCGGCACCGGCCGCACTGCATGCTGGGCACCTCCACCCACGACACCAAGCGCTCGGAAGATCTGCGCGCGCGCATAGCGGTGCTGTCGGAGCTGCCGGCCGAATGGGAGGACGTGCTGCTGCGCCTGAGCGGCTGGGCCCAGTTGTACCTGACCCGCACGCGCAAGGGCACCTGGCCGGTGGGCAACGACATCTGGCTGCTGTTCCAGACGCTGGTGGGCCTGTGGCCGGCGCAGCCGCCGGACGCCGCCGCCCGCGAAGACCTGCGCCAGCGCATGCAGGCCTACATGGTCAAGGCTGTGCGCGAAGCCAAGCTGAACACCAGCTGGGTCTGCCCCGACAGCGCCTATGAAGAGGCGCTGCAGAAGTACCTGGACGGCGTGCTTCGCGCCGGCCAGC
Organism: Ramlibacter sp.; assembly: GCF_028292805.1. Lineage (GTDB taxonomy): Bacteria > Pseudomonadota > Gammaproteobacteria > Burkholderiales > Burkholderiaceae_C > Ramlibacter. The sequence continues at coordinate 13,078 of NZ_JAQGLS010000292.1, read as the reverse complement.
CCAGCCCCTTCGCCGACGAACTGCAGAAGTTCACTGCCCGTGTCGCGCCCTTCGGCTTTCGCAACAGCCTGGCGCAACTGGCGCTGAAGTTCACGGCGCCCGGCGTGCCCGACGTGTACCAGGGCTGCGAAGACTGGAACTTCAGCCTGGTCGACCCCGACAACCGGCGGCCGGTGGACTTTCCCCGCCTCTCCGCGCAACTGGAGCAACTGCAAGGGCTGTACCGGGGCGGCTGGCCGGCCGCCGCGCACTGGCAGGAACTCGATGCGCAGGCGGCCGATGGCCGCAGCAAGCAGCTGGTGACGTGGCGGCTGCTGCAGCTGCGGCGCGACAAGCAGGCGCTGTTCCGCGCCGCGGGCTACCTGCCGCTGGCGACCGAAGGACCGGCGGCGGACCATGCAGTGGCGTTCGCCCGCAGCCATGAGCGCGAGGCGGTGCTGGTGGTGACGGCGCGCCTGACCTGGACCCTGTGCCGCGGCGACGACGAAGCCTGGACGCCACAGCTGTGGCGCGGCACGAGCGTGCGCTGCGGCCTGGAGGGCGGCCCGCTGCGGCGCTTTCACCGCTGGCGCAACTGGCTGACCGGCGAGGCTGTCAGACTCGGGGCCGAGGACGATCCGTCGCTGGACCTGCAGGAGGTGTTCGCCGGGGCCGGCGCATTGCCGTTCGCCGTCCTGGTGGCGGAGGACCAAGCATGAACATCCTGTTTGCCACACCCGAGTGCACGCCCTACGTCAAGACCGGCGGCCTTGGCGACGTCAGCGCGGCGCTGCCGGCCACGCTGGCGGCGCTGGGCCATGACGTGCGGGTGCTGATGCCGGCCTACCGCGGCGTGCGCGTGAGCGGCGAGATCGGCGACGGCGTCGAGCTGCCGGCCTGGGGGCCGTGGCCGGCCGCGCAGCTGGTGCCGGTGAAGGTGGACAGCGGCGTGACGCTGCTGCTGCTGGCCTGTCCTGCGCTGTACCAGCGGCACGGCGGCCCGTACGTGGATGCCAGCGGCAACGACTACCACGACAACGACATGCGCTTTGGCCTCTTGAGCCGGGTGGCGGCACAACTGGGCACGGCGCATTCACCCTTGCACGGCTGGGCGGCCGACGTCGTGCATGCCAACGACTGGCCTTGCGGCCTGGCGCCGGTGTACCTGGCGCAAGCCCGGGCCCTGGCGCCGCACGAGCCGACGGCGGTGTCGGTGATGACGGTGCACAACCTGGCTTTCCGCGGCCTGTTCCCCATGGGCAGCGCCGACCTGCTGGGCATTCCCTTGCATTGGCGCGGCCTGGACGGGGTGGAGTTCTGGGGCCAGCTGTCGATGCTCAAGGCCGGCCTGCAGTTCGCCGATGCCATCACCACCGTCAGCCCCACCTACGCCCGCGAGATCCAGACCGAAGCCCAGGGCGTGGGCCTGGACGGCTTGCTGCGCGCGCGTTCCGGCCGCCTGCACGGCATCATGAACGGCATCGACACGCAGGCCTGGGACCCGGCGCACGACCCGCTGCTGCCGCACCGCTTCAGCCGCGACAACCTGCAAGGCAAGCGCCTGTGCAAGGCGGCGCTGCAGGCCCGCTGCGGCCTGCCGACCGACCCCAAGGCCATGCTGTTCGCGGCGGTCAGCCGGCTGACCGAGCAAAAGGGCATCGACCTGGTGCTGGGCGCCTTGCCCGGGCTGCTGGCGCAAGGCGCGCAGCTGGTGGTTCTGGGCCAGGGCGACCCGACGCTGGCCCAGGGGCTGCGCGATGCGGCCGAGCGCCATCCGCTGCAGGTGGCGGTGACGCTGGGCTTCGACGAAGGCTTGGCGCACCTGATCGAGGCCGGCGCCGACGCCTTCCTGATGCCCTCGCGCTTCGAGCCTTGCGGCCTGAACCAGATGTACAGCCAGGCCTACGGCACGCCGCCGGTGGTGGCGCCGGCCGGCGGCCTGCTCGATTCGGTGATCGACAGCGACGCCGACCCGGATCACGGCACCGGCTTCATCATGGCCGCCTGTGATGCCGAAGGCCTGCAGGAAGCGCTCCTGCGCGCCGTGCGCGCCTGGAACGAACGCAAGCGCTGGCGCCGGATCCAGGCCAACGGCATGGCGCGGGCGTTCGGCTGGAACGAGAGTGCGCAGCGCTACATCGAGGTGTACCGCGCCGCCATCGACGCCGCCAGCGTCAACGGTACTTTGCCGCCGTGATGAACTGCGAAAAGGCTTCGCGAGATAGAGTCGGCAGGCCGGGCCCGGCGCCGGGCGGCCGCGCAGTGCGACCGTGGTCGGCGTCAGCGTCACCTCGCCCTCGCCCCAGTGCAGCGCGTCGCTGCCCTTCAAGTCGCGGCCGAAGGTTGCCTTGTAGCGCGCGCCCTGCGCCGCCGGCTGCACCTCGGCCGCTGTCGGCGCCTGCGGCGCGGACAGCACCGGCAGCACACAGTGCCAAGGGCGAAGCCAGTCGTGAACACCACGAAATGGGTGGACACCAGCCAGAAGAACAGCTTTTTCATGCGGCTTGTCCCGCAATTTGGGCCGGCGCGGCGACGATGCGCTCGCCGGCCATGTTGGCGCCGAGAAAGTCCAGGAAGCGCCGCACCGCCGGCACCATGCCGCGGCGAGTGGGAAACACCGCCAGCACCGCCGCGGCGGGCGGCGCCCATCCGGGCAGCACCGGCACCAGCTCGCCGCGCTGCAGCTCCTGGCTGCACATGTAGTCGGGCAGCACGCAGATGCCGGTGCCTTGCAGCACGGCGAACTTCAGCGTCAACAGGTCGTCGGCAATGCACAGCGGCTGGTGCTGCAGCTCGAAGGCCTGGCCGTTCGGGCCCAGCAGCCGCCAGCTGGCACGGCCGTCGATGGCCGACATGGCCACGGTCGGCAGGTTCTTCAGATCGTCCGGCGCGCGCGGCTGGCCCAAGCGCTGCAGCAGCTGCGGGCTGGCCAACAGCGCGCCCAGCGTGGGTCCGAGCCGCTTGACCACCAGGGTGCCGCTGTCGTCCAGGCTGGAACGCACGCGCAGGGCCACGTCCACGCCTTCCTGCACCAGGTCGACCACGCGATTCGTCACCTGCATCTCGATGCGCACCTGCGGGTGGGTGAGCAGGAAGCGCGGCAACAAGGGCCCGATGGTGCTTTGCGCCAGCGTGACCGGGCAGGTGACGCGCACGGTGCCACGCGGCTCGGTCTGCACCAGCGCCACGGCTTCGTCGGCGGCTTCGGCCTGCTCGCGCATGGCGACGCAGTGGCGGTGGTAGGTCTCGCCGGCCTGCGTCAGCGACAGCTTGCGCGTGGTCCGCTGCAGCAAGCGAACGCCCAGCCGCGCCTCGAGCTCCGCCACGCGCCGCGACAGGCGCGACTTGGGGATGCCCAGCGAGCGCCCGGCGGCGGCAAAGCTGCCGCCGTCCACCACCTCGGCAAAGTACAGAAGATCGTTCAGATCCTGCATGGATCGTCCCACAGATAGAACAATCTATCCCGATCTCGCCAACTTATCAAGAAATCGACTCATCTTCATAATCAGTGAACCGGAGCAGACAGCTCCTACCCACCAGAAAAACTCCCATGAAATTGCTGCACATCGACTCCAGCGCCCTCGGCGCCAACTCCGTTTCGCGCGAGCTGACTCGCCGCATCGTCGCCCAGTGGCAGGCCACCCGGCCGGGCACCACAGTCGACCATCTCGACTTGGCCACCGACGCGCCGAGCCACCTCGACATCGACTCCCTGGGCTTTCGGCTGGGCCTGGACGGCGCCAGCCTGACCGAGGCGCAAAAGCGCGAGAACGCCGTCTCCGAACGGCTGGTCAGCCAGTTCCTGGCGGCCCACGTCGTGGTGATCGGCGCGCCGATGTACAACTTCACCATCCCCAGCCAGCTGAAGGCCTGGATCGACCGCATCGCACAGGCCGGCCGCACCTTCCGCTATGGCGCCAACGGCGCCGAAGGCCTGTCCGGGGGCAAGACGGTGATCGTGGCGTCTTCGCGCGGCGGCGCCTACGGCGACGACTCGGCTTACGACCACCAGGAGAGCTACCTCAAGACGGTGCTCGGCTTCCTGGGCGTGACCGACGTGCGCTTCGTGCGGGCCGAGGGCGTGGCCATGGGCGAGGCAGTCAAGGCGAAGGCGCTGGCGGATGCGGATGTGGCGATCCGGGCGCAGACGGCGGAAGCGGCAAACGAGCGGCGGGCGGCGATCGCGGCCTGAGCCATGAGGCGGCTGAGCCCGGTCAACCGCGCCCAGCCCACGGGGCCTGTCGTATTCGGCACGGCTGCCGATCCAGAACCAGCCAACCCCGACACTGAACATCTTTTCGCCGCCAAGTGACTTGAGCTGGAGCCAAGGCTGGCCGGATCTGCCTTCGGGAGCCTGTAGTTCTTTCGGCGGCGGCTGTCGCGGGCGAGCCCCACAAGGCGGCAGGCGCGAACTTCCCGGTGGCGTACAGCACCGACGCCGACGCCGACGATGTCGATGCACGGCGCCGGCGCGGCGAGCGCCGCGAACACGGCCACGCCGCGGGCGAACAACTTGCTTGCCTTCACGGAACGAAACTCCTGGCTGAAAGCAATGCAATGGAGGCAGCAACGTCGTGCGCGGGAACGGCCGATTCTCCCTTTGCTCACAATGCAAACATTGGTGCGCGCGCCACGGCGTGTCGAGGTGATGTAGCGCAATCCTCGTCATCCCCACGCAGGGGGGATCCAGGGCATTCAAGACAAAGCCCGCACGGGGGCTTGTTGAAAGGCGAACGCCCTGGATTGCCGGCTACGCGGGAATGACCGAGGGCGCGGCGGGCGCCCCGCTCACCTGTTGGCCACGCGGTCCGCGTGCTGCTTGACGAAGGCCGAGAAGGCGTCCAGGAACTTCTGCAAGAACTGCTTGGTGGCGTCGTTGCCCACGCCGCCGCCTTCGGCGAACAAGCCCGGCTTGTTCTGCATGAACATCTCGGGTTGCCCCAGCGTCGGCATGTCGAGGTAGGCCAGCACGTTGCGCAGGTGCTGCTGCGCGAGCGCGGTGCCGATCGCGCCGACCGAGATGCCGATCACGCCCGCCGGCTTGCCGGCCCAGGCGCTCTGGCCATAGGGGCGCGAGGCGTGGTCGATCGCGTTCTTGAGCACGCCCGGGATCGAGCGGTTGTATTCGGGGGTGACGAACAGCACCCCTTGCGCGGCGGAAATCCCGGTTTTCAGGCGCCGCACCGGCTCGGCCTGGTTGGCGTCATCGTCCTGGTTGTACAGCGGCAGGTCGTCGATGCGCGCCAGCTCGAACTCCAGGTCCGGCGGCGCCAGCTTCTTGAGCGCGGCGGCCAGCTGGCCGTTGAACGAATCCTTGCGAAGGCTGCCGACGACGAGGGCGATGCGGTAGGTCATGACTGTGCTCCTGGGTTGGATGCAATCATTCTGCGCCGCCTGCGTCGCCGTGGGGCCGTGCCGACGCGGCCCCACTGATCACTTGCGGGTGTAGATCTGGTCGAAGCTGCCGCCGTCGGCGAAGTGGACCTTGGCCGCCTGATCCCAGCCGCCGAAAGCCTGGTCGATGGTGAACAGGTTGAGCTTGGGGAACCGCCTGGCGTACTTGGCCTGCGCCTTCTGCGAAATCGCCGGGCGGTAGAAGTGCTTGCCGGCGATGTCCTGGCCTTCTTCCGTGTAGAGGTACTTGAGGTACTCCTCGGCCACGGCGCGGGTGCCCTTGCGGTCGACCACCTTGTCGACCACGGCAACGGCCGGCTCGGCCAGGATGCTGAGCGAGGGGTAGAGCACGTCGACCTTGCTGCCGAATTCCTTTTCCAGCAGGTAGGCTTCGTTCTCCCAGGAGATGAACACGTCGCCCTGGTTGCGCTGGGCGAAAGTGATGGACGAGCCGCGGGCGCCGGTGTCGAGCACGGGCACGTTGGCGTACAGCTTGCCGACGAAGTCCTTGGCTTGCGCGTCGCCGCCGTACTTGCGTTTGGCGAACTCCCAGGCCGCCAGGTAGTTCCAGCGGGCCCCGCCCGACGTTTTCGGGTTGGGCGTGATCACGCTGATGCCGGGCTTGGCCAGGTCGTCCCAGTCCTTGATGCCCCTGGGATTGCCTTGGCGCACCACCAGCACGATGGTCGAGGTGTAGGGCGAGGCGTTGTGCGGCAGCTTCTTTTGCCAGTCGGCCTTGAGCCAGCCGCCGTGCCTGACCAGCGCATCGGTGTCGCCGGCCAGCGCCAGCGTGGCGACGTCGGCATCGAGGCCGTCGATGATGGCGCGGGCCTGCTTGCCCGAGCCGCCGTGCGACTGCTGGATGCTCACGTCCTGGCCGGTCTTGGCCTTCCAGTACCTGGCGAAGGCCTGGTTCAACTCCACGTACAGCTCGCGCGTCGGGTCGTAGGAGACGTTGAGCAGCTGCACCGTCTGCGCCGCTGCGGGCAGCGCCGCGAAGGTCATGGCCGCCGCCAGGGCGGCGGCCATGGGAATCTTGATAAAGTCGCGGCGTTGGCTCATGAAGGCACCTCGTTATTGAATGGGGGCATTCTGGAAGCCGGCGGCCGCAACGGGAACGACAGAGTTCTTGTATGCATATCCGCATAAGCACATCCCCACCAGATTCCCAGGAGACGCCCATGGCGCGCACAGTTCAATGCATCAAGCTCGGCCGCGAAGCCGAGGGCCTCGATTTCCCGCCATACCCCGGTGAACTGGGCAAGCGCCTCTGGGAAAGCGTCAGCAAGGAAGCCTGGGCCGCCTGGCTGAAACACCAGACCATGCTGGTCAATGAAAACCGCCTGAACCTGGCCGACGCCCGGGCCCGCGACTACCTCAAGCGCCAGATGGAAGCCCACTTCTTCGGCGGCGGTGCCGACGCCGCGGCCGGCTACGTGCCTCCCGCCACCTGATTCGGTGGACCCGCGCGCTGCCTGGGCGCAAGCCGGCCAGTGGCGCGTGCTGCAGGCGGGCTTGGCCGGGGGCCTGCGCTTTCCCGCGACGTTGCAGGCCTGGCGCGACGACCCGCAGCGTCCCGCGTTGCTGCATTACGTGGCAATCACGGTTGCCGGCCCGGTCCCGCCCTGGAGCGGCCTCACGCCGGGCTTTCACCGCTTCTCCTTCGAGGATGGCCGGGTGCTGCTCACCTTGTGCGTGGGCGAGCTCGCCGCCATGCTCAAGGAGCAGGCCTTCCGCGCCGATGTACTGCTGTTCGATGCGCTCGCCCCCGCCACGCTGAAAGCCCTGCCGCGCCTGTGCCGACCCGGCTCGCAGCTGGCCTGCGAAGGCCCCGTGCAGGTGACGCCGCGCGAGTTGGCCAGCCTGGGCTTCGTGGTGGACAGCATCGCGCAGGACGGCTTGCAGGCGCGCTACGCGCCGGCCTGGCAGGTCAAGGGGCTGCCGCAAGCTTCACCGCCCTGCCCCTCTGACTGCATCGTGGTCGGTGCCGGCCTGGCTGGCGCAGCCGTGGCCGCCAGCCTGGCGCGGCGGGGCTGGTCGGTGCGGGTGCTGGACGTCGCCGCCGAGCCGGCCGCCGGCGCCTCCTCGCTGCCGGGGGGCTTGATGGCGCCACACCAGTCGCCCGACGACAACCTGCTGTCGCGGCTATCGCGCAGCGGGGTTCGCATCACCTGGCAGGAATGCGCCCGGTTGCTGGAGCAAGGCGTGGACTGGGCGCCGAGCGGCGTGCTGGAGCAGCGCGGGAACGACCAACGACCGCTGCCGGCGCTGGGACCGAGCCTGGACGCGTGGAGCCGCGATGCCGACGCCGCGCAGAAAGCAGCGGCGGGGCTCCCACTGCAGCATGCCGCCTGGTGGCACGCCACGGCCGGCTGGGTCCGGCCGGCGGCGCTGGTGCGGGCCTGGCTGGCCGGGCCAGGCATCGTGTTCCAGGGCAATTGCAAGGTGCACGACGTGGTGCGCGATGGCGATGGCTGGATGGTGCGCGACGCTGGCGGCGCCGCGCTGGGCCGCGCCCCGCTGGTGGTGGTGGCCGCCGCCGGCGCCAGCGCCGGCTTGCTGGCCGGCCGCGTCACGACCCATCCGGTGCGCGGCCAGGTGTCCTGGGGCTTGCGCCAGGCGGGCGACATCTTGCCTGGCCACCCCGTCAACGGCAACGGCCACTTCCTGCCCGACCTGCCGCTGGCTGCCGGCCGGGCCTGGCTGACCGGCTCGACCTACGGCCGTGCCGACGCCGATCCGTCGCCGCGTGCGCAGGACCATGCCGCCAACCTGGAACGCCTGCGCGAGTTGCTGCCCACGGCCGCCGCCGCGCTGGCGCCGCAGTTTGCTGGCGGCGCGGTGCAGGCCTGGAGCAATGTGCGCTGGGCGTCCAGTGACCGCCGTCCTCTGGCCGGCGAGATCGAGCCCGGTCTGTGGGTCAGCACCGCAATGGGTTCGCGCGGCCTGACCTTCGCGGCGCTGTGTGGGGAATGGATCGCGGCCCGCTTGCACGGCGAGCCGTGGCCGCTGCAGGCGCGGCTGGCGCAGGCGCTGGATGCGCGGCGCGTGAAAAGCGCCTAGATCCGCTTCAACCAGGCATTCAGCCGCGCCGGGTGCGGTGGCGCATCGAGCAGCGCCTCGGCGCCGCCGAGCCAGGCCCGCACGTGTTCCGGCAGGGAGCGCCGGCACTTGGTGACCGCCACGTGCGGGATGGGGCGCTTGCCGTCGCGCAGCTCGCGCAGCACCGACCAGGCGTCCATGTCGGGCAGGCCGAAGCCGACCAGCGCCACGTCGTACTGCTTGCCGCGCGCCAGTTCCACCGCCTGGGTGCCGCTTTCGGCTTCGTCGGCCTGGGTCAGGTGCGCCAGCGACAGGCGCGCGCGCAGGTAGAGGCGCTCGTCGCGGTCCGCGCAGACGATCAGCGCCTGCTTGAGCGACATGCCGGTGGTGGGCTCGCCCACCTCGACGTCGAAGTCCAGCGGATCGCCGACGAACACGGAGTCCATGGCCTCGATGATGGCCGGCCAGGCGATCGGCCGGTCGAAGCTGCGCCAGACCCGGGCCGGCGCTTCCGGCCCCACCCACAGCAGCTTGAGGCCGCCGTTGAACGACAGCTCGGCCTCGACCCTGGCTTCGTAGCTTTGCCCGTCCAGCAAGGCCATCCCGGCGGCCTCGGGCGCGTGCGGGGTCCACAGCTGGTACATCGTGCGGCACTGTTCGGACAGGCGAAACACGGTGTTGACGGCGTGGCGCTCCTGGTCCGTGAACCCCACCACCTTGATGAACACCCGTTGCGCCATGGACCGGTTTCCCTCCTGCCTCTGTGGTGATTATGCAGACGACGCGCCAACCTGCCCACCCGTGCTTATCCGGGGTCGCCCAAAAACTTGGCCGCAGCCCGCGCCAGGCTTGAGAATATGCTTATCCGCATATACCTCGAACAAAAATGTAGTTTGGTTCCATAAGGCAACTGAATACAGTCCCTGGATCGGGCCATTTCACGGCCTGTCTCCAGTTCCATGTACCGCTACACAGATTTCGACCGGCAATTCGTGCGCGCCCGCGCCGAACAGTATCGCGACCAGCTCGAGCGCTGGCAGGCCGGCAAGCTCACCGAAGAGGAATTCCGCCCGCTGCGGCTGCAGAACGGCTGGTACATCCAGCGCTATGCGCCGATGCTGCGCGTGGCCGTGCCCTACGGCGAGATTTCCAGCGCTCAGCTGCGCGCGCTGGCCAAGATCGCCCGCGACTACGACCGTCCCGACGCCGCCCTGCTGAGCGAAGCGCAGGTCAAGCAGTCCGCCCTGGGCGAAGTGCCGGTGCCCGGCGGCGCCCCGGTGGCCACCGTGCTGACGGCCGGCTACGGCCACTTCACCACCCGCACCAACGTCCAGTACAACTGGATCCCGCTGGCCAGGAGCGCCGACGTGATGGACCTGCTGGCGTCCGTGAACATGCACGGCATCCAGACCAGCGGCAACACCATCCGCAACATCACCACCGAGGAGCTGGCCGGCATCGCCGCCGACGAGGTCGCCGACCCGCGCCCGTTCGCCGAGATCCTGCGCCAGTGGAGCACGCTGCATCCGGAGTTCGCCTTCCTGCCGCGCAAGTTCAAGGTCGCCCTGAACGGCGCCGCCGAAGACCGCGCCGCCCTGGGCTGGTACGACATCGGCCTGCAGCTGGTGCGCGACGGCGCCGGCGCCCTTGGCTTTCGGGTTCAGGTGGGCGGCGGCATGGGCCGCACGCCCATCATCGGCACCGTGGTGCGCGAGTTCCTGCCCTGGCACCAGCTGCTGAATTACGTCGAAGCCTGCATCCGCGTCTACAACGAGTACGGCCGCCGCGACAACGTGTGGAAGGCCCGCATCAAGATCCTGGTCAAGGCCGAAGGCCAGCGCTACATCGACAAGGTGGAAGAGGAATTCCGCCAGATCGTCGAACTCGACGGCGGCCCGCACACCATCACCCAGGCCGAGTACGACCGCGTGGCGGCCTGCTTCGTCAGCCCCACCCTGGTGCCGACGCTGCGCAAGGGCGCCGAGGCGCAGCTGCACGAGATCGTGCGCGCCGGCGCCGAAGCCGACACCGCATACGACCGCTGGCTGCAGCGCAACGTGCGCTCGCACCGCGACCCGGCGCTGCGCATCGTGACGCTGTCGTTCAAGCGCCTGGGGCAGGCCCCCGGCGACGCCACCGCCGAGCAGATGGAGACGGCGGCCGAGCTGGCCGACCGCTTTTCCGCCGGCGAAGCGCGCCTGACGCACGAACAGAACCTGCTGCTGCCCTGGGTCCACGCCCAAGACCTGCCCGAGCTGTTCGCGGCCGCCCGCAAGGCCGGCTTCGCGCGCCCCAACATCGGCCTGCTGACCGACATGATCGCCTGCCCCGGCGGCGACTTCTGCTCGCTGGCGAACGCCCGTTCGCTGCCGATCGCCGAGGCCATCACCCAGCGCTTCCAGGACCTGGACGAAGAGTTCGACTTGGGCGACATCCGCCTGAACATCTCCGGCTGCATCAACTCCTGCGGCCACCACCATGCCGGCCATATCGGCATCCTGGGCGTCGACAAGGACGGCAAGGAGTGGTACCAGGTGACCCTGGGCGGCGCCGACGGCACCGACCTGTCGGGGCCGGCCCTGCCCGGCAAGGTGGTCGGCCCCTCGTTCTCCGCCGCCGAAGTGCCGGTGGTGATCGAAGCCGTGCTCGACGCCTACCGCCGCCTGCGCCAGCCGGCCGCCGACGGCCGCGCCGAAACCTTCATCGCCACCCTGCGCCGCGTGGGCATGGACCCGTTCAAGGCCGCTGCCAACAGCGCCCGTTTCGTCCAGAAGGAGGCAGCATGATCCGCCTGATCGCCCATGGAACGCCGGCCGAGCCCGACGTGAACGTGCTGGTGCTGGCGAACGACGCCGACGCGCTGGCCGTGCCGCTGGACGGAGTAGACCGCATCGAGCTGCAGTTTCCCAAGTTCACCGACGGCCGCGCCTTCAGCCAGGCCCGCCTGCTGCGCCAGCGGCGCGGCTTCGAAGGCGACATCCGCGCCACCGGCGACGTCGGCATCGACCAGCTGGTACAGATGCACCGCACGGGCTTTTCCAGCGCGGTGTTGAAGGAAGGCAAGGACCCGGCCGACGCCGAGCGCCAGTTCGCCCGCTTCCCGTCGTTCTACCAGGGCGACGCTGCCGGCACGCAGCCGCTGTTTCGGCGCTGACCATGAGCGCCGTCGACCTGCACGCGCGTGCCTCGCACGACCACGCCGCCAAGCTCGCCGCCACGCAAGACCTGCTGGTGGGCGCCGCCAGCCGGTTCGCGCCGCTCAAGCAGGCGTCCAGCCTGGGCGCGGAAGACGTCGTCATCACGCACCTGATCAACGCCCTGCAGCTGGAGATCCCGGTGTTCGTGCTGGAGACGGGCATGCTGCACGCGGAAACCCTGGCGCTGCTGGAGCGCACCCGCGCCGGTTCGCGCGCGCCGGTCGAGGTGTTCACGCCGCTGCAGGAGCAGGTGGTGCACTTCGTCGAGCGTGAAGGCAAGGAGGCGATGTACCGCAGCATCGCGCTGCGCAAGGCCTGCTGCCAGATCCGCAAGCTGGAGCCGCTGGAGCGCGCGCTGGCCGGCCAGCGCGCCTGGATCACCGGCCTGCGCCGCGAGCAATCGGCCGCCCGCGCCGAGGTGCCGCTGGTGGACCGCGCCGACGAAGCCAAGGGCGGCCGCATCAAGCTCAACCCGCTGGCCGACTGGACCTGGGGCGACGTCTGGCACTACATCCAGGCCAACGACGTCGCCTACAACCCGCTGCACGACCAGTTCTTCCCCAGCGTCGGCTGCGCGCCCTGCACCCGCGCCATCAGCCTGGGCGAGGACTTCCGCGCCGGCCGCTGGTGGTGGGAAGACGAGGCCGCCAAGGAATGCGGCCTGCACGTGACGACCGACAACGAGAAAGTGACCACATGAACGCCCGAGCCGAACCCCAGTTGCTGGGCCGCATCAGCAACCGGCACCTGGATGCGCTGGAAGAAGAAGCGATTTTCATCCTGCGCGAAGTGGCCGGCGCCTTCGAGCGCCCCACCCTGCTGTTCTCGGGCGGCAAGGACTCGCTGGTGCTGCTCAAGCTGGCCGAAAAGGCGTTCGGCAGCGGCCGTATCCCCTACCCGCTGCTGATGATCGACACCGGCCACAACTTCACCGAGGTGACGGACTTCCGCGATCTGCGCGCGAAGGAGCTGGGCGCGCAGCTGGTCGTGCGCAGCGTCGAAGACTCGATCAAGCGAGGCACGGTGCGGCTGGCGCACCCCGGCGAGAGCCGCAACGCGCACCAGTCGGTGACGCTGCTGGAGGCGATCGAGGAGTTCCGCTTCGACGCCCTGATCGGCGGCGCGCGCCGCGACGAGGAAAAGGCCCGCGCCAAGGAGCGCATCTTTTCGCACCGCGACGGCTTCGGCCAGTGGCAGCCGAAGGCGCAGCGGCCGGAACTGTGGACGCTGTTCAACACCCGGCTGCACCCGGGCGAGCATTTCCGCGTGTTCCCGATCTCCAACTGGACCGAGCTGGACGTGTGGCAGTACATCGAGCGCGAAGAGATCGCGCTGCCGTCGATCTACTACGCGCACCAGCGCCAGGTCGTCGAGCGCAGGGGCCTGCTGGTGCCGGTGACCGAGCTGACGCCGCCGCGCGAGGGCGAGCAGGTCGTCACGCGCACCGTGCGTTTCCGCACCGTGGG
>NZ_JAQGLS010000253.1 GCF_028292805.1 Ramlibacter sp. | reverse complement strand
TGCTCTTCCGATCTCGGTGACGCGCGCGCGGCGGCCGACGCCGGCGCGCTGTTCGCCGTGAGCCCCGGCTACACCCAGGCCGTCGGCCACGCCTGCCGCGCGCTCGGTTTGGCGCTGCTGCCCGGGGTGGCCACCAGCAGCGAAGTCATGATGGCGCAGGAGGACGGCTACGCCGCGCTCAAGTTCTTTCCCGCCGTGCAGTCCGGCGGCATCGCCATGCTCAAGGCCTGGCAGGGCCCGTTCGGCGACGTGAAGTTCTGTCCCACCGGTGGCGTGGGCACCGCCAACGCGGCGGACTTCCTGGCCTTGGCCAACGTGGCCTGTGTCGGCGGCTCGTGGCTGACGCCGGCGGACGCGGTTGCCAAGGGGGATTGGGAGGCGATCACGCGGCTGGCGCGCGCGGCGACGGGGCTGCCGCGCTGAGCTGGCGTGGCAGCGCCGTCGGCGGGCCACGTCCAGCCAGGTCGAGTGCGCCGCGGCAGATGAAACGGCCGGTCTTGCGGGGGACGCAGCGAAAATCGGGCAGCCTCAGCCTCAGCCTCAGCCTCAGCCTCAGCCTCAGCCTCAGCCGCCGGGCTGGCGCGGCCCGCTACCCTTGGCGCAGGGTCACCGTCGGGACGGCGCCCGCGTCCGCCATCACCTGCCTTTGAGGCAGGTAGTGCAGCAACAGGTTGGTTTCCTTCTTCACCACGCGGTAGCACTCGCAACTGAGGGACTCGAGCCTGGGTCGGTCCAGCACGGTGATCAGCCCGCGCTGTTGCGAAATCACTCCCAGCCGTTCCAGTTTCGAAGCCGCATTCGTCACCCCCGACCGGCGCACGCCCAGCATGTTGCTGATGAACTCCTGGGTCATCGTCAGCCGATTGTGTTCGAGGCGATCCATCGACAGGAGCAGCCACCGGCACAGTTGCTGGTCGATCGAATGGTGCCGGTTGCAAACGGCCGTCTGCGCCACCTGGGTGATCAATGCCTGCGTGTAGCGCAGCATCAACAGCAGCAACTCGCCGTGCCGGTTGAACTCGTCCTTCACGCGCGCCCTGGGCAGCCGATAGGCGTGACCGGCGCTTTGCACCAGCGACCGGCTCGGCGTACTCTCCCCGCCCATGTACAGGGTGATGCCAAGCAAGCCTTCGTTGCCCACCACCGAGATCGCCGTCGAGGCGCCGTTTTCCATCATGTACTGCATCGAAATGATGGAGTCGGTCGGAAAGTAGACATGCCGCATCGGGCGCCCGGCTTCGTACATCAGCGAGCGCAACGACAGTTCGGCCAGTTCCAGGTAGGGAAACAGCCGATTCTGGACTTCCGGGGACAAGGCGGCCAGCAGGTGGTTCTGTCGTGGATGGGGGCTCGGCCCAGCCGCGGCGGGTGCAATGTGTCGAATTCGAGCCATGCGCGAAGTTTAGACGCCGCGCAAACGGCGCCGCGAAGCACAGCGGCCAGCGTGGCTCAGCCGCCTCTTTGGATCAGCTCGATCTTGTAGCCGTCCGGATCCGTCACGAACGCAATCACCGTGGTGCCGCCCTTGACCGGCCCCGGCTCGCGCGTGATGTTGCCGCCGGCCGCCCGGATGCGGTCGCAGCAGGCGTAAGCGTCGGCCACCCCGACCGCCAGGTGGCCGAAAGCCGTTCCCTGGTCGTAGCTGGCCACGCCGTGGTTGTAGGTCAGCTCCAGCTCTGCGTGGTCGGGGTTGCTCCCGTAGCCGACGAAGGCCAGCGAGTACTTCTGCTCGGGCCGCTCGGTGGTGCGCAGCAGGTTCATGCCGAGCACCTTGGTGTAGAAATCGATCGAGCGCTGCAGGTCGCCGACGCGCAGCATGGTATGGAGGATCCGCATCCCCGGATTATCGCCGTCGGGGGGTTTTTAAGCGTTCAGTCGGATTTGGCCTACGCCCATGAGCAGCAGAAAGGGGCACAGTTCAGCCTCCATGATCCGCAAGCATTTCGCGGCTGCCTCCGTCGCCTTGCTCTGCCTGATGGCTGTGCCCGCCGCCGCGCAGCAGCCTTCCTTCGACCTCGTCGTTCGCGCACCCGATGCGGTGCGGGAACTGCTGCAAGACCATCTCCAGATCAAGCGCTACCGCGAGGTGACCGACCTCGACGACGCCGAGCTCGCCCGCCTGGTCGTGCTGGCGGAAAAGGACGCGCGCGAGCTGCTGGCCACCCAGGGCTACTTCGCGCCGGACGTGCGCATCGTGCGCGAGCAGGGCGCCACCCGCGCGCAGCTGGTGGTGACGGTCACGCCGGGCGAGCAGGCCAGGATCGCCGGCGTCGAGATCAACTTCGAGGGCGACATCGCCACCAGCGAAGACCAGGACGCCGTGGCGCAACGCCAGGCCATCGTCAGCGACTGGTCGCTGCCCGAAGGCCGCGGCTTCACCCAGCGCAGCTGGGACGGGGCCAAGGCCGACGCCACCCGCGCCCTGCTGGCGCGGCGCTACCCGGCCGGGCGCATCAGCTACAGCGTGGCCGACGTCGACGCCCAGACCCAGCAGGCGCGGCTCGGGCTGAAGCTGGACTCGGGCAAGCTGTTCCGCCTGGGCCCGCTGCAGGTGACCGGCATGCAGCGCTACGACCCGATCCTGGTGCCGCGGCTGGCGCGGCTGCCGATCGGCATGGTGTACGACCAGGAAAAGATCATCCAGGCGCAGTCGCGACTGGCGGGCAGCGGCTACTTCGATTCAGCCTTCATCTTCGTCGACCCCGAAAGCGAGCCCGCTGCTGCATCGGTGCAGGTGACGGTGCGCGAGGCGCCGCTGCAGAAGGTGGTGCTGGGCGTGGGCTTCACCACCGACGGCGGCCCGCGCC
This sequence comes from Ramlibacter sp., assembly GCF_028292805.1. Classification (GTDB taxonomy): domain Bacteria; phylum Pseudomonadota; class Gammaproteobacteria; order Burkholderiales; family Burkholderiaceae_C; genus Ramlibacter. The sequence continues at coordinate 2,735 of NZ_JAQGLS010000253.1, read as the reverse complement.
TCACGCTGGAGCACACGCACAACCGGATGCCCGCCATCGGCTGGCGCGCCCAGACCAAGCTGCAGCTGGAGTCGCGCAATCCGCTGGCGCAGACGGAATGGACCTCGATCCCGGCCGAGGACGGCTGGCGCTGGGGCGTGCTGGCGCGGGCCGACCGGCTCGACGACGACCGGATCTTCACCCGCAACCAGCAACTGCGCTTCGGCCGGCTGCGCAACGAAGACCACATCGACCGCAACGTCTACGTGCAGTACGAGCGCTCCGGCGTGTCCAACCCGCGCGGCATCGCGCTGACGCCGCTGGACCTGGGGCGCGGCTCGGCGATCTCCACCCACTACGCCTGGACCGGTCGCTACTTCGACTCGCCGTCCTCGCCCAGCAGCGGCTACGGCGTGGGCTTCGAGATCGGCGCCGGCGTCACGCTGGCCGGCGACCGGGAGCCGTTCCAGCGCACCCTGTTCAAGGGCATCGCCTACCAGCCGCTCGAGCGCGGGCGGCTGCAGTTTCGCGGCCAGCTCGGAGCGGTGATCGCCAAGCCCAAGGCGGCGATCCCGGCCACCCAGCTGTTTCGCACCGGCGGCGACACCACGGTGCGCGGCTACAAGTACCTGGACATCGGTGTGCCGCTGGGCGATGGCTATGTCGGCCCGGGCCGCTTCCTGGTGGTCGGCAGCGTGGAATGGCAGCGGCCGTTGATGCGCGACGGCCGCGTCAGCGAGCTGGAGAACACGCTGTTCATCGATGGCGGCGCCGTGGCCGACCGGCTCGGCGCCCTGCGGCCGCGCCTGGGCGTGGGCACCGGCGTGCGCTGGAAAAGCCCGGTCGGGCCGGTGGAGGCCGCCATCGCCTACGGGGTGGAAGCGCGCCGGCTGCGCCTGCACTTCACAGCGGGGTTCGCGTTTTGAGCGCACGCTGGATTCGCCGCGGCCTGCACTGGACCAGCATCGTGCTGGCCACGCTCGGCCTGCTGGTCGTGCTGGCCGCGGCCGGCCTCTGGTGGTGGGCCGGGCAGGAAGGCTCGCTCGACTACGTCTTGCGGCGCGTGGCCCAGGGCCAGCCGCTGCAAAGCGAAGGCGTGGAGGGCTCGCTGCGCTCCGGCTGGCGCATCAAGCGGCTGGCCTGGGAAAAGGACGGCTTGCGGGTGGAGGCGCTGGACATCACGCTGAAGTGGCACCCGCTGGCGCTGCTCAATCGCACGCTGCGGGTGGAACAGGTGACCGTCGGGACGGCCCGCGTGGTCGATCAGCGGCCCAAGGACGACGAGCCGCTTGAGCCGCCGGGCAGCCTGCGCCTGCCGTTGCGGGTGGCGGTGGACGACCTGAAGGTGACCCGCATCGAGTACATCGGGGCCGCCGAGGTGCAGGCCGCCGGCCTGGCCGGCAGCTATGGCTTCGACGGCCTGAACCACCGGGTCAAGGTGTCGTCGCTCAAGCTGGCCGGCGGCGACTACAGCGGCCAGGCGACGGTGCTGGCGCTCAAGCCCATGACCCTGGAGGCCAAGCTCGCCGGCCGCGTGCAGGCGCCAGTGCCGGGCGTGGAGGCGCCGGTGGCGCTGGCGTTCGAGGCCGGCGCTGCGGGGACACTCGAAGCCTTCCAGGCGCAGGCGCGACTGCAGGTGCCGCAGGCCGGCACGGCCAGCGCCGACTTGCCGCACGCCACCGCCACCGCCCGCATCACGCCGTTCGCGGCCATGCCGGTGCCGCAGGGCGCGGCCGATTTCCGCCAGCTCGATCTGGGTCAGTTCTGGCCGGCGGCCCCGCGCACCGCTTTGTCCGGCCACGTGGCAGTGACGCCGGCGGGCACCGCCACCTGGCAGCTGTCGGCGGACCTGCGCAATGCGGTGCCGGGGCCGTGGGACCAGCAGCGGCTGCCGCTGGCCAGCGCCAAGGCCGAAGGCGAATGGCGCAGCGGCACGGCGCTGGTGCGCTCGCTGCAGGCGCAGCTCGGTGGCGGCAAGGTGGAAGGCAGCGGGGCCTGGGAAGGCGGCGGCTGGAGCTTCAGCGGCCGGGTCGAGGAGGTCGATCCGGCGCAACTGCATGGCGCGATGGCGCCGCTGCCGCTGAGCGGTCCGGTGAAGGCCCGCGGCGAAGCCGGCAACGTCGACTTCGACGTCGCGCTGACCGCCGGCGCCGCGCCCCGCCGGTCCGCGCGCAAGGCGGCCAGCGGCGAAGCTGCGTGGCTGGCGGCGCTGGACTTGCGCGAGGTGGTGGCCAAGGGCCGCTGGGCCGGTGACGCCTTGTCGATCGCGCCCTTGCGTATCCGCACCAGCGACGCGTCGCTGGAGGGCCAGCTGCAGCTGCAGCTGGCCGCTCGTGCCGGCAGCGGCCGCCTGCAACTGCGCGCGCCCGGCATCCAGGGCCAAGCCGACGGCAGCCTGGCCGAAACCCGCGGCCAGGGCAGGCTGGAGCTGACGGCGGGCAATCTCGCCCAGGCGCAGCAGTGGCTGCGGCGCTTTCCCGGCGTCGGTCCCGCACTGGCTGGGCTGCAGTTGCGCGGCAACGCCGAAACCCGGCTGGCCTGGCAGGGTGGCTGGCGCGACCCCTCGGTGCAGGGCCGGCTGGCAGCCGGCAACGTGCAGTGGACCCAGCCCGCCAGCGGCGCCGGGCAGCCGCCGCCCTGGGTGCTGCGGCGGGCCGAGGTCAAGCTTGCGGGACGGCTGCGCGACGCCGCGCTGGACATCAGCGCCCAGGCCGAGCGCGGCCAGCGCAAGCTCGAGCTGGCGGCGGCGGGACGCG
>NZ_JAQGLS010000234.1 GCF_028292805.1 Ramlibacter sp. | reverse complement strand
GGACTGGCTGCGTATGCGCTGGCGGCGCTGCTGCTGCCGCTGCTGCTGGAGCGCGCCACCGGCGCCAGCGCCGACAGCCTGGTCGCGCGCGTGGGCAGCGACCTGGGTTGCAGCAGCCGCGGCGTGCTGTGGTCCAACGTGCTGGAGCTGATCGCGCAGCGGCCGTTGCTCGGGTGGGGCTGGGGGGAACTCGACTACGCGCACTACATGACCCTGTACGCCGGGCCGCGCTTTTGCGACATCCTGGACAACGCCCACAACCTGCCACTGCACATCGCGGTCGAACTCGGGTTGCCGGCCGCGCTGCTGGCTTGCGGCGCGGTCGTCCTGGCGGTGTGGCGCGCCCGTCCCTGGCTCGAAGCCGACAGCAGCCGCCGCCTGGCCTGGAGCGTGCTGGCCGTGCTGGCGATCCACAGCATGCTGGAGTACCCGCTCTGGTATGCGCCGTTCCAGATCGCGCTGGGCTTGGCCGTGGGGCTGTTGCTGGTGCCCCGCGGCAAGGCAGAGCCGCCGCCCGTGCTGCCGGCCAGGCACGCCGCGCTGGTCGCCGCTGCCTGCGCTGGCCTGCTGGCGTACGCCGGCTGGGACTACCTGCGCGTGAGCCAGGTCTACCTGGAGCCGCAGCAGCGCCTCGCGCCCTGGCGCGAAGACGCGCTGGCGCACGTGCGGCGCTCCTGGCTGTTCTCCGGGCAGGCTCGCTTCGCCGAGCTGACGCTGACGGACCTGACGCCGCGCACCGTCGACCGGATCGACACGCAAGCGCAGGCCATGCTGCACTACTCGCCGGAGCCGCGGGTGGTCGAGAAAGTCATAGAGAGCGCCACCATGAAGGAGCGCTACGACGACGCCGTGCTGCACCTGGCGCGCTACCGCGCCGCTTTCCCGGACGACTACGGCCGCTGGCGCAAGACGCAGGAGTTGCCGCTCGGGGTCGTGCCACCTTGAAAGTCAGGCCTGGATGAAGCTGCCCGACTTGCCGCCATGCTTTTCCAGCAGGCGGATGTCGGTCATGGTCATGCCGCGATCGACGGCCTTGCACATGTCGTAGATGGTGAGCAGGGCGACGTTGACGGCGGTCAGCGCCTCCATCTCGACGCCGGTCGGGCCGACGGTTTCCACCGTCGCCGTGCATTCGACCGCCGGCCCGTCCGTCACCAGCGCGAAGTCCAGCGCCACCCGGGTCAGCGCCAACGGGTGGCACAGCGGGATCAGCTCGCTGGTTTTCTTGGCCGCCTGGATGCCGGCGATGCGGGCGATGCCCAGGACATCACCTTTGCTTGCAGTGCCGGATTGGATGATCGCCAGCGTTGCGGCTAGCATCCGGATGCTGCCACGCGCCACCGCCACCCGGCGGGTGGAGGGCTTTGCCGCCACGTCCACCATGTGCGCCTGGCCTTGTTCGTCGAAATGGGTCAAACCGCTCATGCAAAAACCATCCGTGTTGACAATGAATCATACGGCCACGTTCGACTGGCGCGACCGCCTGCGCGCCGCCGCCATCCACCTGGGCGTGAGCGCGCTGGTCGCCTTGCTGGCGGCGCTGCTGGTGTTCGCGGTCTGGTATCCCTATCCTTACCGCGAGATCTCCGGCGGGCGCGAGTTGTTCCTGCTGGTGGTCGGTGTCGACGTGGTCCTGGGGCCCCTGGTCACCTTCGCCATCTTCGACCGCGCCAAGCCGCGGCGCGAACTGCGGCGCGACCTGGCGCTGGTGGCCGTGCTGCAACTGGCCGGGCTGGCATATGGACTGTGGACGGTGAACCTGGCGCGCCCGGTGCACATGGTGTTCGAGTACGACCGCTTCCGCGTGGTGCACCTGATCGACGTGCCGCTGGAGCTGGAGCACCTGGCCCCGGCCGGCGTCGCCGTGGCCCCGCTGCTGGGGCCCACGCCGCTGTCGCTGCGCGAGTTCCGCAACGAGCAGGAGAAGTTCGACGCCACCTTGCTGGCCCTGCAAGGCGTGGCGCTGGCGGCGCGGCCGGACCTCTGGCAGCCGTACCCGGCCGGCCGCGAGAGCGTGCTGCGCGCGGCCAGGCCGGTCGAGCAGCTCAAGAGCCGGTTTCCGCAAAGCGCAGCCGAGATCGAGGCCATGCTGCGGCAATCGGGGCGGCCAGCCGCAGGCGCGGCATACTTGCCCCTGATCGCCCGCAAGGCCGAAGGCTGGACCGTCCTGCTGGACGCCACCTCGGCCGAAGTCCTGGGCTACCTGCCGCTGGATTCATTTTGAGATTCACTCTCCCCCTCCTGCCGCGCCGCACCGGCCTGGCTGCTGCCCTGGCGCTCGCCCTGCTGGGCGCGCCGGCGCTGGCCCAGCTGCCGACGCTGGGCGACAGCAACGACATGGGCACCAGCGCCGAGCGCAAGCTGGGCGAGCAGATCGCTCGCGAGCTGTACCGCGACCCAGACTACATCGACGACCCGGTGCTGGTGGAATACGTGCAGAGCCTGTGGCAGCCGCTGCTGGCCGCCGCCCGCGCCCGCGGCGACCTCGGCGCCGAAATCGACGAGCGCTTCGCCTGGCAAGTGCTGCTGGGCAAGGACCGCAGCATCAATGCCTTCGCGTTGCCGGGTGGCTGGCTGGGCCTGCACCTGGGCCTGGTCAGCGTGACGGTCAACCGCGACGAGCTGGCCTCGGTGCTGGCCCACGAACTGAGCCACGTGACGCAGCGGCACATCTCGCGGATGATCACGCAGGAGACCAGGCAGGCGCCCTGGATGCTGGCAGCCATGATCCTGGGGGCGCTGGCGGTCAGCAAGAGCCCGGAGGCGGGCCAGGCGATCCTGGCCGGCAGCCAGGCACTGGGCGCGCAGCAGCAACTGAGCTTTTCACGCGAGATGGAGCGCGAGGCCGACCGCATCGGCTTCGGCATCATGACGCAGGCCCGCTACCAGCCGCAAGGCTTCGTCACCATGTTCGAGAAGCTGCAGCACGCGGCCCGCCTGAACGACAACGGCGCCTACCCCTACCTGCGCAGCCACCCGATGAGCACCGAGCGCGCGGCCGACATGCAGGCGCGGCACCAGCTGCAGGCCGTCGTGCCCGCCACGCCGACGCTGGAGCACGCCATGGCCGCTGGCCGGGCCAGGGTGATCTCCAACCCCGGTGTCGATGCCTTGCGCGGCATGCTGCTGGAGGCGGACGCCTCCGCGCTGGCGGCGCAGCCGCGGGCGCGCCAGGCCGGCGTGCTGTACGCGGCCGCCTTCGCTGCCATGCGGCTGAAAGAGCAGGCGGCGAGCGCCCGCCTGCTGGCGCGACTGAACACCGTGGTGGCGCCGGAACCGGTGGCGCAACGGCTGGCGCGGCTGCTGGAAGCCGAAAGCGCGGCCGCCCTCAACGACCACGCGCGCGTGCTGCGGCTGCTCGATACGCCGGCAACGCGCCGGCCCGAGCTGCTGCTGCAGGCGCAGGCGCAGGTCCAGGCCGGGCAGGCCCCCGAGGCGGCGCAGCGGCTGCAGGCCTGGGTCGCCACGCAGCCGCGCGACGCCACGGCCTGGCAGCTGCTGGCCTCGGCCTACCTGGGGCAAGGGCAGCGCGTGCGGTCGGTGCGGGCGGAGGCGGAGTCACGGGTGGCGCAGCTGGATTACACGGCGGCGCTGGACCGCTTCAAGGCGGCGCAGGACCTGGTGCGGCGCGGCGCGGCCGCGGGCGACCACATCGAGGCGTCGATCATCGACACCCGGGCCCGCCAGGTCGAATCACTTCTTCGCGAACAGGCGCTCGAGCGCTGATTCGATCACCACGCCCAGCACGGTGTAGATCAGCGAGCCCACCAGCGCGGCGACGAAGCCGCGCACCTGGAAGCTGTCGCCCAGCACGGTGGCGGCCAGCCAGAACATCAGCGCGTTGACGACGAACAGGAACAGGCCGAGGGTGAGCACCGTCACCGGCAGCGTCAGCACCACCAGCACCGGACGCACCACGGC
>NZ_JAQGLS010000223.1 GCF_028292805.1 Ramlibacter sp. | reverse complement strand
CCATCCGCTGCAGGCCGACTCGGCCGGACTGCGCGGCCTGTCCACCGAGCACCTCGCCTCTGCCTTCCAGGTCAACGCCGGTAATCCGCTGGTGGGGCTGGACAGCCGCGCCGTGCTGCTGCGCCGGCTCGGCGAGGTGATGGCGGAGCAGCCGGAGGTGTTCGGCGAGCCGGGCCGGCCGGCCGGCATCTTCGACATGATCGTCACGCCGTTCGGCAGCACCGACGCCCCGCCGACGGCCGAAGTGGCGGCGCACGACATCCTGTCGCAGATCCTGCAGTCGCTCTCGGGCATCTGGCCGGCCAGCAACGCGATCGCCACAGTGCCACTGGGCGATTGCTGGCGCCATGCCGCGGTGCGCGGCGAAGGCCTGACCGACGGCTGGGTGCCGTTCCACAAGCTGTCGCAGTGGCTCACCTACTCGCTGCTGGAGCCGTTCGAGTGGGCCGGGGTGCGCACGCGCGGGCTGGACGCATTGACCGCCCTGCCCGAATACCGCAACGGCGGCCTGATGATCGACAGTGGCCTGCTGCGCCTGCGCGACGAAGGCCTGGCGCGCCAGGTCTGGCAGCCGGGCGACGAGCTGATCGTCGAATGGCGGGCACTGACGCTGGCGCTGCTGGACGAGGTGGCGCACGAGGTTCGCGGCATGCTCCACCTGGATACCCAGCGCCTGCCGCTGGCCTGCGTGCTGGAAGGCGGCAGCTGGGCCGCCGGCCGCGCCCTGGCCCAGCGGCACCGCGGCGGGCTGCCGCCACTGCAGGTGGCGAGCGACGGAACCGTCTTCTAAGAGAATCGACCCCATGCAAAACAACGTCCACGTCATCGACCACCCCCTGGTGCAGCACAAGCTGTCCCTGATGCGCAACAAGGAGGCCAGCACCAACAGCTTTCGCCGCCTGCTCAACGAGCTGTCCATGCTGATGGCCTACGAGGTCACGCGCGACGTGCCGATGCAGGAGGTGGACATCGAAACGCCGATGGAACAGGCACGCGTGAAGGTGATCGACGGCAAGAAGCTGGTCTTCGTCTCGATCCTGCGCGCCGGCACCGGCATCCTGGACGGCATGCTCAGCGTGGTGCCGGGCGCGCGCGTCGGCCACATCGGCCTGTACCGCGACCCCAAGACGCTGACGGCGGTGGAGTACTACTTCAAGATGCCCGAGAAGATGGCCGAGCGCGACGTGATCGTGGTCGACCCGATGCTGGCCACCGGCAACTCGGCCATCGCGGCGGTCGAGCGGCTCAAGGAGCTGAGCCCCAAGTCGATCAAGTTCGTCTGCCTGCTGACCTGCCCCGAAGGCGTGCGCGCCATGCAGCAGTCCCACCCCGACGTGCCGATCTACACCGCGGCCATCGACCGCGAACTGAACGACCACGGCTACATCCTGCCGGGGCTGGGGGATGCGGGCGACCGGATGTTCGGCACGAAATGACGGCCTTGCCATGGCGGGCTTGACTCCGCAATCAGTCGATGATGGTCAGGCCGAACTGGATCCCGGCTCACGCCCGCAATGACACCTTGACCCCCCCCGATGGCACGGCGCTTGCTGCTCCCACGGAATCCTAGCCATCTCATGATCGACATGGCGCCGACGTTCTCTACGCCGAGCGCTGTTGGCAGCCTTTCAGCCGCCGCGGCGCGGCGCGGGCCAAGCTGCTGGCAGTGGCCAGGCGCTTCGGGTTGGCGGTGGAGCCGCACGCGCCGTCGGCTCGCTGTCGCTGGGCCAGCGCCAGCGGGCGGAGATCCTCAGGGCGCCGTGCCGCGGCGCCCGCACCCTGATCCTGGACGAGCCGACGGCGGTGCTGACGCCGCAGGAGAGCGAGTCGCTGTTCGCGACCCTGGCCGCCCTGGTGGCCGAGGGCCTGTCCATTCTCTTCATCAGCCACAAGCTGGCCCAAGTGCTGCGGGTGGCGAACCGCGAGCGGCTGCTGGCCGCGAGCCCTGGCGCGCCGACCCGGCCTGGCTGGTGGCGCACGGCATGGCGCGCATTCCCGAGGACCGGCACGGCACCGGCGTGGTCGGCGACCTGCCGGTGTGGGAGAACGCGGTGTCGGAGCGGCTGCGCGGCGCGCTGTTCCGCCGCGGTGGCGTGGTGCGCCGGCAGGCGGCCCGATCCCACGCGCAGGCCATCCGACAGGCCTTCGACGTGCGCCGCGCCGGGCTGGACGCGCCGGCCCGGACCTTGTCCGGCGGCAACATGCAAAAGCTGATCCTGGGCCGCCCCGCATGCCCCGGACGCAAGCACGCCACGGCCGATCGTGACGCACCAGCCGACCGGGCGAGCGCTGATGGACGATGATGTGACCGGTCCCGCGCGGACCCTGCCCATCAACCTGGAACCATGATGAAGAAGTACCTGCCCCTGATCGCCCTGGCCCTCGCGGCTGCCTGCCGCACCGCCGCCGCCGGCCCGGACGATCCCTCCAAGTTCGACGCCACCCCTTACAAGCCGCAAAAGGCGGTGTATGACTTCAACTTCGCCAAGCCGCTGGACGGCAAGGCCGCCTTCGGCTACGTGCGCAACCACCTGGAGGCGCTGAAGAAGTATGGCGACGTGAAGAACTCGCACATCGTCATCGTGGCCCACGGCAACGAGCTGCATGCCTTCTCGCGGCTGAACCGCGCCGCCTACCCGGGCGTCTACGAAGACTTGAAGGCGCTGGCCGATGCCGGCGTAACCATCCGCGTGTGCGGCAACGCGGCGCGCTCGCGCGGCTACAAGCCCGACGAGTTCTACGACGTGATCACCGTGGCGCCGGCCGCCGTGAGCGACCTGGCCAAGTGGCAGAACCAAGGCTATAGCTACATGTACGCCGAGATGTTTCCGCGCGTGACGCGCGACGACATCGTCAAGCAGTACCCCGAACTGCAGTAGGCGCCACCGGCGCGCGAAAGGCTTCCGTGCTCGACCTGCTGATCACCAACGCCACCCTGCCCGACGGCCGCTGCGACATGTCGGTCGCCGTGCAGGCCGGCAGGATCACCGAAGTGACGGCCGGCCTGCGGGCGGCGGCCGCCGAGACCGTCGACGCCGCCGGCCAGCTGCTGACGCCGCCGTTTTGCGACCCGCACTTCCACATGGACGCCACGCTCAGCTACGGCCTGCCGCGAGTCAACGAGAGCGGCACGCTGCTCGAGGGCATCGCCGTGTGGGGCGAGCTCAAGCCGCAACTGCGGGCCGACGACATCATCGAGCGGGCCCTCGCGTACTGCGACTGGGCGGTGGCGCGCGGCCTGCTGGCGATCCGCAGCCACGTCGACACCAGCGACCCGAGCATGTTGCCGGTGGAGGCCTTGCTGGAAGTCAGGCGCCGCGTCGCCGGCGTCATCGACCTGCAGCTGGTGGCCTTTCCGCAAGACGGCGTGCTGCGCGCCCCGCGGGGCATGGAGAACCTCGAGCGCGCGCTGGACCTGGGCGTCGACGTGGTCGGCGGCATCCCGCACTTCGAGCGCACCATGAGCGAGGGCGCCGCCAGCGTGCGGCTGCTGTGCGAGCTGGCGGCCGAGCGCGGCAAGCTGGTCGACATGCACTGCGACGAAACCGACGATCCGCTGTCGCGCCACATCGAAACCCTGGCTTTCGAGACCCAGCGGCTGGGCCTGCAAGGCCGCGTGAACGGCTCGCACTGCACTTCCATGCACGGCATGGACAACTACTACGTGAGCAAGCTGCTGCCGTTGATCGCGCAAAGCGGCGTCAGCGTGATCGCCAACCCCTTGATCAACATCACGCTGCAGGGGCGGCACGACGGCTATCCGAAGCGGCGCGGCATGACGCGGGTGCCGGAGCTGATGGCGGCGGGCGTGAACGTCGCCTTCGGCCACGACTGCGTGATGGACCCGTGGTATGGCATGGGTTCGGCCGACATGCTGGAGGTGGCGCACATGGGCCTGCACGTGGCGCAGATGACCAGCCGCACGGGCATGCAAGCGTGCTTCGACGCAGTCACCACCAATGCGGCGCAGGTGATGCACCTGGACGGCTACGGGATCGCGGCGGGCTGCGAGGCGAGCTTCGTGCTGCTGCAGGCGGGCGACGCCATCGAGGCGATCCGGCTGCGGGCGAACCGGCTGAAAGTCTGGAAACGGGGAGTGGTGCTGGCGGAGACGCCGCACGTGGCAGCCGCGTTGCGGGTGCCGGGCCGGCCCGGCGCGGTCACGTTCACGGCGCCTGCGCGGCGCTGAACGGTCCCGGCCGGGCGGTCTGGAAAGCCTGGGTCAGGCCTTCCAGCTGGCGCGGATCAGCGCGAAGGAGCCGGCACGACGATCACGTTGTCGCCGGTGCGGCCGCGCTGGCCGGTGGCGCCGGTGGCGCCGGTGTCACCGGTGGCGCCGGTGTAGCCCGTGGCGCCGGTGGCGCCGGTCTCGCCGGTGGTACCGGTGTTGCCCATGCTGCCGGTCGAACCGGTCAGGCCGGTGCTGCCGGTGCTGCCGGTGTTGCCGGTGTTGCCAGTGATGCCGGCGGAACCGGTTTCACCGGTGGCACCGGTGGCGCCAGGCGCGCCGGCCGGGCCGGGAACGGCGATCACCGCGGGGGCCGCGGCCGGCACCGGGGCGACGACGACTTCACGCTGGCAGCCGGCCAGGGTCAGGGTGGCAACGGCGATGGAGAGAGCGAATGCGTATTTCATTGGAATCCTGTCGATCTAGCGAAACCGCATACCTGGGACAGGAGGTCCGCAAGGCGCAGTTCACTGCCGGAAGGTACCGCGACAGGAGGGGGCCATTGTGTCCGCTACCGTACATTGCGGCCTTCCTGGGCCGGATTGACGACTTCCGCCTACAGGACGCCGGCCTTGACGGCTGAGCCGGGTCGCCTGGCGGCACGCCTGGCGGCCTTGATGGCCCTGCGCTGCCCCAGCACCTGTCGGAAGGCGAAGACGACGGCCGCCGGCCAGCGCAGTTGCCAGTGCGCGTCGCCGGCCTGCATCAGGCCACGCTTTTCGCACTGGGGAATGAAGCTGTCCACCGCCTGCTTGTTGGCGCGGAAGAACTCGACCCCGTCGGTCACGATGGCTTGCGGGTTGTCGGGCAGCCGCTGCAGGTGGCGCCGCCAGGACTGCTGCGCCCCCGGCAGGTAGCCGTCGTCCATCAGCCAGCCGGCCGGGATGGTCAGCAGCTTGTGCAGGTAGCAGTTGACCGTGGCCAGCACGTGCCCGCTGCGCAACTGGGTCACCCACATGATCGAGCACGCAGCCGGGCGGCCCGCGGCCGAAGCGGCCGTGACCACCGCGTGCGCGTGCTTGTCCGCATGCTGGTAGACGTCGTTGAACGTGAGCCGCTCGGTGCTGGAAACGAGCGCGGGCTCGGACGCGGTGGTGTAGCGGAACTGGAAACCCAGGGCGGTCAGCAAAGGCCTGGCGCCGTCGAGTGCGGTGCGCACCGGCGGCGGCACGGAGCCCGGCGCGGCCAGGCCCAGGGCGATATCGCGCCAGCGCAGGCGTGTCAGGCGCCACGCCGCGAGCAGCACGCCCAGCACCAGCACGGCCGGCAGGCCGATGGCCAAGGCCAGCAGGCCGCTTGCTACCCAATCCATTGCGCCTCCCCGGCTCCCTGACCCCCGGGCAGGCGACCCAGGCAACCTGCCCCTGCGCAAGTGCGCCAGCCTGCGGCCACGGACCTCTCCCCGGTCTGGGGCCTCACGGAGCCACCCGGAACTCGAAGGTCTGGCGCAGCCTGAGTTGGTCCGCCGCCTCGCCGTCCGCGGGAGAGAACTTCCATTGCGCGAGGGCCTGGGGCACGGCTTGCGACAGCAGTTCGTGGGGCAACTCCAGGAGGCTGAAGGAGGCCACGGTGCCGTCGGCCTGGACGAGCCCCTGCGCCGTCACCCGGCCCGTGATCTTGTACCCGCCGAGCGGGCGGCGCGGGGGAGCAGCGCAGCCGGCCAGCAGGACCAGCGGGACTGGCAGTGCGGGCCGCAGCCAACGCGAAAGCCCGGCCGGTTCGGGCGCGAATCGGTCGGCCAGCCGCTGTTCACCCGGGGTGGTGCGCGCGGCGCACGACCTCATGGCGGTCATCATGGTTGCCACTGCTTGTCGTCCCCCCTGCTCTTTCCGCCCATCATGCGGGATTGCGGCAATTGTGACAAGGGTTGGAACGGTGGCGGGTGGCACCCGAACTCCGTGCCTGTGCTACCCGCCGGTGCGCTGCAGCACGCCCGGTTGCCGCCGCGACCCTTGCGCCTTGCCAGTGATCGGCGGCGCCGGCAGCGCATCGTCGCCGGCGGCAATCATGAAGCGGCGATCCAGCGAGTACCAGCGGCGCTGCACCTAGGCGGCGGGCGCGGGCTCGCCCAGCTGCGGCAGGTACCGGCCCACCAGCGCCCGGGTGACGCCGAACTGCAGGTCGGTCTCCAGGTGCGGGTCGTCGCTGGAGTACACCTGCGAGAACTGCGCCTTCAAGCCCGGCTTGTGGATCGGAAAATCAATGTGCGCCAGCCGCATGTCGTGGCGCCCTTGCGCGCGCAGCAGCTCGCCCACCGGCCCGGCGACCGCGATCGGGTCGCCGGGCGGCTTGACGCTGCGAAACGCGATCTGGCCGCCAGCGGCAGGCGCGCAAGCCTAGCCGCGCCGGACCGACTCGGCGCTGAACCCCGCCGCGGCCCAGGCCTCGGCGCGCGCGCGGGTCAGCTTGAACGATGGCGCCACCGGCACCTGCGCCAGCACTTCGTCACCGGCGCCGCGCGCGCCCAGCACGGCGCTGGGGTTCTCTTCGTCCGGCTCGATGTCCAGCGTCACGGTCACGCGCTCGTCGCCGTGCGAGATCACCAGGCTCTGGTGCAGTTGCGCATGCAATTGCTGCTGCGAGCGCCGCACGAACTCGCTGGCGGTCTTGACCAGGGTGTTGAAGGCCGCCGTGTCCAGCGGTTTGGGGTTCTTCTTGTCGCGGCCCATGGTCCAGGGGCCGACCAGCGCCGGCTCCACCCGGCCATCGGGCGTCATGGCGACGGCCCAGCCGTCGTCGTCCTCGTTCTTGACGACCTGGGCCGTCCAGCCGTTGTCGCGCCATCGGCGCGGCTCCTGGATGCGTTCCCCGTCGCTGTCTTCATTCAGGCTCATCGCCTGAGTTTACGGCCCCGCGCCAGCGGGCCCTGACGCCACCGTCACACCGGCGGATGACGGATTCGTGTCCGGCGCGCGGGTGTGCGCTGCCGCCACGGTTTACGATCCAGCCTGTCGCATCAAGAAAAAAGGCCGCACATGGGCGCGCAGTGGAAAGCAAAAGGCAAGGCCCAGGCGGCCGACGCCAGGGGCAAGTTGTTCGGCCGGCTGGCCAAGGACATCATGGTGGCCGCGCGCGGCGGCCCCGACCCTGCCGGCAATTCGCGCCTGCGGCTGGTGGTGGAGCAGGCCCGCAAGGCCTCCATGCCCAAGGACACGCTCGACCGCGCCATCAAGAAGGGCGCCGGCCTGACCGGCGAGGCGGTGCACTTCGAACACGTGATCTATGAGGGCTTCGCGCCGCACCAGGTGCCGGTGATGGTGGAATGCCTGACCGACAACGTGAACCGCACGGCGCCCGAGATGCGGGTGTTGTTCCGCAAGGGCCAGCTCGGCACCTCCGGCTCGGTGGCCTGGGATTTCGACCACGTCGGCATGATCGAAGCCGAGCCGGCCGCGGCCGGCGCCGACCCCGAACTGGCCGCGATCGAAGCTGGCGCCCAGGACTTCGAGCCGGGCGACGAGCAAGGCACCACCATGTTCTGGACCGACCCGAGCGACCTCGACCTGGTCAGCCGGGCGCTGCCGGCGCAAGGCTTCACGGTGCTGTCTGCCAAGCTGGGCTACAAGCCGAAGAACCCGGTGGACCCGGCCAGGCTGGAGCCGGCGCAGCTGGAGGAGGTGGAGGCGTTCCTGGCTGCCATCGACCAGCACGACGACGTGCAGAACGTGTTCGTGGGACTGGCGGGTTAACAGCATGGCCAGCCAGAAGGAAGCTGTGGTGGCCGGCCATGCCGACCGGGTGGACGACGACGGCGGCCAGCCGGCCCGCTGGAAGATCATCGGCCCGGGCCTGGTGGTGGCCGCCACGGGCGTCGGCGCCGCCGACATGGTGGCCACGCTGGTCGCCGGCTCGCGCTACGGCTACGGCCTGCTGTGGGCCGTGGTGCTGGGCGTGGTGCTGAAGATCATCCTGGTCGAAGGCGCCGGCCGCTACACGCTGGCCACCGGCCGCACGATCTTCGAAGGGTGGCGCACGCTGGGGCGCTGGACCACCTGGTACTTCGGTCCCTACATCATGATCTGGGGCTTCATCTACGGCGCCACCGCGATGTCGTCGTCGGCGATGCCGCTGGCCGCGCTGTTTCCGGCGGTCGACCTGAAGGTCTGGGCGGTGCTGATGGGGCTGGCCGGCTTCCTGATGGTCTGGTTCGGCCACTACGCCTTCTTCGAGAAGGTCACCGCCGTGCTGGTGGGCATCATGTTCGTCACGGTGGTCGGGCTGGCGGTGATCGCCGCGCCGAACATCCCGGCGATGGCCAGCGGGCTGGTGCCGATGATTCCGGCAGGCGGCATGCTCTACACGCTGGCACTGGCCGGCGGCGTCGGCGGCACCATCACGCTGGCGGCCTACGGCTACTGGCTGCGCGAGAAAGGCTGGTACACGCCCAAGTGGATGCGCGTCATGCGCATCGACAACGCCATGGCCTACGTTCTGACCGGGGTGTTCGTGCTGTCCATGCTGGTCGTGGGCGCCGAAGTGGTCCGGTCGGCCGGCGTCGCCCTGAGCGCCGGTGACGAGGGCCTGCTGGACCTGACCAGGGTGCTCAACGAACGCTACGGCAGGTTCATCGGCACCGGCTTCCTGGTCGGTTTCTGGGCCGCTTCGTTCTCGTCGATCATCGGCGTGTGGAACGGCGTTTCGCTGATGTTCGCCGACTTCTGGGGCACCATCCGCGGCCTGCCCTCGGGCCATCCCGACACGCGGGTTGGCGGCAAGTACTTCCGTTTTTACGTGCTGTGGCTCACCTTCCCGCCGATGGTGCTGTTCCTGCTGAACAAGCCGATCTTCCTGATTCTGCTGTATGGCGTGCTCGGCTCGCTGTTCATGCCGTTTCTGGCCATCACGCTGCTGGGCCTGCTCAATGGCAGACGCGCGCCCCCCGGCTGGGGCAACACGCCGCTGACCAATGTGCTGCTGGGCATCACCGCCGCGCTGTTCATCGCGTTGGGTGCGCAGCAGCTGTGGAGCGAGCTGTCAAAGGTGCTGGGCTGAGCCCTTGCCTTCGAGCAGCTTGACCAGCGCCCACAGCACCCGGTTGGCCGGCGTCGCCACGCCCAGCGCCACGCCGCGGCGCACGATCAGCCCGTTGAGGAAGTCGATTTCGGTCGGCTTGCCGCGCGCCAGGTCCTGCGCGGTCGAGGAAGACTGCGCCGGCATGCTTTCGACCAGCTTGCCCACGGCAGCGTGGGCGTCGCCGGGCAGCCGCACGCCTTCGGCCCGGGCTACCGCCAGGCATTCCTCCACCACGTCGTGCATCACCTCGGCGATGCCGATGCCGCGCACGTTCTCGCCGTACGGGCGCTGCGCGATCGCCGACACCGCGTTGTAGGCGCAGTTGAGGATCAGCTTGAGCCACAAGGCGCCGCGCACGTTGTCCGAAACATCCGTCGGCACGCCGGCCGCCGCCAGCGCCAGCGCCACGGCCTCGCTGCGGGGCGACGGCTCGATCACCAGGTCGCCGCGGCCATGGTGCCTGACGTGGCCGGGCCCAGCCATCTCGGTGGCCACGTAGACCACCGCCGCGGCCACCGCATGGTCCGGCAGCACGGTGCGCAGGCGCTCGGCGTTGTCGACGCCGTTCTGCAGGCACAGCACCAGCGTGTCGGCTCGCAGGTGCGGTGCGATCTGCGCCGCGGCCGCCTCGGTGTCCATCGACTTGACGCAAAACAGGACCAGGTCGGCGCCCTGCACCGCCGCAGCGTCGCTGCTGGCGGCCAGCCTGACCTGCTCGTCGAAGCCGCGCGTTTCCATGCGCAAGCCGTCGCGTTCGATGGCCTGCACGTGCGCCGGGCGCGCAACCAGGGTGACGCGGTGGCCGGCCCGCGCCAGCATGCCGCCGAAGTAGCAGCCGACGGCGCCCGCGCCCATGACGGCGATGTGAAGTGCTTGGGTCATGGGCGGATTCTAGGGAGACCTTTGCTATCCTGAACGGATGCCCTACGTCGACTTGTCGCGTGACCCTGCCGCCATGCGCCGCATCTTCACCGGGCTGGGGCTGGCCGGCGCCGACGAACCCGTGGCGGCGGCGGCGCTGGCCGGTGGCGTCTCCTCGGGCATCTACCGGATCGACCTGCGCTCGGGCAGCTACTGCCTGAAGCAAGCCCTGCCGCGGCTGAAGGTGGCCAAGGAATGGAACGTGCCAGTCGAACGCGTGTTCGCCGAGGTCGCCTGGTTGCGCACGGTGGCCGGCATCGCGCCCGGCCACGTGCCGCGGGTGCTGGGCCAGGACGACGCCAGCAAGAGCTTCGTGATGGAATTCCTGGGGCCACAGTACCGCAGCTGGAAGGCCGACCTGCTGGCCGGTCAGGTCGGTCCCGCCGTGGCCGGCGCCGTCGGCGACGTGCTCGGGCGCGTCCATGCGGCCACGGCCGACCACGCCTTGCTGGCCGAGCGCTTCGCCACCGACGCCACCTTCCACGCGATCCGGCTGGAGCCCTACCTGCTGGAGACGGCGCGGGTCCACCCGGGCCTGGCCCCGGTCCTGCTGGCGACCGTGGAGCGCACGGCGGCGACGCGCCGGGTGCTGGTGCATGGCGACATCAGCCCCAAGAACATCCTGCTCGGCCCGCACGGCCCGGTGCTGCTCGATGCCGAGTGCGCCTGGTTCGGCGACCCGGCCTTCGACGTCGCCTTCTGCCTGAACCACTTCCTGCTGAAGGCTGCGCACCTGCCGCGGCACGGCCAGGCGCTGATGGAGAGTTACCGCGCTTTCCTGACCGGCTACTTCGCCCGGGTCGAATGGGAGGCGCCGCAGGCACTGGAGCAGCGCATCGCCGCGCTGTTGCCGGCGCTGACGCTGGCCCGCGTGGACGGCAAGTCGCCGGTCGACTACCTCACCGATCCGCAACGCCAGGCCGTGCGCCGGGTTGCGATCGCCTTGCTGCGGGATCCGCCGGCACAACTGGAACAGGTCGCGGCCAGCTGGGCCGGGGAGTTCATCGCATGACGATACGAAGAATCGAAGCGCGCCGCATCTGGGATTCGCGCGGGCGGCCCACGGTGGAAGTGGAAGTCACCAACGACGACGCCAGCGTGGGCATCGGGATCGCGCCGGCGGGCGCTTCGATGGGCACGCGCGAAGCCGCGGAGTTACGTGACCGCGGCGAGCGCTTCAAGGGCCTGGACGTGCAGCAAGCGCTGCGCGGCATCGAGCGGGAGATCGCCCCGGCGCTGCTGGGCCGCGACGCGGGCGACCAGGCCGGGATCGACGCGACCCTGGTCGCGCTGGACGGCACGCCGAACAAGGCGCGCCTTGGCGGCAATGCGCTGGTCGCCACCTCGCTGGCGGTGCTGCACGCCGCCGCAGCGCGGGCGCGCCAGCCGCTGTGGCAGTACCTGGCGCAAGGGCGCAGCGTGCAACTGCCGTTGCCGCAGATCCAGATCTTCGGCGGCGGCGCCCATGCGGGTCGCCGGGTCGACGTGCAGGACTTCATGGTGATCGCCACCGGCGCCACCTCGTTCGCGCAGGCGCTGGAGATGACGGCCGAGGTGTACCGCTGCGCCGGCGAGCTGATGGCAGCGCGCGGCCCGCTGGCGGGGGTGGCCGACGAGGGCGGCTGGTGGCCGGACTTCAAGCGCAACGAGGAGGCGCTGGACACGCTGGTCGCGGCCATCGAGCGGGCCGGTTTCGTGCCGGGCGACGAAGTGGGCATCGCGCTGGACATCGCGGCCTCCGAATTCGGCAGCGGCGGGCAGTACCGGCTGGCGCTGGACAACCAGCAGCTCGATTCCGACGGCCTGTGCGAGCGGCTGGTGCGCTGGGTGGAGCGCTATCCCATCGTCTCGATGGAAGACCCGCTGGGCGAGGACGACGAAGCCGGGCTGGTCGCCTTCACCCGCGCGGTCGGCCATCGGGTGCAGGTGGTGGGCGACGACTACCTGGTGACGGACGCCCAACGCGTGCGTGGCGCGGCGCGGCTGGGCGCCTGCAATTGCGTGCTCATCAAGCCGAACCAGGCTGGCACCGTGACGGAGACCCGGGCCGCGCTGGAGGTGGCGCAGGCGCTGGGTTACGGCACCATCGTCTCGGCGCGCTCGGGCGAAACCGAGGACGTGGCCATCGTGCACCTGGCCACCGGCTGGAATGCCGGCCAGCTCAAGGTCGGCTCGTTCGCCCGCTCCGAGCGCATGGCCAAGTGGAACGAAGGCGTGCGCATCGAGGCGCGGGCCGGCGCGCCGGGTGGTTTCGCCGGCCGGGCCGCGCTGGCGCGCAACCGCTGAGCTGACGGCGAGGCTTGGCAATGGTTCGTCCTCCCGGGCTCGACCCGAGCCGGGCGGCGCAGGATCCAGCGCTGCCTGGATCGCGGGCCAGGCCCGCAATGGCAAGCCCGGCGCGCTGCCGCGCTATTTCCGACGCAGCACGAACCGGAACAGCGTCCACTGCGCGGCCAGCCCGCACACCGACCAGCCCAGCATCAGCAGCGCCATGTTCACCGGACTGTCGTTGGGAACCAGGCCGATCACGAAGCCGCCCAGCGCGCCGGTCAGTTGCTGCATCAGGCCACCGACGGCAGCGGCGGAGCCGGCCAGCGCGGGGATCAGGCCCACGGTGCCGGCCAGCGTCGGCGGCGCCAGCAGGCCGTGGCCGATCCCCAGCAGCACCAGCGGCAAGGCCAGCGCCAGCGGCGTGTGCAACCCGGCCAGCGCCAGCGCCAGCACCAGCAGCAGGCCGGCGAAGGTGCCGACCTGTCCCAGTCCCAGGATGAAGCGGTCGCCATGCAGCCGGATCAGCCGGCTGGCCAGCAGGTTGCCCACGATGTAGGCCAGCGGGATGCACATGATGTACCAGCCGATGCGGTCCGGCGTGACGCCGTAGCCGGCCAGCACCAGCGGCGCGCCACCCAGGAAGGTGTAGAAGGTGGCGGTGGCCATGGCCAGCATCACCACGTACAGCAGGAAGGCCCGCTCGCGCACCAGCCGCCCGTAGCCCGACACCAGCTGGCGCCAGCCGCCGGCGCGATTGGCCGCCGCGGGCGTCAGGTTCGGCAGGCCCCACCAGGCGGCGGCCAGCAGGCCCAGCCCCAGCGCCGCCAGCAGCACGAAGTTGGCCTGCCAGCCCAGGTGCACGTGCAGGTTGCCGCCGACCAGTGTCGCCAGCGGCGGGCACACGCCCATCGCCATGCCGACGAAGGCCATCACCCGGGTGCGCTCGCGCCCCTGGAACAGGTCCTGCACCATGGCGCGCCCCACCACCATGCCGGCGGCGCTGCCGGCGCCCTGCAGCACGCGGGCCAGCGTCAGCACGCCGATCCCCGGCGCGGCCATCGCCAGCAGCGAGCCGAGCAGCGAAACCACCAGCCCGATCAACAGAATCGGCTTGCGCCCGAAGCGGTCCGACAGCGGGCCATAGAGCAGTTGCAGCCCGCCATAGGCGGCGATGAAGCCGCTGAAGGTCAGCTGCACCGCGGCCTGGCTGGCGCCGAAGGTGGTTGGCCAGTCCTGCATGGACGGCAGGCAGATCGTCATGATCACCAGGCCGAAGGCAAGCTGGGCGATCAGGTTGGCGGTGAGCCAGCCGTGCCGATGCGGCACGGCGCTTTCGTTGTTCTTGATGGGTTCCTGCACCGCGCAAGGATAATGCCGTGGCGATGAACTACTGGCTGATGAAGTCCGAGCCCGCCGAATGTTCGGTGGACGACGCGCTGGCGGCGCCCGGCGCGACCGTGCCGTGGGTGGGCGTGCGCAACTACCATGCGCGCAACTTCATGCGCGACGCGATGCGGGTGGACGACGGCGTGCTGTTCTACCACTCCAGTTGCGCCGAGCCCGGGGTCGTCGGCGTGGCCCGGGTGGCCTCGGCGCCCTACCCCGACCCGACCCAGTTCGACCCGTCCTCCCGTTACTTCGATCCGGCCGCCAAGCGCCAGGCGCCGCGCTGGACGCTGGTCGACGTGCAGGTGCTGCGCAAGACCCGCAACCTCACTCTGGCCGCGATGCGCGGCGACCCGCTGCTGGCGGACCTGGCGCTGCTGCGCAAGGGCAGCCGGCTGTCCATCACGCCGGTGGAACAGCGCCACTGGAAGATCGTGCTGCAGCGGCTTGGCGAGCAGTGAGCGGCTGGCAGGTCGCGGCCTTCCTGCTGTGCGTGGCGCTGGCCACCACGGCGCAAAGCGTCACCGGCTTCGCGCTGGCGCTGATCCTGCTGGGACTGACCGGGCTGCTGGAGCTGGCGCCGCTGGCCGACGTCGCCAACGTGGCCACGGTGATCTCGCTGCTGAACGCGGCCATCGCGCTGCGCGGCACCCGCAAGTCGCTGGACAACGCGATGCTGCGCGCAACGATCCCCGGCAGCATCGTCGGCGTCGCGCTCGGCGTCGCCCTGCTGGCCTGGCTGGCTGCCAACGTGGTGATGGGGCTGCGGCTGCTGCTCGGGCTGGTGGTGATCGCCTGCGCCATCGTGGTGCTGCTGCGCGCCGAGCCGCTGCGCCAGCGTTCCTCGCCCACCGCCTTCGCCAGCTTCGGGCTGCTGTCCGGCCTGCTGGGCGGGCTGTTCGCCGCCTCCGGACCGCCGCTGGTCTACCACTTCTACCGCCAGCCGATCGGCCTGGACGCGCTGCGCGACACCTTGATGGCGGCGTTGGCCGCCGGCGGCGTGCTGCGGCTGCTGATGGTGGTCGCCTCCGGTCAGTTCAACCGCAACTCGCTGCTGCTGTGCCTGCTGGCCGCCCCGGTGGCGATCGCCCTGACCTGGTGGTTCAAGCGCCGGCCGCTGGGCTGGTCGCGCGAGGCGGTGCTCAGGATCGTCTGCGCATTGTTGGTGGTCACCGGCATCGGGCTGGTGGTGCCGGCGGTGCAGGCGCTGTCAGGCCCGCAGGGTTAACCGAAGGGCATCCGGCTGGGCGCACCGGCCGCGAAGCCGGGGTGCGGCTTCGCCTTGCCGCCAGCCTACGCCAGCGTGCGTAAAGATGCCGCGGTCGCTGGCGACGGCCGGGCCTGTTGCGGCGCCGACGCGCGCGCGAGTCGCTGCCATCCTGCGCGCTCAGGTGCACGCCCACATCCGGCCATGCCGTCGATCACCAGCACCGAGAAGCCATGGTGGTGCCGGCATGTCCAGCTGGCTGGCCGGCGTGCCCAAGCCGGCGGCGAAACCGGCGATGCGCGTGAGCACCAGCCGGCGCGCGCCCGCTTGCAGCAGGCGCTGGACAGGCGCTTGAGCAGCAGCACCAGCGCGGTCAGCGTGGCGTGGGTCCAGCAGCACCTCGCCGCGGCCAGGATGAAGCGAAACCGCAGCGGGTCGTCCATCAAGTGGCTGCCTTCTGTTGTTGCCGTTCGATGCGCTCCCGCGTGCTGGCTGCGCGCCGGGCCCAGGCCGGGATGCCCATTCGCAGGGCGGCGTCCTGCGCCAGCCGTGCGCTGGCGATGGCGGCTACATGGTCGCCCCGCAAGGCCAGGCCGTCGGCCCGCAGCCGGTGCAGCTGCGGGTCCCAGCAATGCTCGCCGGTAGCGCCGGCCGCCAGCCCGCGCTCGGCGCAGTCCACCACCTGCGCGGCAACACCGGCCGCCAGCCAGGCGTCGGCCAGCAGGCCCAGGAAGAACGGCCGCAGGTTGCGCGCGCCGCCGGCGCACCAGGCGTCGAAGCTGCGCTGCATCTGCACCAGCGCGGTGGCGGTGTCGCCCTGCCGCGCCCGGCCCCAGCCGTCCATGATGGCTCCCATCAGCTGCCAGGCCGGGAAAGCCTGCTCGCGGCCGATGGCGATGGCGCGGGCCGCGGATTCACAGGCCGCCACCGGGTTGTCGGCCAGGGTGTGCAGCACCGCGTCGGAACACCAGGCGTAGGCCGCGTCGAACGGCGCCAGCGCCGGGATCACGGCGCGCAACGCGGCCGCGCCTTCGTCGGCGACGACGGTGTCTCCCTGCAGCCAGCACGCCAGGCTGTGGAAGGCGTGGCACATCACCGCCGGGTCATGGAAGCCGCGCGCGCTGCGGTCCGCCGCCGGCGCGACGCGGAACTGGCCCAGCCCCTTGCCGCACTCGGCGCGCGCGCCCTGCAGGTCGCCCTGGTAGAACAGCGTCATGCCGGCCGTGGCGCTGGCCACCAGCGCGGTGATCGGCTGCTGCCCGCGATCGGCCAGCGCCCGCAGCTGCCGCGCGACGGCCAGCGCGCGGCCGGTTTCGCCGCGCATCAGTTCGTAGGCCCACAGGCCCCACAGCGGCACCAGCAGCTTGGCGCCGCTGCCCAGCCGCTCGCCCAGCAGCCGGGCCCGCGAATAGGTCTGCTCCACCTGCGTATCGAGCACGCCGTGCACCGCCATCAGTGCCGGGGCCAGCACCAGCTGCAGTTCCAGCTCCAGCTCCAGCGCCAGGGCCGGTTCGTCATCGCCCGGCTCGCCCAGCAGCCGCAGTGCGGTGCGCGCATGGGCGGCGGCTTCGACGCAGGCCGAGCGCGCCAGCGCGCGTTTGGCGGCCACCAGCCAGTGCACGAGGGCCGGCTGGATCTGGCCGGCTTCGGTGTAGTGGTGGGCCAGCAGCTCCGGCTGGCGTTCCGCGCAGGCCGGATCGTCCGCCAGCAGCGTCTGCGCCACGCGGGCGTGGCTGGCTTGGCGTGCGCTGCGCAGCAGCGACCAGTACGCCGCGTCGCGCAGCAGCGCATGGTGGAACGCGAAGGCGTCGCCGGCGGCCTCGGGCAACGCGCGCAGCAGGTGCGCGTCGACGCCGCGCCGCAAGGCCTGGTCGACGACGTCCTCGCCCAGCCCGCTGACCGCGCGCAGCTGCCGGCGCGAGAAGCTGCGGCCGATCACGGCCGCCTGCTGCAGCACCAGCCGGGCCGCGCCCAGGCGGTCCAGCCGCGCCATGGTCTGCTCCTGCAGCGTAAGCGGGATGTCCTCGCCTTGCGCCTCCAGCGCCGAGCGGGTGAACTCCTCGACGAACAAGGGATTGCCTTCGGCGCGCTCCAGGATGCGGGCGACGGCTTCGGCGTCAAGGCTGCGCTCGCGGTCCAGCGCCGCGACGATGGCGGCGGCCTCGCCGGCGCCACACGGCTGCAGCGCCAGCCGCTGCACTCGCGGCCCGTTGGCCCAAGGCGCCTCGAATTCGTTGCGCGCCAGCAGCAGCAGCAGCAGCCCCGCGGGCAGCTCGCGCTGCAGCAGACGGCCCAGCCACTCCAGCGTGCTGGGGTCGGCCCAGTGCAGGTCTTCCACAGCCAGCAGCACCCGCCCGCGCGCGGCCAGGCTGCGGACCACTGCGGTGGCCGCCGCGAAGGTGCGTTCGCGCTGCGCCTGGGCGCTGATCTCGGGGGCGGCCGTCGCGGCGGGCGACGCGATCGCCAGCAGGGCCCGCAGCGGCGCCGCCACCGCCTCGTCCCGCACCCCGGCCACGGCC
>NZ_JAQGLS010000219.1 GCF_028292805.1 Ramlibacter sp. | reverse complement strand
GGCCGTGGCCGTGGCCGTGGCCGCGCCCGAGGCGCGAGTCAACCCGCAGGAACAGCGCAAGCAGCCGGCCCAGCAGCGCCAGCAGCTGACCGCCAAGCTCAAGCCCATCCGAAAAAACCTGGAACAGGCCGAAGCCCGCATCGCCACGCTCGAGCAGGAAAAGACGGCGCTGCAAGCGCGCATGGGCACGGCTCTCCCGGCAGCGGAGATCGCTGATGCCGGCCGCCGGCTCAAGGCCATCACCGACGAGCTGGCGCGGCTTGAAGAACGCTGGATGGAGCTGTCCGGCACCATCGAGGCGGCAGAAGCCGAGGTCGGCTGACTCGGGCCGGCAGGCCGGCCCCAGAATGCAAGCCATGCCGACCACGCTCCAGCTCGCCGCCGGCGACCCCGACCTGCTGGCCGCCACCCAGCGCGCCCGCCGGCTGCTCAATCGCCGGGCGCTGGCCAGCGCCGCCGCCAGCGCGGTGCCGGTGCCCGGCCTGGACTGGCTGGTGGACGCCGCCATGCTGGCCAAGCTGCTGCCAGCCATCAACGAGGAATTCGGCCTGACGCCGGACCAGCTGGACCGGCTGCCCAGGCGCAAGCGCGAACAAGTCGAAAAGGCCGTCGGCGTGGTCGGCTCGATGGTGATCGGCAAGTTCATCACGCGCGACCTGGTGATCAAGGTAGCGGCCGCGGCCGGCAAGCGCATGACGATCAAGCAAGCGACCAGGTACGTGCCGCTTGCGGGCCAGGCGCTGTCGGCCCTGATCGGCTACACCGCCATCCGCTACCTGGGCGAGCAGCACATCCGCGACTGCGTGCAAGTCTGCAAGGCTGCCGATTTGCAATTGCCAGCGCCGGCGCCGGCGCCGGAACCGCAGCCGGCCATCGCGCCGCCGCGCCGGCTCGCCGGTCGGTTTTGGCCGACACGCAAAACCTGAGACCGCCTATCGGCGCTGGCCGCGCCTGGCTTTGCAATCGGTCCATGCAACCCGCCGACCTCCTGGGCTACGCCGCGGCCACGCTCACCACCTTTTCGTTCGTGCCGCAGGTGTGGCGCACTTTCCACACCCGTGACGTCAGCGGCATTTCGCTGCGGATGTACAGCATCTTCACCGCCGGCGTCGCGCTCTGGCTGGCCTACGGCATCGTGCTCGAAGAAATGCCGATGATCCTGGCCAACGCGCTCAGCCTGGTGCTGGCTTGCTCGGTGCTGGTGATGCGGCTGCGCTTTGCCAAGAACGCGCCCGCCGATGGTGCTGTGCGGGATGTCGTACAGCCGAACGAGGGGCGGTCTGCCAGACCGGGCCCGTAGCGGCGCGAACGATGCCAGCATGGATCCCCGCTGGCAACCCCACCTCGGCGCCGTGCAACCGACGCAAGCCAACCCCGAAGCCTGTGACCTGCTGGCGGCAGGTTGGCACGCCGAGCCCGATGAATGCTGGATCGGGGCCCACGGCCGCGCCTCGCGGATGGTGTCGCCCGACACTTGGCGGGCGTTGCGCGACCGGTTCGGGTTCGTGCGGCCGCGGCTGCGGTTGCAGCGGGTTTGAGGGTCAGCCCTCCAGCAGCCCCCCGGTGCGCTTCACCCGCCGCTCCACCGCGGCTTCCAGCACCCCTGCGTCCGCGCTCGCCAGCGTGAACCAGCGCCGCGCCCGCGTCACCCCGGTGTAGACCAGCTCGCGCGTCAGCACCCGGCTCATCCGGTCGGGCAGCAGCAAGGCCGCGTGGGTGAACTCCGATCCTTGCGATTTGTGCACCGTCATGGCGAACACCGTTTCCACCGCCTGCAAGCGGCTGGGCAAAACCCAGCGGATGCCGTCGGCCGTGGCGAAAGCCACCCGCAGCATCCAGCCAGTTTCGGCGGGCAGCAGCAGCGTGATGCCGACATCGCCGTTCATCAAGCCCAGGGCGTAGTCGTTGCGCGTGACCATCACCGGCCGTCCCAGGTACCAGCCGTGGTCGCCCCCGGTCAGCCCTTCGGCGTGCAGCATTGCAGCGATCCGCTGGTTCAACCGTTCCACGCCTTGCGGGCCCTTGCGAACGGCGCACAGCAGCTGGAACTCGCCGAACGCCTGCAGCACCGAACGCGCCCAGGCATCGAAAGTTTCCTGCGGCGCGCCCAGCGCGGGTTGGCCCGCGCGCAGCACTTCCAGGTAGCGGCGATGGCCGGCGGGCCCGGGGCCCCCGGCATTGCGCGGCCGGCCTGCGTCCAGCGCCAGCCGGCGCAGTGCCGCATCGCCGGCATCCAGCTGCAGGAAGGCCAGGTCTTCCAGCGCCGCCGCGGCGATCTGCCGCAGCGCCGCCACGTTGCCCTCGTTCACGGCTTCGGCCAGCCGGCCGATGCCGCTGCCGGCGCTGAAGCGGTGGCTCTTGCGCAGCTTGACCACCGCCTGGTCCAGCGGCTCGCCGGCCTTGTCCAGCAATGCTGCGGGCAGGCTCTCGCCGGTCGCCCGCAGCAGCCAGTCGCGCGTGGCCGGCAGGTAGTGGCCGCTGTCGGCGCGGCGGCACAGCTCCCCCAGCACCGCACCGGCTTCCACCGAGGCGAGCTGGTCCTTGTCGCCCAGCAGCAGCAGCCGCGCGTTCGGCGGCAATGCGGCCAGCACCGCCGCCATCATTTCCAGGTCCACCATCGAGGCTTCGTCCAGCACCAGCACGTCCACCGGCAGCGGATTGCGCGCGTGGTGCCGGAAGTGCCGCGTGCCGGGCAGGCTGCCCAGCAGGCGGTGCACCGTGGTGACCTCGGTCGGGATCGCCGCGCGCAGCGCCTGGGCATCGCCCAGCGCCTGGAGCGGCAGGTTCGCCACCGCGCCGGCGATCGAGTCGTTCAGCCGGGCCGCGGCCTTGCCGGTGGGCGCCGCCAGCCGGATCCGCAGCCGTCGCCCCTGCCCTCCGGCCAGCGCCAGGTGCTGCAGCACCGCCAGCAGCTTGACCACCGTGGTGGTCTTGCCGGTGCCGGGGCCGCCGGTGATGATGCCGAAGGCCGAGCGCGCAGCCAGTCCGCAGGCGACCTTCTGCCAGTCGGTGGCATCGCCAGCATCGCCAGCGAGGTTCCAGGGAAACAAGGCGTCGAGCGCCTCGCGCAAGCCATCCGGCACGGCTGCCGCGCCAGCCTCCAGCCGCTGCGCGATGGCGTCGCGCACCGAGCGCTCGTGCTGCCAGTAGCGCCGCAGGTACAGGCGCGTGCCGACCAGCACCAGCGGCGTGGCCCCAGGGCCGTCGCCGACCAGCCGCGGGTGCCGCAGCGCGG
>NZ_JAQGLS010000191.1 GCF_028292805.1 Ramlibacter sp. | reverse complement strand
GTGGCGTGCGCTGCGAGTTCGGCAGCTCGATGGTCACCACCGGCACGCCTTTGTGGACGCCGCCGTAGTTGCCCAGCGAGCCGGGGAAGATGCCGACCTGGTCGAGGTACAGGCGGCCCAGCCGCGAAGGCGGCACCGACGGGCCGTCGAAGTCCAGCACGCCGTATGGCGCGTGGATGGCGACGATCAGGTGCGGCTTGAACCGCTGGATCTGGTCGTGCAGGAAGCGCGACTCCGGCTCCGACAGCGGCTTGGGGCCGGGCCAGCGCCGCGGGTCTTTGCGGGTGCGCTTTTCCCAGTAGTGCGCCGCGTCACGTTCCCAGTTCGGAGTCGGGAAGTTGCGGTTCAGGTCGACGCCGCTGGCGTTGACGCGCTTGGGCGGCCGCGCCAGCAGGCCGTCGGGGTTGAGCGCCGGCACGAAGCGCCACAGCACCGGCTGCGGCATCTGCGGGTTTTCCTCGGCCGCCAGCCGCAGCCAGTGCAGCGCCACCGAGGCCGACGACAGCTCGTCGCCATGGATGGCGCCGGTGACCAGCACGCGCAGCTTGCCCTGGTCCGGACCGACGTCGCGCATGAACAGCGGCACGCCCTGCACCGAGCGCGCGCCGCTCTCGGCCAGCCCAGCCTGTTCGCACTGGGCCCGCGTCAGGTTCGGCAGCTTGCCGACGAAATGGTCGCATGGGGCCAGGGGTTTGGCGGCGGGGGCCGCCGCAGGCCGCAGCCGCGGCTCGGCCTGGGCCGCGCCCGCCAGCAAGACAGCACACGCCAGCAGGCGCAACAACTTCCTTCTCACTCGTCTTTTTCTCCTGCTTCGTACAAGGTTTCGCGTCCCATCCGGTCGAGCACCAGCTCCGCCGTCCACGGCAGCATCAGCGAGCCGCAGCGGCTGTCGCGATAGAGCCGCTCCAGCGGCAGGTGCTTCATCATGCTCTGGCCGCCGCAGGTGCGGATGGCCAGCCGCGCGATGTCGTTGGCGCCTTCCATCACGGTGTAGTGCGCAGCATACAGGCGCATGCGTTCGTCCCTGGTCGGGATGCGGCCGCGCCTCCAGCATGGCGCGCAGGAAGATGCTGCGCATCTGCGCCACCGCGATCTGCTTGGTCGGATACATGCGCCGCTTGACCGGCGGCTCGCCCGGCACTTCGCCGCGCAGGTAGCCGACGGTGAAGCCGTAAGCGGCATCGGCGACGCCCAGGTAGGTCGGCGCCAGCGTGAAGAACATGGACGGCCAGGTCTGCGTGCCCTTGTAGTACACGCCGCGGGGCATCAGCTGCTCGTCATCGCCCACGAACACTTCCTGGAACTGCAGGTTGCGGCTGACCGTGCCGCGCATTCCCAGCGGGTTCCGGTCGCCGCTGATGCTCAGGCCGTCGCTGGTGGCCGGCACCGCCAGGTACAGCGTGTCGCGCGGGTCCGGCTTCTCGTCGCCCTTGTCCTCGGTGCACAGCAGGCCGTAGTTGTCGGCCGCGCCGGACAGGGAGGCGAAGATCTGGCGGCCGTTGACGCGCCAGCCGCCCTCGACCTTGCGCGCCGTGGTGCCGAACGGAACCCGGCCGGCGGCGGCGGCGCTGCCTTCGGAGAACGGCTGCGCATAGACCGCGCCATTGCGCACCACGCGGCGCAAGTGCAGCTCGCGTCGCACCAGGTGCTCGCCGCGCTGCGATTCCGTCATGGTCACGCCATCGGCCAGCAGGCCGGTCCATAGCGTGGAGCAGATGTGCATGTTGTAGGTCAGCACGGTGGCGCCGCAGAAGCGCCCGATCTCCGCCGCCGCCATCATGTAGCTGGCGTGGTCGGCCCCCGGGCCGCCGTGGCTTGCCGGCACGCACCGGCCCAGCAGGCCGGCGGCGCGCAGGTCGTCGTAGTTGGCGAACGGGAAGCTCGCCTCCTGGTCCGACCTGGCCGCGCGCGACGCGAAGTTGTCGCGGCCCAGGCGATGCGTCAGCGCCAGCAGCTCGCGCTGCTGGCGGCGTGAAGGCGTGGTCGCCGACAGCGGGGGTGAAGTCCAGGTCCACGCGCGCTCTCCTCCTAGTGCAGCAGCACCGATGGCAGCGACAGGAAGTTCAGAACCAGCTCGTCGAAGGCCTGCGGCGCTTCCAGGTTCATCAGGTGGCCCACGCCCTTCATCTCGATGAAGGTGCTGTGCGCGATGCCGGCGGCCATCTTCTTCATGACGGCCGGCGGCGCGTTGCGGTCATGCTCGCCCGCCACCAGCAGCGTCGGCACGCGGATCTGCGACAGATTGCCGCGGCGGTCGAAGGTGACGATGCATTCCAGCGCCCGCCGGTAAGTGGCGGCCGGCACCAGGCCCATGCAGTGGGCGGCCAGCCGCACGCCTTCGGGCAAGGCCTGGGGGCCGATCATTTGCGGCACCAGCGTGCCGGCCAGGTCTTCCATGCTCTGGCCGGCGTCCAGCGGCGCGGTGCGCTGGGCGATGAAGGCCTGCTGCCAATCGCCGTGCGGCTTGCCGAAGGCCGGCGAGGTGCCGCACAGGATCAGCTTGCCGACCAGCTCCGGGCGCCGCGCGACCACTTCCTGCGCCACCATCCCGCCCATGCTGTGCCCCAGCAGCACCAGCTCGCGGGCCTGCAGCGACTCGATCAGCGCGATGCAGCGTTGGGCCAGGCCCTTGAAGGTGTAGGGCTCGATCGGCGGACTGTGGCCGTAGCCGGGCATGTCCCAGGCGACCGCGCGGTGGCCGGCCGATGCGAGCGTCTCCACCTGCGGCGCGAATGCCAGGTGACCGCCGCCGATGCCATGCAGCATCAGCACCGTGGTGCCGCCACCGCCCAGCGTGGTGAAGGTGGGCAGCACCGTCATGGCACCAGCCTTCCGGCGTCCACCACCGTGGTGCCGTCCAAGGTCACCGTGCACTGGCGCATGGGCAGGTCCAAGTGGCCGGCGGTGTGGCGGCCGGCCACTTCGTTGGCGCCGGTGCCGTACAGGAAGTTGCCGGCCAAGGCGCGCAGCTGGCTGCCATTGAAGCGACGGTGCAGTCGACCACCAGCGTGCTGCCGGCCAGGGCCGAAATCACCGGCGCCAGCTGGCGCGGCGCGGTGCAGGCGCCGGTGCTGCGCGTCACCGGCAGGTCCGGGCTGAAGCTGCTGGGCAGCAGCAAGGAAAACACGTGGGCGCCACGGCGGGCCGCAGCCAGGCGGGCCAGCTCCAACCATGGGGCGGCTCTGGCTTTCCCCGAGGACCGCGACGGTGTCGCCCTTTTGCACCGCGCAGCGGCCCAGCACCGCATCGGAGGCGGCCAGCCACTGGGGCTCGATGGTTTCCTGCAGCATGCCTGGGGCGCCTCCGTTTCGGACCATAATACATGAAAATTCATGCAATTCGCACCGCCATGATCCCCCCGCCCCAAGCCCAGCCGCCCAGTTTTTCCGACCAGGAGTTCCGCGCGGCGCTCGGCATGTTCGCCACTGGCGTGACCATCGTCACCGCCCGGGCCGCGGACGGCCAGGTCATCGGCCTGACGGCCAATTCCTTCAACTCGGTTTCGCTCTCGCCGCCACTGGTGCTGTGGAGCCTGTCGCGCGCGGCCGCCTCCATGGCGGTGTTCAGCGCCGGCTCGCACTACGCCATCAACGTGCTGGCCGCCGACCAGCAAGCCCTGGCCGACCGCTTCGCCCGCCGCGGCGCCGACCGCTGGCTCGGGGTCACCTTCGAGGAAGGCGCCGGCGGCGCGCCGCTGCTGCATGGTTCGGCCGCCACCTTCGAATGCTTCAACCGCAGCCGCTACGAAGAAGGCGACCACGTGATCTTCGTCGGCCAGGTGGAGCGCTGCGTGCATCGCGAGGGCGCCTCGCCGCTGCTGTTCCACGGCGGGCGCTACTACACGGAGCATCCGCTGTGACCACCACGCGCCGTTTCATCGACGACTACCTGGGTTACCTGCTGGGCCAGGCGAACCACGCCCTGTACAAGGACTTCGACGCGCAAGTGCGGGCCGCCGGCCTGAGCTCCATCGAGTGGCGGGTGCTGGCCACGCTGCACGACAGCGATCCGGTGACCATCAGCCAGCTGGCGCATGAGGTGCTGTCCAAGCAGCCCACCGTCACCAAGCTGGTGCAGCGCATGTGCGAGCAAGGCTGGCTGGACCTGCTGGCCGATCCGGCCGACCAGCGCCGCACCCTGGTGACGGTGACGGCGGCCGGGCGTCGGCTGGCGCGGCCGCTGGTGGAACTGGCCCGCTCGCACGAGGCCAGCGTGCTGCGCAGCCTGGCGCCGCGCGAGCAGTCGGCCCTCAAGAACCTGCTGGCCAAGCTGGGCACGCGCTAGGCTCCTGACCTGCCGCTACGATCGCGGCATGCCGGAACGAAAAGAACACCTGGACGCGCTGGCCGTCGCCCTGCTGCTTGTCTGCTGCCTGTTCTGGGGCTTCCAGCAGATCCTGATCAAGACCACGGTGATCGAGGTGCCGCCGCTGTGGCAGGCCTCGTTGCGCTTTGCCATGGCCATGGCCTTGCTGCTGGCATGGTGCGGCTGGCGCCGCGTGCCGCTGTTGCGCAAGGACGGCACCCTCTGGCCCGGGCTGCTGGCGGGCGCGCTGTTCGCCGGCGAGTTCGCCTGCATCTACCTGGGCCTGCGCGACACGGCCGCCTCGCGCCTGACCGTGTTCCTGTACACCGCGCCGTTCGTGGTGGCCGTGCTGCTGCCGCGGCTGGTGCCGGCGGAAAAGCTGCGCAGCGTGCAATGGGTGGGCCTGGTGATCGCCTTCGGGGCCGTCGCCTGGGCCTTCAGCGAAGGCTTCAGCGGCGGCAGCAACACGTCGCGGCAGCTGCGCGGCGATGCATTTGGGCTGCTGGGCGGCACGCTGTGGGGCCTGACCACGCTGGTGATCCGCGCCTCCGCGCTGGGCAAGGCCAGCCCCGAGAAGACTTTGTTCTACCAGGTGGCCGTGACCACCGCCGCCGCGCCGCTGCTCTCGCTGGCACTGGGCGAGACCTGGTCGCTGTCCTACTCGGGCTACGCCTGGGGCTCGCTCGTGGTGCAGGGCGTAGTGGGCGCCTTTGCCAGCTACCTGGCCTGGATGTGGATGCTGCGCCACTACCCGGCCACGCAGCTGTCCTCGTTCACCTTCCTCACGCCGGTGTTCGGCCTGCTGCTGGGCGTGCTGGTGCTGGGCGAGGCCTTGACCCCGCAGCTGGTGCTGGCGCTGGCCGGCGTGGCGCTGGGAATCGTCCTGGTGAACCGCAAGAAGGCCGCGGCCTGACAGGAAGACTCTGAGGTGGTTTCCGCTGCGAGAACGGGCGCAGCATCGCGCAGCCCGGCGCCGCTGGGCCTGCGCCGCCACCTGCACCTCGCAGGCCCGCTGCACCAGGGAGTGCTCGGCGAAGGCATCGGCAATGGTCGGCCCGCACACCAGCGGGCCGTGGTTGCGCAGGATCATCACCTTGCGCCGCCCCAGGCAGGCGGCCAGCCGCTGGCACGCCTCGCGCTCCAGGGTGATCCCTTCGAACGCGTGGTAGGCCTCCCGGTCGCAGTAGAACAGCCGCACTGGCGCTGCGAGCCGCTGAAGATCCACGGCCTTGCTGCCGGGGCGCCGGCCGGTGCCGGCCAAGGTGCGGACCTTCCTCGATGCGCTCGAGAAAGAGCCGCAGGGAACGCTTTGACTCCTAGCGCCTGGCGGCGAACTCCACGTACCAGTCCAGCAGCCGGGGTTGGCCATCGCGTCGCGGTTGACCACCTTCTCCAGCGGCTGCCCGAGCAGCAGCTTCTTGATCGGCAGTTCCTGCTTCTTGCCCGACAAGGTGCGCGGCACTTGGGCCACCTGCACGATGGCGTCGGGCACGAAGCGCGGGCTGAGCGCAATGCGGATGGCGTCGCCGATCTTCGCCTTCAGTGCGTCGTCCAGCGCCACGCCGGGGCGCAGCACCACGAAGCGGCATGTAGCTGGGGCGGCCCAGGTACTCCAGGTCGACCACCAGCGAGTCCAGCACTTCGGGCAAGGCTTCGACGGCGCTGTACAACTCGCTGGTGCCCATGCGCAAGCCGTGCCGGTTGATGGTGGCGTCGCTGCGGCCGTAGATGGTGCAGCCGCCGTGGGGCGAGATCTTCAGCCAGTCGCCGTGACGCCAGACGCCGGGGTACATGTCGAAGTGGCTGGAGAGATAGCGTCTGCCACCCGCGTCGTTCCAGAAGTACAGGGGCATGACGGGATCGGCTTGGTGCAGACCAGTTCGCCGACGTCGCAACGAAGACATGGTCTTCTTCTGAAGGATCACCCATGACCCGCGCCGCCCTGGACGCCGCCGCCGGCTACTCCCAGGCCAGCCGCGGCATCCGGCTGTTCCGGCTGTTCCGGCTGTTCCGGCTGGCCCTGGCCAGCGCCCAGCGCAGCTGGCCGGCACTGGCGGTGCGCGCCGCCTGCCGCTTGTTCGCGACGCCGCTGCCGCCGACGTTGCTGCAGCGCCGCACTGCCTGGGAGGCCGACTGGCGCTCCGAGCACTGGCCGTTCGAGGACGCGGACCTGGCCGTCTACAGCCGGCCGGTGGCGCCGCACGGCCCGGTGGCGCTGCTGGTGCACGGCTG
>NZ_JAQGLS010000190.1 GCF_028292805.1 Ramlibacter sp. | reverse complement strand
GCGCGGCGCGCGGCGCCGACAGCGCGCCGCGCCCGCCGCAGGCCATGGAGCAGGCGCAAGGCCCATCGATGGTCGCGACCACCGCACCGGCCGCTCCCGCCGGGCCGCGGCCAGCGCCAGCGCCAGCCGCCACGATCACCCCTGTTGCGGCAGCCCCTTACGTGTCCGCGCCCACGCTGGCCGATGCCCAGCCCTTGCTGACACAGTTGCTGCAGCTGCTCGAGACCGGCAGTGGCGACCAATTGCTGCGGCTGCTTGAAGGAGAGGCGCGCCACGCCCCCCAGGCACGCGCCTTGTCACGACACTATGAGCAGCTGGTGCAGGGCGTGCGCCCGATTCGCCTGTCGCAGGTCGAGTTCAAGGGCGAGTCGCGCGAGGGCGCGCTGCTCGTGACCGGCCGGATCCGGCTGCACGCGGGGGAGCCCACCATCGGCTCGCCGGGAGAGCGACTGCTGATCAAGGCGGAGTTCGTCACGCGCGGCGGCGGGGTCATGTTGAAGGGGTTGAGTGGTACCCCGGACTGACCGCGGCGGCCAGGCAGTGAGCCGGCGCCTGAACTGGCCACTGGCCTTGGCGGCAACGGCGCTTGCCGCGTGCGTGTTCTGGTTCGCGGCCTCCGCCCACCTGCAGCGCGCCTGCACCGTCATGGACACGCCGTACCTGCCGCTTTGCCCTGTCGCCGCCCCCGATGCGGCGGCCACGCAGAACCAACTGCGCCAGCGCATCGAGGCCAGCCCGGGCGACGCATGGGCCTGGACCCGATTGCTGGTGGCCTCGGGCTCCGCGCCGCCGGACGGCGTGATCCAGGCGGCGAGCGTGGTCGCGCCGAACCACAAGAACGTGTTGCGCTGGCGGGCGGCGAAAGCCCTGGAACAGGGCGACCACGCAAAGGGCGTGGAGGTGCTGGTGCAGATGGTCGCCATGCGGGGCGACGGCGACGCCGCCAAGGTGCTGGCCCGGATCGCCCAGACGCCCGAGGGCATCGCCTTGCTGCGGCCCCACCTGGGGACGGCACGCAAGTGGCTGCCCGGGGTTCTGGCCCAGATGTCCGCTCCAGCCCTGCCGCCCGGCCGGGCCCTGCCGCTGGTGGCCGCGGCGCTCGAGGCCGGGACGATGCCGGAGGACGCACGTCGGGCCTACATGCGATCCCTCAAGAGCAGCGGCCAGTGGCTGGACGCCTACGGTTTGTGGCTCAGCCACCACAAGGACGCCGTCCCCTTGCTTTACAACGCCGGCTTCGACCAGCCGCTGGAGCTCGACGGCTTCGACTGGGAGTTCACCCCGGTCCTGCGCAGCCGCACCGGCGTGGCCATCAGCCAGGCCAGCGTCGCCCGCCGCGGCCTGATCCTGGAGCTGGAGTTCACCGGCCGCGCGTTCACTGCGCCCATCCTGCGCCAGCATGTGTTTTTCCCCCCGGGCTCATACCGGCTCGGCGGCGACTACGCATCCAAGCTGCGCTCGGAGGGAGGGCTCACCTGGAACGTGGCCTGCACCTTCGGCAACCAGCAGGTCGTCGGCAGTTCGCCGCCGCTGCCGGACACCGGCGGCAGCTGGAGGCGCTTCCAGTTCGATTTCACCGTTCCGGGCGACTGCGGACCCGTTGCGACGCTGCAATTGGTGCCGACCGCGACCTACGAAGCGGCCGCCGGCACGCGCGGCCAGTTCTCCCTTGATGCCTTCAGCCTGGCACGAACAACACGCTGATAACGCAGCAAATTCACGCACGATCCGCAGATCGGATGCTATAGTTCCCCGTCGTTACATTGGAAGCCTGCAATCATGACCCTCAAGAAACTGCTCATTTCCGTCACCGCAGGTCTTGCTGCCGCTTTTGCCTACGCGCAGACTCCCCTGGGCACGGTCTCCAATGTCAACGGCGTGGTCACCGCCACGCAAGGGGCCACCGGCATGACCGTCGCGCCCGGCACGGTGATCCAGAACGGCATGCGTTTCGTGACCACCACCAACGGCTCCGTGACGCTGAACCTGAACAGCGGGTGCGCCGTCACCGTCCCGGCCGGCCACGGCGTGACCGTTCTGCAAAGCATGACCTGCCAGCAGCTCGCCGCGGCGGTGCTGCCGGTCGTGCCAGTGGCAACCGGGCCGGCATTCGCCCCGTCCTCCATGCTGGTCAATGGCCTGATCCTCGCCGGCGCGGCCGGTATCGTGATCGCCGGGTGGAGCGCCCTCGACAGCGACGGGTCGGTCAGCGCAAAGTGACCCCCCCCGACTCCGTCGGGACTCCAGACAACGCGGGGCCTGTGGGCCCCGTCGCTTTTTCCGCGCTCCTGCTGCTCATGGTTGCGGCGCCGCTGATGCGTGGGGGCAACCGGAACATCGCGCTGATCGTCATCGAAGGCTGTGCGCTGGTGTTCCTGGCGGCCCTCGTTGCCAGCTCCCGCAGTCCCGCCAGGCCGTCGCTGCGGGGCGCTCTGGTGGCGCTCCTCGCCCTCGCGCCGGCATGGCTGGCGGCGATCCACCTGCTGCCGCTGCCCCCCGAAGTCTGGGCCGGCATACCCGGCCGCGCCGACTATGCCGGCCTGCTGGCAAACGCCGGGATCCCGACCGACCGTTGGCGGCCCGTGTCCCTGGTGCCCGATGCGACGACCGTGTCGCTGCTCGCGGGCATTCCGCTGGTTGCGGCATTCGGCGCCGGCTACCTGGTCCACCTGCGCCAGCTGCGGCTCGTCATGGTGGTGTTCGTCTGCCTTGCGTTCGGCGAGATCGGCTTCGGCATGCTGCAGCTGGCCGGCGGCGTCGGATCCTCGCTGCACTTTGGCAATGACTGGGGCAGCAGCCGCGTCTCCGGCACCTTCGCCAATCCCAACCACTTCGCCAACTACGTGGGCATGGCGCTCGCCGCCTACGTCTGGTTGGCCTGGCTCAAGCTGATGGAGCAACGCCGGTACCCCTCCAGGTTTGCCGAGGAGCACCTGGCTGGCGGCCGCATGCTCGCCGTCTGGGGCGCCGGCGCCGTGCTGATGTTGGTCGGCATCCTGATGTCGCGCTCGCGCGGGGCCGCACTGGGCCTGGTTCCCACCGCCCTGGTTGCGATCGCGCTCGTGCTGACCCTGGGCAGCGGCGCGCAACGGTCCCGCCGGCCCTGGTTGGTCGTCGGCGCGGTGCTGGCGGCCAGCATTGCCCTGGTCGGCTTCGACGCCGTCGCCACGCGCTTCGACCTGGAGCGCATGGCAGGCGACGCCCCGCTTCGGATCGTCCAGGCCGTCACCACCATGGAAGGGGCCGCCCACTTCTGGCCTTTCGGTGCCGGCTGGGGCACCTACTACGAGGTCTACCCGCGCTTTCAGCCCCCGTCCCTGGTCGGCACGGCCGACTACGCACACCAGGACTACGCGCAAATGTTGTTCGAGGGCGGCGTTTTTGCCGTACTGTTGATGACGGTATTCGCCTGGCTGGCGCTGACCCGCGCGGTCGAACTGGTGCGCATCGCGCTGCGCGAGCGCCGTCTGCCGCGCCACGCCATGGCGGCAGCCCTCTGCGGCTTGGGCCTGCTCGGGTTCCTGTTGCATTCGCTGGTGGAATTCAACATGCACATCCCGGCCAACGCCATTGCCGCCGCCTTGCTCGCCGGCGCGTACCTGCGGCCATTGCCCAAGCAGGACCGAAAGGAGGGGCCAAGCGATGATTGACCTTCACAGCCACATCCTCCCGGGGATCGACGACGGCTCGCGCAACCTCGAGATGTCGCTCGCGATGGCCCGCATGGCCGTCGACGACGGCATCCGGATCATGGCCTGCACGCCCCACATCTACCCCGGGCTGTACTTGAACGACACGGCCGGCATCCTCGCGGCGCGCGATGCGCTGCAGCGCGCGCTCGACGAGGCGGCGATCCCGCTGCAGCTGACGATCGGCGCCGACGTCCACCTGGTGCCGGGGCTGCTCAAGGGCCTGCGGGCCGGCACGGTGCCCTGCCTGCACCAGACGCGCTACCTGCTGCTGGAGCCCTCGCACCACGTGGCGCCTCCGCACTTCCAGGAGTCGATCTTCAAGCTGGTGGCCGAAGGCTACGTCCCGGTGATCACGCACCCCGAACGCCTCACCTGGGTGGAGGACAACTACGCCGTGTTCGGCGACCTGGTGCGCCAGGGCTGCTGGCTGCAGGTCACCGCCGGCGCGGTCACGGGGCTGTTCGGCACACGCGCCAAGTACTGGGCCGAACGCTTCCTGGGCGACGGGCTTACCCACATCTTGGCGACCGACACGCACTCGTCGGGTCGCCGCTCGCCGGTGATGTCGAAGGCGCGGGACGTGGCCGAGCGGATGCTGGGCCCGGCCGAAGCGCAACTGCTGGTGCAGGGACGCCAGCAGAAGATTCTCGAGGACGCCCTGCCCTCCAGCGTGCCGCCGCCGCCGCGCGTGGAGAAGCGCGAAGGCTGGTGGCGCGGCTTGCTCGGGCGCCGGCACTAGCAGTGCTGGGCGGTTCGGGGAGAATGTCGGCCATGAAACGCCGAAACCTCATCCTCAACTCCATGGCCGCCTCGGCGGCCCTCGCCGCGCCCGCGGTCTTCGCCCAGGCCACCCGGCCCCTGCGCATCATCGTCCCGTACGCGCCCGGCGGTCCGATCGACGTCACCGCGCGGCTGCTCGCGGAGCGCGTCAAGGACTCGCTGGGCACGGTGATCATCGAGAACCGGCCCGGCGGCGGCGGCAACATAGGCGCCGACGCCGTCGCCCGGGCCGCCCCGGATGGCGCCACCATCGGCATCGCAGCCGTCGCCACCCACGCCATCAACCCGTGGCTGTTCACGAAGATGCCGTACGACGCGGCGAAGGACTTCGCCCCCATCACGCAGATGGTCCGCGTGCCCAACGTGCTGGTGATGAACGCCGACACTGCTGCCCGCCTGCAGATCAATTCGCTGCGCGACCTGATCGCGTATGCCAAGGCCAACCCCGCCAAGCTCAACTACGGCAGCGGCGGCAATGGCAGCGCCGGCCACCTGGCGGGCGAGATGTTCAAGCGCGACGCCGGCATCTTCGCCGTGCACATCCCGTACAACGGCGGCAACCCCGCGCAGCTGGCGCTGTTGTCCGGCCAGCTGGACTTCAACTTCGACAACCTCGCCACGGCCGCGCCCAACATCCGCTCCGGCAAGCTCAAGGCGCTGGCGGTCACCACCCTGGCGCGCTCGCCCAGCCTGCCGGACGTGCCGCCGGTGGCCGACACCCTCAAGGGCTTTTCCATAGACACTTGGTGGGGCCTGGTGGCGCCGGCCGGAACGCCGCGCGACATCGTGCAGAAGCTGAACCGGGCGTTCGTTGCCGCGCTGCGGGCGCCAGAGACCAAGACGCGCTTCGCCGGAATGCTGGCGGAGCCGGTGCCCAGCACCGCGGAGGAGTTCGGCGCCTTCATGAAGTCGGAACTGGCCAAATACGAAAAAGTGGTCAAAGCCTCGGGCGCCAAGGTCGATTGAAACCTGGGGGTGTACGGACGGCCGGCACGGCGCTGCGGCGGCCGGCCGTGCCAGGTCCGGCATGGGGCCGGCGGACTATTCGCCCAGGTACGCCGCGCGCACCTTCGGGTCGCTCAGCATCTCGCTGGCGTCGCCGCTCATGCTGATCAGGCCGGACTCCATCACGTAGGCTCGGTCGGCCAGCTCCAGCGCGCGGCTGGCGTTTTGCTCCACCAGCAAGATGGTCACGCCCTGCGCATGCACCTCGCGCACCACCTCGAAGATCTTGTCGACCATGATCGGCGACAGCCCCATCGAGGGCTCGTCCATCAACAGCACCTTGGGCCGGCTCATGAGCGCCCGGCCCATCGCCAACATCTGCTGCTCGCCGCCCGACATGGTGCCGGCGAGCTGGTCGCGGCGTTCCTTCAGGCGGGGAAAGATCCCGAACACCTTGTCCATGTCCTGCGCGATTCCCGCCTTGTCGCGCCGAATGTGCGCGCCCATCTGCAGGTTATCGGTGATGGTCATGCGGGTGAACACGCCCCGGCCTTCCGGCACCATTGCCAGGCCCTGCTTGACCAGGTCCCAGGCGCCGCGGCCGCGGATGCTCTTGCCCAGGTATTCGATGTCGCCGTCCTTGATGGCCTGCAGCCCGGTGATGGCCTTCATGGTGGTGGTCTTGCCGGCGCCGTTGGAGCCAATCAACGTGACGAGCTCGCCCTCGCGCACCTCGAAATCCACGCCCTTGACGGCCTGGATGCCGCCATAGGCGACCTTCAGCCCGGTGACCTTCAGCAAGACTTCGCTCATGCCACCCCTCTCGTCGGCAAGGCCGCCGTCGGCTTGTGGCCGTGCCCCAGGTAAGCCTCGATCACCTTCTCGTTCCTTTGCACGTCGTAGGGCGAACCCTCGGCGATCTGCTTGCCGTAATCGAGCACCGTGACGCGGTCGCACAGGCCCATCACCAGCTTGACGTCGTGCTCGATCAGCAGGATGGTGCGGCCGTCGTTGCGGATTCGGTCGATCAGCTCGCGCAGCACCACCTTCTCGGTGGAGTTCATGCCGGCGGCCGGCTCGTCCAGCGCGATCAGCTGCGGATCGGTCGCCAAGGCGCGCGCGATCTCCAGGCGGCGCTGGTCGCCGTAGGACAGCGTGCGTGCCTTGTACTCGGCCAGCCGGCCGATGCCGACGTAGTCGAGCAGCTCGCGCGCGCGCTGGGCGATCTCGGCCTCTTCCTTGAGGAACGACCTGGTGCGGAACATGGCGCCGAGCAAACCGGACCTGGTGCGGATGTGGCGCCCGACCATCACGTTCTCCAGCGCCGTCATGTCGGCGAACAGGCGGATGTTCTGGAAGGTGCGGGCGATGCCCGCCTTGGCGACCTCGTGCACCGCCGTCGGCTTGTAAGGCTGGCCGGCCAGCTCGAAGGTGCCGCTGTCGGGCGTGTACAGCCCGGTGAGCACGTTGAAGAAGGTGGTCTTGCCGGCCCCGTTGGGACCGATCAGGCCGTAGACCTGGCCGCGCGTGATGGTCACGCCCACGTCCGACAGGGCCTGCAGGCCGCCAAAGCGCTTGGAAACGCCGGCGACGCGGAGGACGACATCCGTCATTTCGTTCCCTGCAAGGCCTTGCCGTGCTCGCGCGTCGGCCACAGGCCGCGCGGGCGCATCAGCATGATGATGATCATGGCCAGCGCGATCAGCAGCTGGCGCAGGATCGAGGCGTCGAGGCGGCCGCCCGTGATCTGCTGCAGGTCCATCACGCCGGACACCCAGCGCAGCACCTCCGGCAGGGCCGACAGCAGCACCGCGCCCAGAATCACGCCCGGCAGGTGGCCGATGCCGCCCAGCACCACCATGGCGACGATCATCACCGACTCCATCAGGCTGAACGACTCGGGCGAGACGAAGCCCTGGAACGCCGCGAACATGGTGCCCGAGACGCCGCCGAAGGTGGCGCCCATGCCGAAGGCCAGCAGCTTCATGTTGCGGGTGTCGATGCCCATGGCCTTGGCGGCGATCTCGTCCTCGCGGATCGCCATCCAGGCGCGGCCGATGCGCGAGACTTCGAGCCGGTGGCAGATGATCACGCTGAGCACCACCAGCGCCAGGAACAGGTAGTAGTACAGCGTCACCGAGTTGATCGAGTACGTTTCCGTGATGGCCAGCGGCTTGCCCAGGTTCAGCCCGGGGATGCCGAGCGCATCGAACTTGAACAGCGTGATCGGGTCGATCTGGCTCAGGCCCTTGGGGCCGTTGGTGATGTTGACCGGGTGGTCCAGGTTGTTCAGGAACACCCGGATGATCTCGCCGAAGCCGAGCGTGACGATCGCCAGGTAGTCGCCGCGCAGCTTGAGCGTCGGCGCGCCCAGCAAGATGCCGAAGATCCCCGCGATGCCCGCCCCGAGCGGGATGACCAGCCAGATCGAGGTGTGCAGCCCGTGCGGGAACATTTGCGCGAACCAGGGGAAGGTTTCGGACAGGTGCGGCGACGCCATCAGCCCGTACATGTAGGCGCCGATGGCGAAAAAGGCAACGAAGCCCAGGTCGAGCAGGCCGGCGTAGCCCACCACGATGTTCAGGCCCAGCGCCAGCAGCACGTACAGCAGCGCGGTGTCGGCGATGCGCACCCAGAAGTTGCCGGCGGACTGCAGCAGCAGCGGCAGGATGCACAGCGCCAGCGCGCCCAGCACCCACACCA
Organism: Ramlibacter sp.; assembly: GCF_028292805.1. Lineage (GTDB taxonomy): Bacteria > Pseudomonadota > Gammaproteobacteria > Burkholderiales > Burkholderiaceae_C > Ramlibacter. The sequence goes on along the minus strand of NZ_JAQGLS010000190.1, from coordinate 10,291 downwards.
CGGTCTTGTTCTGCTTGGTGATCAGCATGGCGGCTCCTCAGGCCCGGTCCGCGACGCGTTCGCCCAGCAGGCCGGACGGCCGCAGCGTCAGGATGATGATCAGCACGATGAAGGCGAAGATGTCGGAGTAGTGGCTGCCCAGCACCCCGCCCGTCGCGATCCCGATGTAGCCGGAGCCGATCGCCTCGATCAGCCCGAGCAGGATGCCGCCCACCACCGCGCCGGCCAGGTTGCCGATGCCGCCGAACACCGCCGCCGTGAAGGCTTTCAGACCGGGCAGGAAGCCCATGGTGTGCTGCACGGTGCCGTAGTTGGACGCGTACATGATGCCGGCGATCGTCGCCAGGACGGCGCCGATGACGAAGGTGGCGGAAATCACCGTGTCGGGCTTGACGCCCATGAGGGCCGCCACGCGCGGGTTTTCCGAGGTGGCGCGCATCGCCCGGCCCAGCCGCGTGTAGTTCACCAGGTACATCAGCACCGCCAGCGAAATCGCGGTCACGCCCAGGATCATGATCTGGGTGCTGGTGATCACCGCGCCGGCGATCTCGAACGGCTTGGGCGGCAGCAAGGTGGGATAAGGCTTGTAGTTCGGCTTGAAGATGATCATCGCCAGCGTCTGCAGCAGGATCGACACCCCGATGGCGGTGATCAGCGGGGCCAGCTTTGGGCTGTTGCGCAGCGGCCGGTAGGCGATCTTCTCGATCGCGTAGTTCAGCGCCGAGGCGACGACGGCGGAGATGATGAAGGCGACCAGCAGCAGCAGCCAGCCGGGGATGCCGGGCATCGCCTCCTGCGCCGTGGTGATGATCGCCCAGCTCGTGAGTGCACCGACCATGAGCACCTCGCCGTGGGCGAAGTTGATCAGGTTGATGATGCCGTACACCATGGTGTAGCCCAGGGCCACCAGGGCGTACATGCTGCCCAGGACCAGACCGTTGATGATCTGCTGCAGCAGGATCTCCATCGAGGTTTCTCTCCGTTTCTGGGCCGGCCCCGGATTGTCCCCTGGCCCGCGTCAACCGACGTTCCCGCCTTTTGGGGCGCTCGCGTCACCTAGCAAAAAACCCGCCAGGCAGGACCGCTGGCGGGTTGTTGGCCGGAATTGTAGAGCGCCCTCCGGCGCCGCCGGTCGCGTGTTCCTAGGGGTTTTACCGTGTAGCGGAAACGAAAGTCACCGGGCCTTGCGGCGCTAGCCGGGCTTGCGGTTCCTCGCGCGCAGCTCGCGCAACTTGTCCGCGATGCGGATCTCCAGGCCGCGCTCCACCGGCCGGTAGAACTGCTGGGGCGCCATGCCGTGCGGAAAGTAGGTTTCGCCCGCCGCAAAGCCGCCCTCCTCGTCGTGCGCATAGCGGTAGTCCTTGCCGTAGCCCAGGTCCTTCATCAGCTTGGTGGGCGCGTTGCGCAGGTGCAGCGGCACCGGCCGGGTGCCATCCCGTTTGACCAGCGCGCGGGCCTCGTTGTAAGCCTTGTACACCGCGTTCGATTTGGGGGCCACGGCCAGGTAGACCAGACATTGGCCCAGCGCCAGCTCGCCTTCGGGCGAGCCCAGCCGCTCGTACACCTCGGAGGCATCGAGCGCCATGCGCAAGGCGCGCGGGTCGGCCAGCCCGACGTCCTCCACCGCCATCCGGATCATGCGGCGCGCGATGTAGCGCGGATCGACCCCGCCATCGAGCATGCGCACGAACCAGTAGAGCGTGGCGTCGGGGTCCGAGCCACGCATCGCCTTGTGCAGCGCGCTGATGGTGTCGTAGAACTGCTCGCCGCCCTTGTCGTAGCGACGCATCCGCTCGCCCAGCACCTTGAGCAGCCACTCGTCGGTCACTTCGGCCCTTTGCTCGCGGCCGGCGGCGACGGCCAGCGTCTCCAGCGTGTTGAGCAGCCGGCGGGCGTCGCCGTCGGCATAGGCAATCAGGCGGTCCAGCGCGGCGGGCTCGATCGCCGGCACCGCGTCGATCGCGTGGGCGCGCTGCACGATCTGCTGCAGGTCCACCTCGGACAAAGGCTGCAGCACGTAGACGGCCGCGCGCGACAGCAAGGCGGAGTTCACCTCGAACGACGGGTTCTCGGTGGTGGCGCCGATCAAGGTGAACAGGCCCGACTCCACGTGCGGCAGGAAGGCGTCCTGCTGGCTCTTGTTGAAGCGGTGCACCTCGTCGACGAACACGATGGTGCGCAAACCGCGCGCCTGCGCGACCTGGGCCTGCTCCACCGCCTCGCGGATGTCCTTGACCCCGCCCAGCACGGCGCTGATGGTGATGAACTGGGCGTCGAAGGCATCGGCCATCAGGCGGGCGATGGTCGTCTTGCCGGTGCCGGGCGGCCCCCACAGGATGCAGCTGTGGGGCTGGCCCGACTCGAAGGCGATGCGCAGCGCCATGCCCGCGCCCAGCAGGTGCTGCTGGCCGATCACCTCGCCCAGCGTCTGCGGCCGCAGGCGCTCCGCCAGGGGGGCGTGCGCGGGGGGTGCTGTGCTCATGCGATGGAGTTTATAGTCCGCCCATCATGGAACCGGCCCTGTGGTCCACCTTCTCGGCCTTGCTCGGCGCTGCGGTCGGCGGCGCCATCAGCTTCCTGCTCAATCGCCAGCAGTTTCGCAACCAGCTGCGGGTGCAGCAGGAGCAGCACAAGGTCGAATACATGGCGGAGGAGACGGCCCGCCACTTTCTGGGCCACAAGAGCTTCACCGACCGCTCCTTCGAGACGCTGCGCAGTCACCTGGGCGGCTTCGGCGACGACGAGCTGCGCAAGATCCTGGTGCGCGCGGGCGCCATCCGCGTCTACCGCGCCGACGGCTCCGAATGGTGGCGGCTGCTGTCGCGGATGGACGAGTTCATCGAGCGCAAGGAACAGGGCCGCGCCCCCCGGGAGGGTTGATGCCCGCCGGCTCCGTCACCGTGTGATGGCGCCCGACGGCTGACGCCTTGCCGGAAAATGGGAATCCGCTGCTGGCGCAAGGCGACTTGATGCCCCGCTGGGCCGATCCGGTCCTGCGCCGCGCGTGTGGGTGCGTTGCCCGCTTCTGGACGATCCCGTGTTCAGGACCGATGCTACCGGCTGAGCTGGACTCGTTGGCCGGCGGCAGCGGCGCCAGCGATCCGCACGGCGCAGCGCCAGCGCGGGCAACCCGCTTGGCGAAGTAAAGGAGGAGGAGCGGCCGCAGCCGCAGGCGAGGCCCGGGCCGGGGACATTCGCCAAGGCGACTTGCCCGTCCTGGCGCGACGAGACGCAATGGACTCGCCGCCGCCCCGCCACTGACGCCATGCCAGGGCGCACCTCGACTCGCCGGAGATCATTCCGGAACGGCAGTGGCGCGGGCGGGATCCGGGGCTCCGACGGGGCGATCGCCGCGCCCGCCTCAAGGCGCCTGCACCACGTCCGTGCCCTTTGGCGGCGTGAAGCGGAAGGCGTCGGCGCTGACGCCGGCGTTGACCTGCATGTTGGCGAACGTCAGCAGCGAGCGCTGGCCGAAGCTGTCCTGCACCTCCAGCGCCGCCAGCTGGTCGCCACGAAACCCGACCTTCATCGCGGTCAGCTGGCCTTCCTTGGCCTTGGGCAGCGCCTGCACCCACTGCAGTCCGTTGCTGTCCGGCAGTGCCTGCAGCGTGAAGTCGCGCTTGAGCGTCTCCAGGTCGGGCGAGGCGGCGATCAGCGCGGCCGGCGTGGTGCCCAGCACCTTGGCCTGCTTGCGCGAGGTCACCTGGTTCAGGTCGACATCGTGCATCCACAGCGTCTGGCCGTCGGCCACGATCGACTGCTGGAACGGCTTGGCGTAGACGAAGCGAAATTTGTTCGGCCGCTCGAATTCGAAAGTGCCGCCCGACGTCTTGGTCCTGGCGGCCTGGCCTTCGCGCGTCGGCGCCGTCACCACCTGGGTGAAGTCGGCGCGACCGCTCTTGGCGGTTCGGATGAAATTCTCCAGGCTCTCGATCGGCCCGGCGTGCGCGGCGAGCGCTCCAGCGGCCAGCAAGGCCGCGGCAAACAGTTTCTTCATGAGGTTCTCCCAACAAGCATTGTCCGTTGGGTGCGGGCGCAGCGGTTTAGTTCGTTACGGGGTGTCAGTCGCCTCGGCCTGGAACCAGGATCTCGCGCTGTCCGCGGGCGTTCATGGCGCTGACCAGGCCGGCCTTTTCCATGGCTTCGAGTAGGTTGGCTGCCTTGTTGTAACCGATGGACAGGTGGCGCTGCACCAGCGAGATGCTGGCTTTCTGGTTCTTGAGCACCACTTCCACCGCGCGGTCGTACATCGGGTCGCCCTCGCCGCCGCCCTCGCCCGGCACGCCGCCCGGGCCGTCGTCGCCATCGACGGTGCCGCCTTCCAGCACGCCCTCGACGTAGTTCGGCTCGCCGCCCTGCGCCTTCAAGTAGGCCACCACGCGGTGCACTTCCTCGTCGCTGACGAAGGCGCCGTGCACCCGCACCGGGTAGCCGCTGCCGCTGGGCATGTAAAGCATGTCGCCCATGCCCAGCAGCGCCTCCGCGCCCATCTGGTCCAGGATGGTGCGGCTGTCGATCTTGCTGGACACCTGGAACGCGATCCGGGTCGGGATGTTGGCCTTGTTCAGGCCGGTAATCACGTCGACGCTGGGCCGCTGCGTGGCCAGCACCAGGTGGATGCCGGCGGCGCGCGCCTTTTGCGCCAGCCGGGCGATCAGCTCCTCGATCTTCTTGCCCACCACCATCATCAGGTCGGCCAGTTCGTCGATCACCACCACGATGTAGGGCAGGCGCTCCAGCGGCTCCGGGCTGTCCGGTGTCAGGCTGAAGGGGTTGTAGATGAACTGTTCCTTGGCCTTGGCCTCGTCGATCTTGTGGTTGTAGCCGGCCAGGTTGCGCACGCCCAGCTTGGACATCAGCTTGTAGCGCCGCTCCATCTCGCCTACGCACCAGTTCAGGCCGTTGGCGGCCTGCTTCATGTCGGTAACCACCGGGGCCAGCAGGTGCGGGATGCCTTCGTAGACCGACATCTCCAGCATCTTGGGATCGATCATCAGCAGCCGCACGTCGCGCGCCTCGGCCTTGTACAGCAGGCTCAGGATCATGGCGTTGATGCCGACCGACTTGCCCGAGCCGGTGGTGCCGGCCACCAGCACGTGCGGCATCCGGGCCAGGTCGGCCACCACCGGGTTGCCGGCAATGTCCTTGCCCAGGCCGATGGTCAGCTGCGACTTGGCCTCGTGGTAGGTCTGCGAGCCCAGGATCTCCGACAGCTTGATCGATTGCCGCTTGGCGTTGGGCAGTTCCAGCGCCATGAAGTTCTTGCCGGGAATGGTCTCGATGACGCGGATCGACACCAGCGACAGCGAGCGCGCCAGGTCCTTGGCCAGGCCGACGACCTGCGAGCCCTTCACGCCGGTGGCCGGCTCGATCTCGTAGCGCGTGATCACCGGGCCGGGCGCGGCCGCCACCACGCGGACCTCGACTCCGAAGTCCTTGAGCTTCTTTTCGATCAGCCTGGAGGTCATCTCCAGCGTTTCGGACGAGACGGTCTCTTGCCGGCCGACGCTGGAGTCGAGCAGGTCCACCTGCGGCAGCTTGCTGTCCGGCATTTCGGTGAACAGCGGCTTCTGGCGCTCCTTGGCGACGCGTTCGCTCTTGGGCACCTGCGCCGGCGGCTCGATCAGCACCGGCACCGGATGGTGTTCCTCGACCTCGATGCGCCCTTCCAGCACCGTCTCCTCGCGTTCGCGGGCGGCCTGCTGGCCCAGCGCCAGGTCCTGGGCGATCTCTCGCTTTGCCCGGTGCTTGGTGATGAAGCCGTCCAGTGCGGCACCCAGGCGCTCTGCCACGTGGCTCCAGGAAAAGCGGAACACCAGCGCCGCACCCATCACCAGCAGCGCCACGAACACCAGCCCGGAGCCGGTGAAGCCCAGCCACTTCATGGCCAGCGGGCCGGTCAGGTAACCGAGCGCGCCACCGGCATGGTCAGGCAGGCCGTCTTCGAACCGATAAAGGCGCGACCATTCCAGGCCGGCGCTGGCCGCCAGCAGCACGGCCAGCCCGAGCCAGAAGGCGAGCCGCCCATGCAGCCAGCGGCCGTGGCCGGCGGCGGGCACCGGCTCACCGGCCCGCATCCAGCGCGCCAGCGCGGCCAGCCAGGCGCGCAGGCCGGCCGCCAGGCACCACCACACGCTGTAGCCAAGCAGGAAGTAGCTGCCGTCGGCCAGCAAGGCGCCGAGGCGGCCGGCCCAGTTGAGGACGGGACCGCCGCCGCCGGAGGTGGAGAAGGCCGCGTCGGCCGCGGAATAGCTGGCCAGCGCCAGCAGCCACAGCACCAGGGCCACCGCGCCGAGCACCAGCACGGTTTCGTGCGCGAAGCGGGCCAGGCCGGGCCGCGGCGACGCACCGGCGGGGGAGCGGTCCGTGAGGGTGTTGAGCGAGTACGTCATGGGTCAGCGCGAAGCTTAGCCCAGCATGGCCGGATGTCCTTGCAAGCCGCAACAGAGTGTTGGCTTGCCGCCATGGTCCGGGCCTGTAATTGCGGCCTGCCCCACCATCCAGGCCGTGGTCGAACGCGACCTGGATCCCGGCTCACGCCCGGGATGCCACCGGCGGCATCAGCCCAGCGTGGTCAAGCGGTCCTTGACCAGCATGGAGCCGTCTTCGCGGGTTTCGATGAAGCCGCGGTCCTCCAGGTCCTTCATCACCCGGCTGACCATTTCACGCGAGGCGCCGACCATCTTGGCGATGTCCTGGCGCGAGATCCGCTCGCGGATGGTCATCAGCCCTTCGCGGTCCGGCTGCGCGAACTCGAGCAGCGCCCGGGCCACCCGCCCGTAGACGTCCATCAGGGCCAGCGACTCGATCTTGCGGTCCGCCTGGCGCAGGCGCTGCACCAGGCCCTTCATGATGGCGTACGACATCGAGCTGTTTTCCGGCAGGCACCGGGCAAACTCGGCCCGGCCCAGTGTCAGCATGTCGGTCTGGACTTCGGCGCGGCAGGTGGCCGAATGCGGCTCGTTGTCGATCAGGCTCATCTCGCCGATGTAGTCGCCGGGATTGAGGGTGGCGAGAATGACCTCGCGGCCCCGCTTGTCGGAGGTGACGACGCGCACCCTGCCCGTGAGGATGATGTAGAGCGTGTTCGATTTCTCGCCCTGCTCCACGATGGTTTCACCGCGCTTGAAGCGCCGCTTGATCACCGCGTCGGCGACCGCTTCCGCCTGGGTCGATGTCAGCAGGGCAAACAGAGGCACCCGGCGAATCAATTCCAGGTTGGAAAGCATCGACATGTTTCAAATCCCTCCCGCCAAGCGGCCAGCCATCGGTTCTTACAATCGTAGGCATTGACATCGTCCAGCATCCGCCTCGCCCACAGGGTGGATACTTCTCGACTCGGCCCGAAATGTACACTGCCCTGTGGTGTTTCCCACACAGGTTTACACCATGAACACGAAGCACGCCAAAGTCCTCATTCTCGGTTCCGGCCCCGCCGGCTACACCGCCGCCATCTACGCCGCCCGCGCCAACCTCAATCCGGTGCTGGTCACCGGGATCGCCCAGGGCGGCCAGCTCATGACGACGACCGACGTCGACAACTGGCCGGCGGACGTCCACGGCGTGCAGGGCCCGGAGCTGATGCAGCGCTTCCTGGAGCATGCGGAACGCTTCAAGACCGAGGTCATCTTCGACCATGTCAACAAGGTCGATTTCAGCAAGCGCCCCTTCACCCTCACCGGCGACAGCGCCACTTATACCTGCGACACGCTGGTCATCGCGACGGGGGCCTCGGCCAAGTACCTGGGCCTGCCCTCGGAGCAGGAGTTCATGGGCCGCGGCGTCAGCGCCTGCGCCACCTGCGACGGCTTCTTCTACCGCGAACAGGTCACCGCCGTGGTCGGCGGCGGCAACACCGCCGTCGAAGAGGCGCTGTACCTGTCCAACATCGCCAGCAAGGTCTACCTGATCCACCGCCGCGACAAGTTCCGCGCCGAGCCGATCCTGATCGACAAGGTGATGGAGCGCGTCAAGCAGGGCAAGATCGAGCTCAAGCTGTTCCAGACCGTGGATTCGGTGCTGGGCGACGCCACCGGGGTGACCGGCGTGCGGCTCAAAGATGCCCGCACCGGCCAGACCGAGGACCTCAAGACCCAGGGCTTTTTCGTCGCCATCGGCCACCAGCCCAACACCGACATCTTCAAGGGCCAGCTTGAGATGAAAGACGGCTACATCATCACCAAGGCCGGGTTGCAGGGCTTTGCCACCATGACCAGCGTGCCCGGCGTGTTCGCGGCCGGCGACGTGCAGGACCATGTCTATCGCCAGGCGATCACCAGCGCGGGCACCGGCTGCATGGCCGCTCTGGACGCCCAGCGCTTCCTCGAACAGGCGGACTGAAAGCCCCTACACCAGCTTGGGCATATAATCGCGGGCTCGGTTGGGTGCGCCTGGGAAGGCGCACCGCACCCGCATGGGTTACCGCCACCCTGTCTGGCGAGGTGAGGCGATGGCGAGGCAGGTGCGCAAAAGCGCGCCGCCTGTCGGCAGTCATTGCCGTTTTTGATATCGGAGTAGTCTCATGGCACGCGTGTGCGAAGTAACGGGCAAAGGCCCGATGGTGGGGAACAACGTTTCCCACGCCAACAACAAAACCAAGCGCCGGTTCCTGCCGAACCTGCAACACCGCCGCTTCTGGGTCGAGACCGAAAACCGCTGGGTTCGCCTGCGTGTTTCCAGCGCCGCCCTGCGGTTGATCGACAAGAATGGCATCGATGCCGTGCTGGCTGACATGCGCAGCCGCGGCCAAGCCTAAGCTAAGGAGAAACCAGAATGGCAAGCAAAGGCGGACGCGAAAAGATCAAGCTGGAGTCCACTGCGGGCACCGGCCACTTCTACACCACCAGCAAGAACAAGAAGACGATGCCCGAGAAGATGTCGATCATGAAGTTCGACCCCAAGGCACGCAAGCACGTCGAGTACAAAGAGACCAAGCTGAAGTGAGGCGGGCGCCGACTGGCGCCCAGTCACCTCGATCCCCGCGCCAAGGCGGGGACCCGGAAAAAAGCCCCGCACGCGGGGCTTTTTTCATTTATCGGCGGCGCCGATCATCCGGATGCCGGTCCCGGTTGTTGCGCACCCCGTCGCCGTCACGGTCGGCGTCCCGGTTGTCGCGAATGCCGTCGCGGTCGCGGTCATGGCGGTCGCGGCGGTACTCGTCCTGCGCCCCGAACAACCCGGCACCCGACTGGAACCGCGGCAGATCGTTGCGCCGATACTGGCGCGCTTCACCGAACGCGGGCGAGGCGCCGCCCATGAGGGTGGCGTCGTTGTGCGGCGAGGCGTAGCCGCCGCGGTTGGGCACGTCGCAGACGCTGCGGCCGTCGGGCACGCGCTGCTGGCATTCCGCCGACTGGGCGAAAGCGCCGCCGGCGCCAACCAGGGCGGCCGCCATGGCCGCCGACAGGATGATCTTGTTCATCTGGCACTCTCCTAAAGACTGCGGGAATCCCGCATGTCAGCATTGGACGCCGGCGAGGTGTCGCGTGCATGTAGCCGATGTAGCGTTTGGCTGTGGGACGTGACCGCTGGCAACCCAGCAAAAGGCCCGCCGAAGCGGGCCTTGCAAGACGGAGCGGGCGCTGGCTCAGGCGTGGGCGGAACGCAGCTTCAACGAGAACTGGCGCAGGGCCTCGATCCCGCTTTCCTCGGCGCGGCGGCACCAGGACTGCAGCTCCACTGCCAGCTGCTCGCGCGAGTGGTTGGTGTTGAGCCACATCTGGCGCAATTCCTCGCGCATGGTCACCATCTTGTCCAGCACCGGGTGGGCGGCGCGGGCTTGCGCCAGCTGCGGCCGCACCGATGCCGGCACCTTCTCGTCGTCACGGTGCAGCCAGCGCTTGACGGCCGTCAGGGTGGCGATGTCGTGGCCTCGGCTCTTGAGCACGTCGAGTTCGTTGCGGCAGGCGCGGCGCATTTCGCGCGCATAGCCGGCCATCACTTCGTAGCGATTGGCGATGAGCGCTTCCAGCGTCTTCTCGTCGGCCACCGGCTTGATCGCGCCGAGTTGCAGCTTCGTCGGGACCTTCTTGACGGTCGCCCAGCCGATCCGGCGCATCAGGGAGATGTAGAACCAGCCGATGTCGAATTCGTACGGCTTCACCGAGAACTTGGCCGACGTCGGATAGGTGTGGTGGTTGTTGTGCAGCTCTTCGCCGCCGATGATCACGCCCCAGGGCGAGACGTTCGTGCTGGCGTCCGGCGCTTCGAAATTGCGGTAGCCCCAGTAGTGGCCGATGCCGTTGATGATGCCGGCGGCGGTGATCGGGATCCACAGCATCTGCACGGCCCA
>NZ_JAQGLS010000166.1 GCF_028292805.1 Ramlibacter sp. | reverse complement strand
GCAACGTGGCGTACGGGCAGGTGGCGCGCGCGCCGGCCGACGGCTACACGCTGCTGACCTCGTATTCCGCGTACCACGTGGGCAACCCGTCGCTGTTCCCCAAGATGACGTGGACGCAGGCCGAGCTGGCGCCGGTGGCGCTGATCACGGCGGCCACCAACGTCATCGCGGTGCATCCCTCGGTGCCGGCCGCCAACCTGCAGGAGTTCATCGCCTAGCTGAAGAAGAATCCCGGACGACTGAGCTAGGCCTCGCAAGGCAACGGCTCGCTGTCGCACGTGGGCACCGAGATGTTCAAGGCCCAGACCGGCACCAGCATGGTCCACATTCCGTACCGCGGCTCGGGCGCCGCCATCTCGGACGTGCTGTCCGGCCAGGTGCAGGTGTTCATGACGACGCCGCCGTCCGTGATGGGCCACGTGCAGGCCGGCAAGCTCAAGGGCCTGGCGGTGACCAGCAACGCGCGCCATCCGGCGCTGCCGCAGGTGCCGACCACGGCCGAAGCGGGGCTCAAGGGCTTCGAGCTGGAGGCCTGGGTCGGCATCTTCGCGCCGGCCGGCACGCCGCCCGACGTGATCGCCAGGCTGTCGGCCGGCATCAAGCAGGCGCTCGAACTGCCCGAGACGCGCACCCGCGCCGCCGCTGCCGGCATCGACTTGCGCTACCTGCCGCCGGCGCAGCTGGACGCGCTGGTGCAGCGCGAGACGGCGTTCTGGGCCAGGACGATCCAGAGCTCGAAGATCAGCGCGGAGTGAAGCGACCCTGGCTTTCTGCCGGGGTCATGCGGGACAAGGCAGTCTTTTCGTGCCTGTCCTTGCCATCATCGTTGGATCGAGAACCGTGCTGCGCACCGCGCAGCACGGTTCTCCCCCCCCCATGTGATCAGTGATTCGCATGGATCTCGTACATGGCATCGCCCATGTAGCGGTTCGGGCCGAAGGCGGCGGCGACGGCTGCCCTCTCCGCGCTGCGCCAGGTGGTGAACACCATCCGCTCGTCCTCGGTCAGAAGCTCGTCTGCCGGGTCTTCGCCGTAGCTGTGCAGGATGCGCTGCGCGGCCCGGTACAGCGGCACCACCAGCTCGGGCCCGCCCAGCTCGCCTTCCAGCGCCGCGCGAAAGCGCCCCTCCGCAGCCTGCAGGTCTGCGGGGCTGACGTCGGCTTCGAACAGCTTCACTCGGTATGTCATCGATCCGAGTGTGGCACGCGTCAACGCACTGCGCCGATCGCCAGGCGCCGCCGGTGCGGTTCGGCGCGGGCAACTGACGAAAGTTGGCGCCTCAGCCGTCCCCGTGCTGCCCCGGCAGCAAGCGCTGCACCAGCGGATGCTGGATGCGGCGTTCGGCGGAGATCAGGAAGAAATGCTCGACCAGCTCCGGGCTGTCGCCCAGCAGGCGCAGGCCCGGGTCTTTGAGCAGTTCGTCGCGCGACCAGTGCGAAGCGGGGAAGGCGCCCATGCCGCTGCGGCCGAAGGCGGCCAGCAAGGCGCTGTCCTCGAACTCGCCGGCCACCCGCGGCCGCAGGCCGTTGCGCTCGAACCAGTGGTCCAGCCGTGCCCGCACGGCGGCATGGCCGGTGGGCAGCAGCACCGGCATCTCCGCCAGGCAGGCCGGGAAATCCTGCTTGCATTTTTTCGCCAGGGCGACCGGGGCGAACCACGCCAGCGGCGCTTCGCCGAGCGCGTGGCTGTAGAGCCGCAGGTTGGGATTGGGGGTCGCTGCGCGGTCCGAGAGCACGGCGTCCAGGCGGTGCAGCGCGAGGTCGCCGAGCAGGCGATCGAATTCATCCTCGTGGCACAGCAGGCGAACGCCGGGCGCGTCCAGCGCCGGGCGCAACAGGTGGTGGACCACCAGCTTGGGCAAGCCGTCGGAGATGCCGACGGCCAGCCGCAGGCCCTGGCCGGTGGCAGCTTCGCGCACTGCCGCCGGCAGCTGTTCGCCGAGCTGGAAGATCTGCTCGGCCAGCGCCATCGCGGCCACGCCGGCTTCAGTCAATGCGATGCCGCGGCCGGCCGGCTTGAACAGCGAGTAGCCCAGCGACTGTTCGAGCGTGCGCACCTGGGCGCTGACCGTCTGCACCGCCATCCCCAGCCGCTGCGCGGCCCGGGTCATGCTGCCTTCCTTGGCAACGACCCAGAAGTAGTAGAGGTGGTGGTAGTTGAACGGGGCAGCCATCCCCGGGAGTGTGCCTGCGGCGGGGCGGCTGCCTGGGGCTCAGGCCTGCGGTGAGGCTTCGGTCTGCTGGATGCCGGCGACGACCCAGCCGCCGAAGCCGCTGCGCGGCTTGGTCAGGTGCCAGATCTCGTCCAGGTCTTCCGGGATGGCGCCGTGCTGCTGGCGCAGGCTGCCGGTCAGGCGCACGCTGACCACGTAGGCCGCTTCTTCCTCCGCCACGTCGAGCACCCGAGCTTCCAGGCCGAAGACCTCGGTTTGCTGGGGTTCGGCGCCACGCGAGTCGACCTCGGCCCGCACCACCTCGAACATTTCAGGCGTCAGGTAGTCGCGCAGGCGCGTCAGGTCGCGTGCGTCGTTGGCCGCCTGCAGGTCCACGAAGCGGTCCTTGGCATTGCGCTCGAAGGCGGCGGTGTCGAAGTCGGCCGGGATGTTGCCCACGCCAGCCGTGGCGACCGCGCCGATGCCGCTGCCGCCGATGCCCGAGCCGATCAGCGAGCCGGTGCGCTGCTGCGCGCCAGTGTCGTTGCGCAAGGTGTTGGCTTGCTGGCGCAGCAGGCCGCCCGCGCCGCCGGCACCCGCCAGCGCCGGGTTGCGGCCGGCCGCGCGCTTGCGCATGACCAAGCCGACCACCACCAGCACCGCCATCACCAGCAGGCCGATCATCATCATGTTGGCCATCGCCTCGCCGAAGCCGAAGTGCGACGCCAGGGCCATCAGGCCGATGCCGGCGGCCAAACCGGCGAGCGGGCCCATCCAGCTGCGCTTGGCGGCAGCGGCGGCAGGGGCCGCGGCGGCAGCAGCAGTTCCGGCGGCGGGAGCGGCCTGGTTGGGCGCACCCTTGGCGGCGTTGCCGCCCTGGCTGGCTGGCGCGGTGACGTTCTGGCGCTGCATGCCGCTGGACTTGCCACCACCCAGACGCCTGGCTTCGGCGTCGAGCGCCGCTGTCATTCCCAGGGCCAGGACGACCGCGAAAACGGCCAAAGCTTTCTTCATGAAGGGGTTCCCATAAGGTGGTGATCGGAACAGCGACCATAGCAGCCCTACGCCGCAGGAAAAAGAAGATGATTTCTGCCGTTGAATCAGTAAAAGACGAAGTTACGACTGCCGTGGCCGTGGCCGGAACCCTGCGGCCAGTCAGTTCTCCACCAGCTCACCCAAGCAGGCGCATGTCGGCGGGCTTGGTGAGGTGGGCGTCGAACCGGCGGCCATGGACGCCGCCCGGTCCGTCGCGTGGCCCCAGCGGTTGCCGCGATCAGCACGGCTCGTCGCCTCCCGGCAGGCCGCGCAAGGCCTGCCCGACCTCGTGGCCGCTCAGTCCGGCAGTCCGATGTCCAGGATGGCGACGTCCCGCAGCCGGAGGCGGGCGGCCGCGATCGCCTCCTGCCCGCTGCCGACCAGCGCCGTGCCGCTGGCAAGCTCGAGATGTTGCCGCCGGCGGGCGTGTACTTGACGCGTCGGTCAGGAGATTCGAAAACACCCGGGCCAGCCTCCTGCGCAGCGCCTCCTGCGCGCGCGCCGGGCATGGCGAGCAACACCCGCTGGAGTTGCTCGCGCAGCCCGAGCCTGGCTTCAACGAGCAGCACTTTCATGCGCCCGCGTCTTGGTTTCATCCCTTGGCGTGCCGCTGGCCGATCGGCTGGTGCAGGCAGAGGTCGTCGGGTGCGCAGTTTTGCATCGCCCTTCAGGTCGCCTGCACCGGCAGACCGCGCATCAGCTCGGTCCCCGGGGTCCAGCTGTAGGTGGCGGAGACGATTTCCGACGGACAGCCGCCAGCGTGCACGGCCGCGCGGTACTCCAGGGAGGACTTGCCTTCGGCCGCTTCGTCGACGAACTGCGTGCCGTCCTTGCGCAGCTGCGATTCGGCGGCCACCACTTCGCGCAGGTAGGCCCGGTGGCTCTCGAAGCGGATGAAGGGCGGCAGCGTGCCGTCGCCGAGCACCTCGGCGGGATCGCGGCGCTCGACCTCCTTGAACAGGGCGATGGCCACCTGCAGGTGGCCCAGCTCGAACTCAAGGAAGGTCTGCCACAGGGCCTTCAGCCGCGGATTGGTCTCCTGGGCCAGGCAGCCGGCGTAGTTCCACACTTCGCAGGCTTCGCCGACCAGCAGCTTCTCCAGCGGCGACTCGTTCGGGTTGAGCATCGAGCCGTAGTGGACGATGTGCTGCGATTCCACCGACGCGATCTCGGCATAGAGCTGGCGCGCCAGCGGGTCCGCGAACAGCGGCCCGATGTTCATGTAGTAGTCGTGGGTCTGGTACTCGCCGCCGGTCAGCGTCAGCGCGTGCAGCTTGGTGGCCAGCACCGCGTTGGGGCCATACGGCTCGAGCAGGTCGTGCTCGGGTGCGCGGTGATGGAACAAGGTCGCGCGCGAAGGCACGATGTCGGTGTAGCCCTGGGTGATGTTGTTGGCGTCCTTGCCTTCCAGCCGGTCCAGCAGCGCCGTGTAGCGGTACAGGTGATCGAAGTCCTCCAGCAGCGCGTAGCGGTAGCCCTGGGCCAGGTAGGCGTCGGGCTCGAGCTGGGCGACCGAGGCCGTCACCTCGATGGCCGTCTGTTCGTAGCCGATCGTGGTTTCGATCGGCGAGTGGTCGGCGCCGATCAGCCAGTTGATGGAGGTTGCCTGGTGCTGCTCCACGCGCATCAGCTGGGCCAGTTGCACCCGGGCGTTCGCATTGCAGCGCAAGGCGACCTGCTTGGTGCGCAGGGAGTCCAGCTCGACTCCGTTCATGAGGATGACCCGCACGCGGCTGAAGGCGTCGTCATCGAGCTTGCTGATCGGCTTGCCGACCATGTCTTTCCAGCTGAGCCTTTGACGGGCCAGCGGGATGCCTTTGTCTGTCAGGAGATTGATGGCCATGGGGAATCCTTGAAAAAGCTGGCGGCTCAGACCGCGGGTGTGCCGGCGCCGGTGGTGACGAGGTTCGTCAGCCAGCCCCTGATGGTGGCCAGGTGCTCCTGCTCCTGGGTGAATGCGCCGAGGAAGCGGCCCGAGAGTTCCGCCTGGCCGGCCTGGTCGGCCAGCTGGATCAGCAGCTCCCAGCCGGCGTTGTCGGTCAATTCGGCGGTGAGCATCGCGTTGAGGCATTGCGCAAGGGTGGTGCGGGGATCCGTGACGACCTGGATCAGGCCCAGGGAAGCAGTCGCGATCACGTCGGCGCACGGTGTCTGGGCCGTCGGGTCGCCACCGAGCTGCTCCATTGCCGCGCACAGCATCAGCAGGTGCGCCTGCTCCTCGGACCGGATGCGTGCCAGCGTCTGGGCAGGCGCCTCGCCCTGCACCGGTGCCAGGGCCCCCATGCCTTCCTGCTTGAGCACCAGCTCGGCCGGCGGCAGGCCGCCATCGGGGCTGTCCGCGAAGGCCGAGTGCTTGACGATGAGTGCGTCGTACAGGCGCGTCCCCCCGCGTTCGAACGCGATGCGCTCGCCGATCTTGTCCAGCAGGATGGACGGGCTGCCGCCGCGCAGCTTGGCCACGCCGGCCTTGACGGCGCCCTTGAGGCCGACCGGCGGCGGGATCGATCCGACGGCGTCGGCCTCGTTGATGTACAGCAGCCGGTCGGCGTCGCTGGCGCTGGTGTCGATGGGAACCTGGGGCGTCAGTTCGGCGGCGGCGAGTGTCATCGCTTCGGTGCCCTCGGGTGAGGCGACGGCGCCGGTGCGGTTCATTCCTGGAGTGGTGGCTTTCATGGCTTTCCTTGCAGGTGGCTGAGGGCCATTTTGCGGCGCGACCCGGGCTTGCAGGCGCTGTGCCGACCCGGGTTGCGAGACCCGCCTACACGCCACCGGTAACAAATTCCGCAGCGGTAAAAAATGCTGATGCAGATGGCGCGTGGTCGGAAAATTCGAGAAAATCAACCGTTCCACGGGATTCGATCCGACACATTCTTGAGTCCAGCCCAGCGCTTTGGAGCATCGAAATGGGAACGCTTGCAGCCGCCGCGGCCTGCGCGCAACGGGCGACGGCCTGGCTCGAATGCCGGCGGTCGCTCGAATTCAATGCATCGGCCAGCACTGAAGGCCTGAGGCTTTGCCACCAGGTGCGCAACCGGCTCGGCTCCTTGCAGGCCGCGCTGGACGTCGCTGCCATCAGCGCGCCGGGCAGCGACGCCGCGCACGAGGCCCATGCGATCGCGGCGCGGCAGTCGGCCACGCTGGCGGCCCTCCTCGACGACCTGCAGGAGGCGGCATGGGCAGCGCGCTGATCGTCGATGACGACCCCGACTTCTGCCGGATGATGGCAAGGCTGGTTGCGCACCACGGCTTCGACGCGGCGACCGCCCAGTCGCTCGGATCGGCGCGCCGGCAGATCGCCGCCCGCCCGCCCGACGTGGTGCTGCTCGATCTGGAACTGCCCGACGGCAATGGCATGAGCCTGCTCGACGATCCCGCGGTCCGGGGCCGATCGGAAGTGATCCTGATGACCGGCTTGGCCCGCCTGGAAACTTCGATTCAGGCTTTGCGCTACGGCGCTGCCGACTACCTGCTCAAGCCGGTCGACGCGTCGCGGCTGGGCTGCATCCTGGCGCGCGTGACCCGGCCGGACCTGCTGCAGGCCAAGGTGGCTGCGCTGCGCGACCAGCTGGCCCGCACGGGGGCCTTCGGCGCGCTGGTGGGGCGCAGCGGCCGGATGCAGCTGGTGTACGAGCTGATCGGCCGGGTCGCGCAGTCGTCCATCCCGGTGTTGGTCAGCGGCGAGAGCGGCACCGGCAAGGAACTCGCGGCGCGCACCATCCATGGCCTGAGCCGGCGCCAGCCTGCCCCGTTCGTCGCCGTGAGCTGTGGCGGGATCGGGCCAGATGCGCTGGAGAGCGAGCTGTTCGGCAGCGAGAACAGCCGCGCCGGCGACGCAGAGCACGCCGGGCTGCTCGAGCGGGCGCGCGGCGGAACGCTGTTCCTGGACGAGATCTGCGACATGTCGGCGGCAATGCAGGCCAGGCTGCTGCACGTGCTGGAAACCGGCAGCTACACCCCCCTGTTCTCGGCGACCCGCCGCGTGGTGGACGTGCGGCTGATCTCGGCCAGCAACCGCGACCTGCAGCAGGCCGTGGCCGCCGGCCTGTTCAGGCAGGACCTGTTCTACCGGCTGAACGTCTTTCCGCTCCAGTTGCCGCCGCTGCGCGAACGGATGGAAGACCTGCCCCTGCTCGTGACCCACCTGTTGCGCGAGATCGGCCGTGCCGAGGGGGGCTTCAAGCAGCTGGCGCCGGCCGCGCTGCAGCGGCTGGCCCGCTGCCACTGGTCGGGCAACGTGCGCGAGCTGCGCAATGCCCTGCACCAGAGCTACGTGATGACGCCCGGCGACGAGATCAAGCACCCCTGGCTGCCAAGCGACGCGCGCCCGGCCGCCGCGGTCCGGTCCCACCCGGCTCAGCCGGTTGCCGGCAGGACGCTGGCGCAGGTCGAGAAAGAAGCAGTGCTGGCCACGCTCGAGCAGCACGGCAACCACAAGGAGCGCACCGCCGCGGCCCTGGGGATCAGCATCAAGACCTTGTACAACCGCCTCAAGGAGTACGGCGCCCAAGAGCCAGGGCGGTAGCAGGCTTGGAGCCAAAAGCGTCGCGTCCGCCGGCCCGGGACGACAAAAAGCCCGCGCCTCGAAACGAGGGGCGGGCCTTGGCAAGTCATGGTGCCGGAAAGAGGAGTCGAACCCCCGACCTTCGCATTACGAATGCGCTGCTCTACCAACTGAGCTATTCCGGCGAAGCCTGTGATTATAGCGGGGCTTCGGGCGGGATTCCGGTCCGGCCTGCGCCGGCACGACAGTGTCCGGCCTCAGCCCGCGTGGTAGCCCGTCACCCGCTCCACCTCGTTCCTGGAGCCGAGGATCACCGACACGCGTTCGTGCAGCGTGCCCGGCTGGATGTCCAGGATGCGCTGCTTGCCGTTGGTGATGGCGCCACCGGCCTGCTCCACCAACCAGCCCATGGGGTTGGCCTCGTACAGCAGCCGCAGCTTGCCGGGCTTGTCCGGCTCGCGCTTGTCCCATGGGTACAGGAAGATGCCGCCGCGCGTCAGGATGCGGTGCACGTCGGCCACCATGGAGGCCACCCAGCGCATGTTGAAGTCCTTGCCGCGCGGGCCTTCCTTGCCGGCCAGGCATTCGTCGATGTAGCGGCGCACCGGGGCGGCCCAGTGCCGCATGTTGGACATGTTGATGGCGAACTCCCTGGTGTCCTCCGGGATGCGCACGTCTTCCTGCGTCAGCACGAAGGAGCCTTGCTCGCTGTCCAGCGTGAACATCGCCACGCCGTCGCCCACCGTCAGCACCAGCGTGGTCTGCGGGCCGTAGATGCAGTAGCCGGCCGCCACCTGCCTGTTGCCCGCTTGCAGGAAGTCCTGCTCGCTCACGCCGGCGCCGTTGGCTTCGGGCTTCTTGAGCACGCTGAAGATGGTGCCGATGCTCACGTTGACGTCGATGTTCGAGGAGCCGTCCAGCGGGTCGAACAGCAGCAAATACTCGCCCTGCGGGTAGCGGTTGGGCACCACGTAGATGCCCTCCATCTCCTCGCTGGCCATGGCCGCCAGGTGGCCGCCCCATTCGTTGGCCTCGATCAGCACCTCGTTGGCGATGATGTCCAGCTTCTTCTGGATTTCGCCCTGCACGTTGCCGGTGCCGGCGGAGCCGAGCACGTCGCCCAGCGCGCCCTTGGTCACGGCGTGGCTGATGCTCTTGCAGGCGCGCGCCACCACCTCCAGCAACAGCCGCAGGTCCGACGGGATGCGGTCGTGGATGCGCTGTTTTTCGACGAGGTAGCGGGTCAGGGAGATCTTGGAGGTCATCGGGGGGGGCGCTCAGCGCAGTTCAAAGGGCGGCAGCTTGCGGGCCACGGCGACGTTCGCCAGCGTCGCATAGACCGGCAGGCCGTTGCTGAATTGGGGGAAGTCCTCGCCCTGGATCAGGGGGCGCAGGTAGCGCTTGCAGGCCTCGGTGATGCCGAAGCCGTCGGCGGTGATGAAGTCGCGCGGCATGAATTTCTCGACGTTGGCCACCGCCGACAAGGGCGCCATGCCGATGCGGTATTGGTACGGCGTGTCGCTCACGCGCTCGATGGTCGGCATCACGGCGTTGTGGCCGGCCAGCGCCAGCTCGACCGCCGCCGCGCCCACCTCGTAGGCTTGCTGGACGTCGGTCGCCGAGGCGATGTGGCGCGCGGCGCGCTGCAGGTAGTCGGCCACCGCCCAATGAAACTTGTGCCCGAGCGCGCGCTTGACGATGCCCGCCACCACCGGCGCCGCGCCGCCCAGCTGGGCGTGGCCGAAGGCATCCTTGCTGCCTTGCTCGGCCAGGAAGCTGCCGTCGGGGCGGTGGCAGCCTTCCGAGACGATCACCGTGCAGTAGCCGTGTTGCTTGACCAGCGCGTCCACGCGGTCGGTGAACTGCTTTTCGTCGAACGGGATTTCCGGGAACAGCACCACCACCGGGATGCCTTCGTCCTCGATCAGACCGCCGGCCGCCGCGATCCAGCCGGCGTGCCGGCCCATGACCTCGAGCACGAACACCTTGGTCGAGGTCCTGGCCATGGAGCGCACGTCGAACGAAGCTTCGAGCGCCGACACGGCCACGTACTTGGCGACCGAGCCGAAGCCCGGGCAGCAGTCGGTGACTGGCAGGTCGTTGTCGACGGTCTTGGGCACGTGGATCGCCTGGATCGGATACCCCATGCTCTCGGACAACTGGCTCACCTTGAAGCAGGTGTCGGCCGAGTCGCCGCCGCCGTTGTAGAAGAAATAGCCGATGTCGTGGGCCTTGAACACCTCGAGCAGGCGCTCGTACTCGCGCCGGTTGGCTTCCACGGACTTGAGCTTGTAGCGGCAGGAGCCGAAGGCGCCCGAAGGCGTGGCGCGCAGCAGCGCGATCGCCGCCGCACTGTCGCGGCTGGTGTCGATCAGCTCTTCGGTCAGCGCGCCGATGATCCCGTTGCGGCCCGCGTAGACCTTGCCCATCTTGCTGTGGTTGGCGCGGGCCGTCTCGATCACCCCACAGGCGCTGGCGTTGATGACGGCGGTGACGCCGCCGGACTGGGCGTAGAAGGCGTTTCTGGGTGCCGCCATGGCTGCCTCACTCCGCCAGTGCGCGCGTGACCACTTCGCGCACGTCGTTGCTCAGGTCGGGCCGGGCCGCCACCCGGGCGATCGCCTCGCGGGCGGCGCCGCGCTGCGGCTCCACCAGCTTGTTCCAGCGGTCCAGTGCCCGCGCCAGCCGCGCGGCCACCTGCGGGTTGATCGCGTCCAGTTCCACCACCCGCTCGCTCCAGTACACATAGCCGGCGGCGTCGGCGCGGTGGAAGGCGCCGGGGTTGGCGCTGCAGTAGCTGAAGATCACGCTGCGGGCGCGGTTCGGGTTGCGGATGTTGAAGTCCGCATGCTTCATCAACTGCTTGACCACCGGCAGCACGTTGCCGCCGCGGTCGGGCGCGCCGGCCTGCAGCGCGAACCACTTGTCCAGCACGAGAGGCTCGTCCTTGAACAGCGCATGGAAGCGCTGCAGCGCGTTGGCGGCCAATGCATGGCCGCTCACCACCAGCGCCGCCAGGGCGTTGAACCGATCGGTCATGTTGCCGGCGTCCTTGAAGCGCTGGTAGGCCTTGCCGGGCCACACCGTGTCGCCCGAGGTGCGGGCGGCCAGGCACAGGTGCGTCAGCGCCAGCCCGGCCAGGGCGCGGCGGCCGCTGGAGACCGGGTCCGGCTGGTAGGCGCCGCTGTCGCTGTGCGCCTGGACGGCCCAGGCCCAGTCGGCGACCAGCGCCTCGGCCAGGTGCTGGCGCATGCCTTCGCGCACCGCGTGGACGCGCTGCGGGTCCACCACGTCCAGCTGTTCGGCGATGAAGGTTTCGGCCGGCAGCGTCAGCACCAGTTCCTTGAAGGCTGCATCCAGCTGCGGGTGGCGCAGCACGCTGCGCATGGACTCCAGGTAGGCGTCGTCCAGCCGCACCTCAGCCTGCGGGTTGCGGATGAACGCCAGCGCCCGGCCGGTGCCCAGGCGCTGCGCCGCTTCCCAGCGGTTGAACGGGTCGGCGTCGTGCGCCAGCAGCGTCAGCAGTTGCGCGTCGCTGTAATCGTAGTCCAGCACCACCGGCGCGCTGAAGCCGCGCAGCAGCGACGGCACCGGTTCGGCGGCCAGGCCCGGGAAGGTGAGCGTCTCGCTCTCCTGCGTCAGCACATGCATGCCGCTGCTCAGCTCCTTGCCGTCGACCGTCAGCAGGCCGAGCGCGACCGGAATCACGAACGGCAGCTTTTCCGGCTGGCCGGGCGTGGGCGCGCAGCTTTGCGACAGCGTCACGCTGTAGACGCCGGCGCCGGCATCGAAACTTGTCACCGCCTTCAGCCGCGGCGTGCCGGCCTGGCTGTACCAGCGCTTGAACTGGTCCAGGCGCCGGGCCAGCTGCGACTCGGGGTTGGCGTCGGCGATGGCCTGGGCGAAATCGTCGCAGGTGACCGCGTGGCCGTCGTGGCGCTCGAAGTACAACGCCATGCCCTTGGCGAAGCCGTCGCGGCCCACCAGCGTCTGCATCATCCGCACGACCTCGGCGCCCTTTTCGTAGATGGTGACCGTGTAGAAGTTGTTGATCTCCAGGTACTGGTCGGGCCGCACCGGGTGCGCCATCGGGCCGGCGTCTTCCGGGAACTGCGCGGTGCGCAGCACCCGCACGTCCTCGATCCGCTTGACGGCCCGGGCCGAGGGGCTGCCGGCCAGGTCCTGGCTGAACTCCTGGTCGCGGAACACCGTCAGGCCTTCCTTGAGCGACAGCTGGAACCAGTCGCGGCAGGTCACGCGGTTGCCGGTCCAGTTGTGGAAGTACTCGTGGCCGACCACGCTTTCGATGTTGCCGAAATCGGTGTCGGTGGCGGTGGCCTGGCTGGCCAGCACGTACTTCGTGTTGAAGACGTTCAGCCCCTTGTTTTCCATCGCGCCCATGTTGAAGTCGCTGGTGGCGACGATCATGAAGCGCTCCAGGTCGAGCGACAGGTTGAAGCGCGCCTCGTCCCAGGCCACCGAGTGCATCAGCGAGTTCATCGCATGCTCGGTCTTGTCCAGGTCGCCGGGGCGCACGAACACCTGCAGCAGATGGTCGTTGCCGCTGCGCGAGGTGATGCGCTGCTCGCGGCACACCAGCTGGCCGGCCACCAGCGCGAACAGGTAGCTGGGCTTGCGAAACGGGTCCACCCATTTGGCAAAGTGGCGGCCGTCGTCCAGCTTGCCTTCCTCCACCAGGTTGCCGTTCGACAGCAGCACCGGGTACTTGCGACGGTCGGCGCGCAAGGTGACGGTGTAGCTGGCCATCACGTCCGGGCGGTCCAGGAAGTAGGTGATGCGGCGAAAGCCCTCGGCTTCGCACTGGGTGAAGAACGAGTCGTTGCTGACGTACAGGCCCATCAGCTTGGTGTTCTTGGCCGGGGCGCAGGTGGTGAAGATCTCCAGCTCGAACGGGTCGTTGCCTTGCGGCAGGTTCTCCAGCACCAGCTGGCCGTCTTCCAGCTTGAACGAGGTGCCCTGGCCGGCGACCAGCACGCGGGCCAGGTTCAGCTCCTCGCCGTCCAGCCGCAGCGCCTGCGCCGGCACGTCCGGGTTGCGGCGCACCTGCATGCGGTTCAGAACGCGGGTCTTGGCCGGGTCCAGGTCGAAGCACAGGTCGACGCTGTCGATCCAGAACGCGGGCGGCTGGTAGTCGGCGCGATAGATCACTTTAGATTGTCCTTCACGCATCCAGGCTCTCCAGGAAGTTCGTTGTCATCAGTTCCTCGTAGTCGCGCACCTGCGCGATCACGTGCGGGCCGGCCAGCTCGCGCGGGCCGTGCGTGCTGCAGATGGCCACGGCCCGCATCCCGGCGCGGTGCGCCGCCTCGATCCCGAACGGCGCATCCTCGAACACGATGCAGTCCGCCGGCGCGGCGCCGATGCGGCGCGCGGCTTCCAGGAACAGGTCGGGCTCGGGCTTGCCGCGCAGGCCTTCGTCGCCGCCGACGATGGCGCGCGGCGGCTGCGCCAGCTGCAGGTGCTCGAGGACGAAGGCGATGTTGTGCTTGTCGCCGGCGGTCGCCACCGCCCAACGCAACCCGCGCTCCTGTGCCTGCACCGTGAAGCGGCGAAAGCCCGCCACTTCGCGGAATTCGCCGGCGAAGGCTGCGCGGTACAGCGCCTCCTTCTCGCCGATCAGCTCCAATGCCCGCGGCTCGCCCACCTCGCCCATCAGCTCGCGGATGCACTCGACGCCGGTGCGCCCGGTCGTGCGCCGCAGCACCTCGGCCACCGGCAGCGCGATGCCATGGCGGCGGGTGAACGCCTCCCAGCTGCGCGCATGCGCCGGCATCGAGTCGACCATGGTGCCGTCCATGTCGAAGACGAGGGCGGGAGTGCCCATCAGACGCCCTGCTTGAGCGACGCTTCGATGAACACATCGAGGTCGCCGTCCAGCACCTTCTGGGTGGCCGAGATCTCGACCCCGGTGCGCAAGTCCTTGATCCGGCTGTTGTCCAGCACGTAGCTGCGGATCTGGTGGCCCCAGCCGACGTCGGTCTTGCTGTCTTCGAGCTTTTGCTGCTCTTCCATGCGCTTGCGCATCTCATGGTCGTACAGCCGCGAGCGCAGGCGCTTCCAGGCCACGTCGCGGTTGCTGTGCTGACTGCGGCTGTCCTGGCACTGCACCACGATGTTGGTCGGGATGTGGGTCAGCCGCACCGCCGAGTCGGTCTTGTTGATGTGCTGGCCGCCGGCGCCCGAGGCGCGGTAGGTGTCCACCCGCACGTCGGCCGGGTTGATGTCGATCTCGATCGAGTCGTCGATTTCGGGATAGACGAACACGCTGGCAAAGCTGGTGTGGCGGCCGCCCGAGGAGTCGAACGGCGATTTGCGCACCAGCCGGTGCACGCCGGTCTCGGTGCGCAGCAGGCCGAAGGCGTACTCGCCCTCGATCTTGATCGTCGCGCCCTTGATGCCCGCGGTGTCGCCCGGGGTTTCGTCTTCCACCGTGGTCTTGAAGCCCTTGCGCTCGGCGTACTTGAGGTACTGGCGCAGCAGCATGCTGGTCCAGTCGCACGCCTCGGTGCCGCCGGCGCCGGCCTGCAGGTCCAGGAAGCAGTTGTTCGGGTCCGCCGGCTGGTTGAACATGCGGCGGAACTCCAGCCCCTCGACCTCGGCCGCCAGCTTGGCGCAGTCGGCCTCGATGCTCGCGAGGCCGGCGTCATCGCCTTCCTCCTTGCTCATCTCGAACAGCTCAAGGTTGTCCGCCAGTTCGCTCTGCAGCTTCTGCAGGGAGTTGACGACGCCTTCCAGCTGCTTTTTTTCGCGGCCCAGTTCCTGGGCTCTCTTGGGGTCGTTCCAGACCTGCGGGTCTTCCAGCGAGGCGTTGACGGTCCTCAGGCGTTCGGCTTTGGAATCGTAGTCAAAGATACCCCCGAAGGTCCGCCGTGCGGGCCTGCAGGTCCGCCAAGGTGGTGCCGATGAGGTTGGTACGTTCTGCGTCCATTTTGAGTGCTTCCTGCGTTTGACTGGGCCGCCACTGGCGGCAACCCGTCATTCTGTCACGTGGCCGACGGCAGGGGCAGGTGCAGGACGAACTCGGCGCCGGCGCCGGGCTGGCTGCGCACTTCGAGACGGCCGCTGTGGGCCTGCACGATCTGGCGGGCGATGAACAGGCCCAGGCCCAGGCCCGGCACCTGCTGCGAGCCCTCGGCCCGCTCGAACTGCTCGAAGATGCGGTCCTGGTCGGCCTGGGCGATGCCCATGCCCTGGTCCCGCACCGACACGCTGGCCTGCTGCCCGTTGCGGCTGACCGTCACCGCCACCGGCTTGCCCTGCCCGTAGCGCAGCGCGTTGGTCAGCAAGTTGGTGATCACCTGCTCGATGCGGAACTCGTCGCCTTCGATGGGCAGCGCCTGCGGCGCCTGGATCAGCACCGAGCAGCCGGCCGTGGCCGCCAGGTCGTTGATGGCCTCGACCACGCGCCGCGACAGTTCCGCCAGGTCGTACGGCGCCGGCACCATGGCCAGCCGCCCGGTGCGCAGCCGTGAGACGTCCAGCATGTCGTCCAGCAGGCGGATCATGTTGCGGATCTGCCGCTCGTCACGGTCCACCAGCCTGAGCATGGCGTCGGTCCGGGACGGCTCCGGCCCGGTGAGCATCTTGCGGCGCAGCTGCGCCTGCAGGTAGACCGAGTTGAGCGGGTTGCGCAGCTCGTGCGACACCATCGACATGAAGTCGTCGCGCATGGTCACGGCGCGTTGCAGCTCGTCCCGCGTGGCCTGCAGTTCCAGCCGCTGGCGGAACAGGTCGACGAACACGGCGACCTTGCTGCGCACCGTGTGCGGGTCCAGCGGCTTGTACAGGAAGTCGACCGCCCCCGACTCGTAGCCGCGGAAGGCGTAGTTCTGCTCGCGCCCGGCGGCGCTGACGAACACGATCGGGATGGTGCGGGTGCGCTCGGTGCCGCGCATCAGCTCGGCCAGCTCGAAGCCGTTCATGGCCGGCATCTGCACGTCCAGGATGGCGAGCGCGAAGGCGTGCTCCAGCATCAGCGACAGCGCCTGGTCGCCCGAGCGGGCGGTGAAGATGCGGCGGCCCGGCTGGCGGATCAGCGCCTCCAGCGCGAGCAGGTTCTCGGGCAGGTCGTCGACCAGCAGGACATTGACGTCGGGAATGGAACTCATCAGCGCACCAGAGTGTGCAACAGGCTGCGCAGGCCCGCCAGCGGAAGGACATAGCCGGGGGCGGCCAGCCGGATCGCGGCCAGCGGCATCGCCACGTGCGCCGCCTCCTGCGGCTCCTGCACCGCCGTCAGGCCGCCACCAGCGCCGATGCGCGCCAGTCCGCGGGCCCCGTCCTGGTTGGCGCCGGTGAGGACGATGCCGGCCATGTCGGCGCCATACAGGTCGGCGCACGACTCCATCAGCACGTCGATCGACGGGCGCGAGAACAGCACGGGTGCGTCGCAGCTGAGGGAAAAGGTGCGGTCCGCCTCCACCAGCAGATGGTAGCCCGGCGGTGCAAAGTAGACCCTGCCCGAGGCCACCGGCGCGTGCGGCTGCGCTTCCTCCACCGGAATGCCAAGGCGCGCGGCGAACACTTCCACCAGCTTGCTCTGGTGGTTCTGCGGCAGGTGCAGCACGGTGATCACCGTGCCGCGAAACGGCGCCTGCAGGCCGGCCAGCAGCGTGAACAGGGCGTCGATGCCGCCGGCCGAGGCGCCGATGGCCACCGCCTCGACGGCGTGCGAGAAATCGGCGGGCAGGCTGGTCTTCATCGCGCGGCCTTGCGGTAGACGCGCTCTGCGCGGCTGACCACGTCGAAGCGGCCCGCGTAGCCGGAGAAATCCAGCGTCTCCTTGGTGCCCAGGCCCAGGAAGCCGCGGTGCGACAGCGATTCGTGGAACAGGGCCAGCGCCCGATCCTGCAGCTTGCGGTTGAAATAGATCAGGACGTTGCGGCAGGAGACCAGCTGGGTCTCGGAAAACACCGAGTCGGTGGCCAGGCTGTGGTCGGCGAAGGTGATGCTGTCGCGCAGCGACTTGTCGAACAGGGCGCCGCCGTAGGCCGCCGTGTAGTAGTCGCTGAAGCTGCGCAGCCCGCCCGAGCGCTGGTAGTTGCGGGTGAAGGCGCGCACCGCCTCCAGCCCGAAGATGCCCTGGCGCGCCTTGTCCAGCGAGGCATGGTTGATGTCGGTCGCATACAGGATGGTCCGATCGAGCAGCCCTTCCTCCTGCAGCAGGATCGCCAGCGAGTAGGGCTCCTCGCCGGTGCTGCAGCCGGCGACCCAGACCTTGATCGACGGGTAGGTGCGCAGCACCGGGATGACCTGCTGGCGCAGCGCCAGGAAGTAGGGTGGGTCGCGGAACATCTCGCTGACCGGCACCGTCAGGTACTGCAGCAGCTGCGAGAATTCCGCGGCGTCGTGCAGCACCCGCTCCTGCAGCGCCGAGATCGACGCCGCGCCCATGCGCTCGCGCGCCTGCAGCACGCGCCGCTTGAGCGAGGCCGGCGAGTAGTCGCGAAAGTCGTGGCCGTAGCGCAGGAACACCGCCTCGATCAGGAGGCGGATCTCGATGTCCGCCAATCCGGGCATCAGGAAACCTCCCCCAGGATGGTCCGCTGTGCGGGCTGCTCCTCCCCCCTCCGCAAGCGGAGGGGGCGAGCACCTTCGGGCGGCCGTGCGGTGCTCATATTCGCTCCAGTTTCGGCATCCACACGCGCATCAGCGAGAACAGCCGTTCCAGCTCGATCGGCTTGGCCAGGTAGTCGTTGGCGCCGGCGGCCAGGCAGCGCTCCTGGTCTTCCTTCATCGCCTTGGCGGTCACCGCGATGATCGGCAGCTTCTGCCAGCGCGCGTCCTTGCGGATCTCGCGCATGGCGGTGTAGCCGTCCATCTCCGGCATCATGATGTCCATCAGCACCAGGTCGAGTTGCTCGCCGCCCCGGGCCAGCTTGTCCAGCGCC
This sequence comes from Ramlibacter sp., assembly GCF_028292805.1. Classification (GTDB taxonomy): domain Bacteria; phylum Pseudomonadota; class Gammaproteobacteria; order Burkholderiales; family Burkholderiaceae_C; genus Ramlibacter. Next base: position 975 of record NZ_JAQGLS010000166.1, on the reverse strand, counting down.
TCGATGCCGTTGCGCGCCACCTCGACGTCGGCGCCCTTTTGCTCCAGCGCGCTGGTCAGCGCGAAAATGTTGCGCATGTCGTCGTCCACCACCAGGATGCGGCGGCCTTCAAAGGCCTTGTCGCGGTTGCGCGCGGTGCGCAGCATCTTTTGCCGCTCGCTTGACAGCTGGTTTTCCACCTTGTGCAGGAACAGCGTCACTTCGTCGAGCAGCCGCTCGGGCGAGCGCGCGCCCTTGATGATGATGGAGCGCGAATAGCGCATCAGCTCCGATTCTTCGGCCCGCGTCAGGTTGCGGCCGGTGTAGACGATCACCGGCGGGAACGAGCGGCTCTCGCCCGAGGCCATGCGGCGCAGCAGCTCCTGCCCCGTCATGTCGGGCAGCTTCAGGTCGATGATCATGCAGTCGAACACCGAAGTCTCCAGCGCCGCCAGCGCCTGCCGGCCTTGCGCGACGGCCACGATCTCGACGTCGCTGTCGCCGTCGCCGATCAGGCGCGTGACGCTTTCCTGCTGGCGCAGATCGTCTTCCACCAGCAGCACGCGCTTGACCTTCTGGCTCAGCTTGGACTCCAGCCGCGCGAACACGTGCTGCAGCTGCTCGCGGCTGGCCGGCTTGCGCGCGTAGCCCACGGCGCCCAGGCTCAACGCCGTCTCGCTGCGGTCTTCCACCGAGATCACGTGCACCGGCACGTGGCGGGTGCGCGGGTCTTCCTTGAGCCTTTGCAGCACCGACAGGCCGGAGTCGTCGGGCAGCTGCATGTCCAGCAGCACGGCGTCGGGCACCTGCTCCATGGCCAGTGCGCAGCCTTCGTCGGCGTGGTGCGATACCAGGCAGCGGTAGCCCAGCTCGTGCGCCAGGTCCAGCAGGATGCGGGCGAACACCGGATCGTCTTCCACCACCAGCACGGTGCGGCGGCCGTCGCGCGGCAGCTCCCGGTCGTCGGTGAAGGCCGGGCCGTGGAAGGCCTTGCCG
>NZ_JAQGLS010000156.1 GCF_028292805.1 Ramlibacter sp. | reverse complement strand
CTTGCGGATGACGCGCAGCGCCATGGGCATGTAGGTGTAGATGCCGGCACCGAGGCGCTTGATGTAGCCGCCGCGCAGCATGAGCTTGTGGCTGGCGATCTCGGCGTCGGCGGGGGCTTCCTTGAGCGTGGAAATCAGGAACTGTGAGGCGCGCATGGGAGTGGAAAACGAGGGTGGGAAGCTGAGCCCTTCCTGCGCGCGGGGGCGCCGTGCATAATGAACTCAGTTCAAAGATTTGGGGTTGATTATGCTTGACCGGGACGGCTTCAGGCCCAACGTCGGCATCATCCTGCTGAACCAGAAGAACCAGGTGTTCTGGGGCAAGCGGATCCGCACGCACAGCTGGCAATTCCCGCAAGGCGGCATCGACCGCGGCGAAAGCCCGGAGCAGGCGATGTTCCGCGAATTGCACGAGGAAGTCGGGCTGATGGCCGAGCACGTGCGCATCGTGGCCCGCACGCGCGACTGGCTGCGCTACGAGGTTCCCGAACGCTACATCCGGCGCGACGCGCGGGGCCACTACAAGGGCCAGAAACAGATCTGGTTCCTGTTGCAGTTGACCGGCCACGACTGGGATCTGAACCTGCGCGCCACCAACCACCCCGAGTTCGACGCCTGGCGCTGGAACGACTACTGGGTGCCGCTCGACGTGGTGGTCGAATTCAAGCGCGGCGTCTACGAAATGGCCTTGCGCGAGCTGGCCCGCTACCTGCCCCGCAGCGACCACCGCAACCGCTACCTGCGCAGCGGCATGCGCACGCGCGACGGCGAACACGGCGGCCACGACGGCGCCGTCTCGCCGATGCCCTCCCCCATGATGGAACTGCCCCCCGGCGCCACCTTCGAGCCGAACCCCCAGCCCGGCCGCCGTTCGCCATGACCAAAGGACACATGTACCGCCACTTCCTGGCACTGATTCTGGCCGCCGCGGCCGGGGCGGCATCCGCCCAACTCGTCGACGCTGATCCCGACTGGAAGGAACTGCAGACCCCGCCGCCGCCGCCGCTGAACACGTCGCGCCTGATCGGGCTGGAGATGCCGGCCAGCAGCCTGCGCTTTGGCGTCGATCCCGGCTCCGTGAGCATCGGCGCCGACGGCGTCGTGCGCTACGTGGTGGTGGCCACCAGCACCAGCGGCACGGTCAACGCGATGTACGAAGGCGTGCGTTGCAGCACCGGCGAGGTGAAGGTGTACGCGCGCCACAACCCCGACAGCGGCTGGGTGCCCGCCACCAAGGCCGAATGGCAGCCGCTGCAGCAGACCCGCAACTCCAGGCACAGCCTGCTGGTGGCGCGCACGGGCGCGTGCATCGGGCATGCACCCAACCGGTCGCCGGAGTTCATCGTGCGCGACTTGAAGTCCGGCCCGGACCTGCGCTTCCTGGCCAATTGAGGGCTGGATTCCCGCCCGCGGGAATGACGGCTACGACCGGGTGAGCACCAGGTTGGTCCGGTGGATCATCTCCGGCTCGGCCATGTAACCGAGCAGCGGTTCGATCTCGCTCGACGGCTTGCGGCACAGCAGGCGGGCTTCCGCCGCGGCGTAGTTGGCCAGGCCGCGCGCGACTTCCAGGCCGGCCGGATCCCGCACCGCGATCACGTCGCCGCGCGAGAAGCCGCCTTCCACGCCGGTCATGCCGATGGGCAGCAGGCTCTTGCCGTGCTCCCGCAGCTTGGCCGCCGCGCCTTCGTCCACGGTGACCGCGCCGCGCAGCTGCAGGTGGTCGGCGATCCAGCGCTTGCGCGCCTGGCTTTTCTGCGTCGGCGCCACCAGCAGCGTGCCGATGATCTCGCCTCGCGCCAGCCGCGGCAGGCAGTCGGGCTCGCGGCCCCAGGCGATCACGGTGGAGGCGCCGGAGCCGGCCGCACGGCGGGCCGCCAGCACCTTGGTGATCATGCCGCCGCGGCCGATGCTGCTGCCGGCGCCGCCAGCCATGGCTTCCAGCGCCGCATCGCCGGCGCGGCCTTCGCGGATGAAGCGGGCCGCCGGGTCCTTGCGCGGGTCGGCGCTGTACAGGCCCTTCTGGTCGGTCAGGATCACCAGCAGGTCGGCCTCGACCAGGTTGGCGACCAGCGCGCCCAGCGTGTCGTTGTCGCCGAACTTGATATCGTCGTTGACGACGGTGTCGTTCTCGTTGATGACCGGCACCACGTGCAGCCCCAGCAGCGTGAGCAGGGTGGAGCGGGCATTGAGGTAGCGCTCGCGGTCGGCCAGGTCGGCATGCGTGAGCAGCACCTGGGCCGAGCCCAGGCCGTGCTCGCGCAGCTTGGTCTCGTACATCTGGGCCAGGCCCATCTGGCCGACGGCGGCGGCCGCCTGCAGCTCGTGCAACTCGCGCGGGCGGGTGGTCCAGCCCAGGCGCTTCATGCCTTCGGCGATGGCGCCGCTGGAAACCATGATCACCTCGCGGCCATCGGCTGCCAGCGCGGCCAGCTGCCGACTCCACTCGCCGATGGCGACCTCGTCCAGGCCGCGGCCGTCGTTGGTGACCAGGCTGGAGCCGACCTTGACGACGATGCGCCGCGCCTCGCGCAGGATGGCCGCTGCGTCCCTGCCGGCCACGGCGCTCATTCCTTGTCTGCCGCCTCGCCGCTGAAGCGCGGATCGGTGGGATCCGCCGCCTCGCCGCTGAAGCGCGGATCGACCTCGATCACCGGCTGCGCGGCGATGTGCTGGGCCTGGATGTTCTGGAACACCGCCCGCACCAGGGGCTCGCAACCCTCGCGCGTGAGCGCCGATATCTCGAACACCGGGCCCTTGTGCTTGAAGCGCTTGACGAAGTCCTTCACGCGCGCGGCCCGCTCTTCGGCCGGCACCATGTCCAGCTTGTTGAGCACCAGCCAGCGCGGCTTGTCGTACAGCGCCTGGTCGTACTTCTTGAGCTCCGCGACGATGGACTTGGCCTGCGCCACGGGATCGACGCCTTCGTCGAACGGCGCGATGTCGACCACGTGCAGCAGCAGCCGGGTGCGGCTCAGGTGACGCAGGAACAGGTGGCCCAGGCCCGCGCCCTCGCTGGCGCCTTCGATCAGGCCCGGCAGGTCGGCGATCACGAAGCTCTGTTCCGGACCGACCCGCACCACGCCCAGGTTCGGGTGCAGCGTGGTGAACGGGTAGTCGGCGATCTTCGGCCGCGCGTTGGAGACGGCGGTGATCAGCGTCGACTTGCCCGCGTTCGGCATGCCCAGCAGACCGACGTCCGCCAGCACCTTCAGCTCCAGCCGCAGGCTCTTGGCCTCGCCCGGCCAGCCCGGCGTCTTTTGCCGCGGCGCCCGATTGATCGAGCTCTTGAAGCGCATGTTGCCAAAGCCGCCGTCACCGCCCTTGGCGATCAGGATCCGCTCGCCCGGGGACAGCAACTCGTGCAGCACGGCCCCGGTCTCGTTGTCGATGATGATGGTGCCCACCGGCATCTTCAGCTCGATGTCACCGCCGGCCGCGCCGAACATGTCGGAGCCCATGCCGTGCTCGCCCCGCCCGGCGTTGTGCTTGCGCGCAAACCGGAAATCGACCAGCGTGTTGAGCGCCGCGTCGGCGATCGCCCAGACGTTGCCGCCGCGACCACCGTCGCCCCCGTTGGGGCCGCCGAATTCCTTGTATTTTTCATGGCGGAACGAGACGCAGCCGTTCCCCCCGTCGCCGGCGGCGATGTCGATGAAGGCTTCGTCGACGAACTTCATGGTCTCAATCCTCGAAAATAACAAAGCCCCGACAAGTCGGGGCTTTGGGCGCCCCGTTGCCGGGACTTCAGACTTGCTTGACCGAGATTATCTCAGGCCGCCGGAACCACGTTGACCGTGCTCCGGTTCATCGAACCCTTGACAGTGAACTGCACGTGGCCTTCGACCAGGGCAAACAGCGTGTGGTCCTTGCCCAGGCCGACGTTGACGCCGGGATGGAAACGGGTGCCACGCTGGCGCACGATGATCGCGCCCGCGCTGATGAGTTCGCCGCCGAACTTCTTCACGCCAAGCATCTTGGGCTGGGAATCCCGCCCGTTTCGCGTAGAGCCGCCGCCTTTTTTCTGTGCCATTTCTGCTTCTCCTGATCAGCCGGCGATGGCACCGATTTGCAGTTCGGTGTACTGCTGGCGGTGGCCCTGGTGCTTCTGATAGTGCTTGCGACGGCGCATCTTGAAGATGCGGATCTTGTCGTGCTTGCCGTGTGCCAGGATGGTGGCGATGACCGTGGCACCGGACACCAGGGGAACCCCGATCTTCAGGTCGCTGCCGTTGCCGACTGCGAGCACCTGATCGATCGTGATTTCCTGGCCGATGTCCGCAGCAATCTGTTCTACTTTAATTTTGTCGCCGGAAGCAACACGATACTGCTTGCCTCCGGTTTTTATGACCGCGTACATGTGGAACCTCACAAATGGAATTAGGTTTCCCGGACGGATTTCCGGAAAGCCCGCGACTATAGCATAGTTGGCGCCTGCTCACCTTCCGCGGCCCCGGGGCGCGGCCTCAGGCCGATGGGTGTTTCCGGGGGCCTTCCTATAATTGGCCAACTCCGCGGAACCGCCTTTGACCGATTCTTCCCCCAGCGCCGCCTCCGGGCTTTCCTTGATCACCGACGACATGCGGGAGGTGGATGCGGTGATCGCCCACCGGCTGGCCTCCGGCGTGCCGCTGGTCGGCGACGTCTCCCGCTACATCATCTCTTCCGGCGGCAAGCGCCTGCGCCCGGCCCTGCTGCTGCTGGTTTGCGGCGCGCTCGGCTACACGGGCGCCCAACGCTTCAACCTGGCCGCGGTGGTCGAGTTCATCCATACGGCCTCGCTGCTGCACGACGACGTGGTGGACGACTCCCTGCTGCGCCGCGGCCGGGCGACGGCCAACCAGCACTTTGGCAATCCGGCCAGCGTGCTGGTCGGCGACTTCCTCTACTCGCGCGCCTTCCAGATGATGCTGGACGCGCGCGAAGTGCGGGTGATGGAGATCCTGGCCGACGCCACCAACGTCATCGCCGAGGGCGAGGTGATGCAACTGGTGAACATGCACGACCCGGCCCTGGACGAGGCCGGTTACCTGCAGGTGATCCGCTCCAAGACCGCCAAGCTGTTCGAGGCCAGCGCGCGGCTGGGCGCGGTGCTGGCCGGCGCCTCGCCGCAGATCGAGCGCACCTGCGCCGACTACGGCCAGGCGCTGGGCACCGCCTTCCAGGTGATCGACGACGTGCTCGACTACGCCGGCGCGGTGGAAGAGCTCGGCAAGAACATCGGCGACGATCTGCGCGAAGGCAAGGTCACCCTGCCCCTGATTGCCGCGATGCGGCGCGGCAGCGAAGCACAGCGGCAGGTGATCCGGTCCGCCATCGAGAGCGGCGACCTCGGCCAGCTCGACACCATCGTGGCCATCGTGCGCGAAACCGGTGCGCTGCAAGTGGCGCAGGAAGCCGCGGCCGCGGAAGCGCAAAGGGCGATGCAAGCGGCCTCGCGGCTGCCGTCGAATGACCACGCTCGCGCTTTGGTACAATTGGCGGCTTCGCTGCTGCAGCGGCGCAACTGAGTGATCGGAAGCGGCGGGCAGCCGGCAAATCGGGGTGTAGCTTAGCCTGGTAGAGCGCTACGTTCGGGACGTAGAGGCCGGAGGTTCGAATCCTCTCACCCCGACCAGGAATTCGTTTTGCGACAACGACTTGCAGCAGGGCGTGCCCCTCGCCGCAAGCGATCCGAAGGATTGCGTGCCGAATCTGTGCCACGACGCGTGGCCACGGTGGCGGCCATATAAGTTCTGGTGACTATCAGAAGTCTCACTTCGGAGGCTTCCATGACGACCATCGAGAACCGCAGCAAGTACCAGGTCACGGTCAAGAACCGGCCGACCTGACCCTCAACTTCCCGTTCAACAGCTGGCCGACGTCAAGGCCCACATGGCCGCAGTGCGCGTCCAGGGATTGGAGCCCCGCGTCGGGCAACTTCGGCCCCGCGTGGCTCGGGGATAGAAGAACAGAACAGCGAAGCGGCGAATGTGTAAGCGTGGCCTCAGAGCCGTAATAAGCTGACCTGAGGATCGAGTCAGCATGTGTCCACGATGCAAGACAGCGGACACACCTCAGACTGGCATGGCGAGAGCGTGGAACGCCTCAAAGCCAACGGCAAACGGGTCTTCCCCACCCCGCCTTCAAGGCCTGGCTGGCTGCGCAGGCTGCCCGGCGTCCGCGCGTCTGCGCTGGCCATGCGCCACGAGATCAATGCAAACCAGCTTCGACGCCAGATGCGGCTTGAGCACTGGCTCAGCCCCCTTGGACGCCGGTAGTCTTACCCGTGGTTCTGGGGCCTCAGCCTTGCGGATTGGAGGCAGCTGCGCCTACGCCGCAGCCTGCACCGGTCGGCTCCCCAACATCGCTGGCGTCGCCGTGCGTGTGCACCACAGCGCCGAGCCGGCGCAGCTGCAAAGGGTCTAGGCCCCGGTCATGCGCGCATCAGGAAAGGCTTCGACCGACTGGCAGTCATCGTGCAGACGACGCTGGCAGCCAATCCGTTCGGCGGCCATGGGTTCGCCTTCCACGGCCGCAGAGGCGGCATCCTCAAGATGCTGTGGTTCGACGGTCAGCGCCTGCTGCTGCTGGCCAAGCGCCTGGAGCGAGGCCGCCTCGCGTGGCCGCAGGCCGACAGCGGCAGCTGTGACACTCTCGCCGGTGCAGCTGTCGATGCTGCTGGAAGGCATCGACTGGCGAATGCCGCTGCGCACCGATGCACCGCGGCTGGCCGCGTGACGTACTGGCTGACACCGCATCCGGGGCAGCCCTGATAGGCATGCCGTGATCGAGCTGGCACAGTATCGATGTGCCTGGCCGCAACCACACTCCCAACGAGATGCCCGACGACGTCGAGGCTCCCAAGAGGCGCCTGCAGGCCAGCGAGGCGCAGCGCGACCTGCTCGAGCTGATGGTGGCCAAGCTGAAGGTGCAGCTGGCACGACGCAACCGCACCCTGTACGGCACATCCACTGAGCGCTTCGATGCCGCACAGGGCAGCCTGATCGAGGCAGCACTACTGGATGAACTGGCCAGCCGCAAGGCGGCCAGCAAGCCGGCGGCGAACAAGCGCAGATCAACCGCAGCCTGCCGGCGGACCTGCCGCGTGAAACCCATGAGCACCGGCCAGCGACCACCGAGGCACATCACGACGCCACGGGCCAGCCCTGTGGCTGCAGTGCATGCCGCGGCCGGTACCGCTACTCTCCCGATCGCAAGGGTGAACATCCACGCAGCGATCTGGCCCGCGTCACGGGAACTCTGCAAGCCCACGCCTATGGCGGCTGGGGCGGCGTCTACGACAGCGGCCGGGTCGTTGAAGCGGCGCTGGGCGCACGCGCGCCGACCTTGGTTGGATCTGCATCGAGCACGGCCGCGACGACAGCAGCCTCGCCGCGCAGGCGCTGCGGCGCATCCAGGCGCTGTACGCCATCGAGGCGGACGTACGCGGGCAACCGCCGGACATTCGGCGGCGACACCGCCAGGCCCGGCCCGGACCGCTGCTGGTGGAGTTCAACAAGTGGTTGCACGCCATGTTGGCGCAGGTGTCGACCAGCTCGGAACTGGCCAAGGCCGCGCGCTACAGCCTTGCGCGCTGGTCAGCGTTGCCCGCTACGGCGACGACGGCCGCATCGAGATCGACAACTGGGCGGCCGAGCGGGCGCTACGCGGTGTCGCCCTTGGTCGCAACAACTACCTGTTCATGGGCTCTGACGACGGCGGCGAGCGTGCCGCGTCGCTGTACAGCCTCCTGGAGACGGCCATGCTCAATGGGCCGGACCCGGAAGGCTACCTGCGCGACGCGCTTGCTCGCATCGGCGAGCATCCGATCAACCGAGTCGACGAACTGCTGCCCTGGAACATCGCCGGGCAGCAGCTGCGAAAGGCCGCATGACGCAAGGTGCCGATCCGAAGCTGCTGGACGCCCTCAGCCGGGCCAGCAGCCTGGAGCTGTTCCAGTTGCAAACCATCATCGAGCGCATGCTCGCCGATCCCAAGCGCATCATCGCTGTGCGCCTGAACATGCACCTGGGCCAGACGGTGCGCTTCCTGGACCGGCGGGACGGCCAGATGCGCAGCGGCAAGGTCGTGGACCTGCGCGACACGCAGCTCGTGCTGCACGAACCGGCGACCAAGCGTGAATGGAAGTTGCCGTATGCCGCGATCGAGCCGCCGGCGGCAGGGGTCGAGCAAGGGTCCGCAGAACCAGCCGCACCGCCGGCGACGCCGTTGCCGCAGCGCAGCGACTTCCGCTGTGGAGAGAGGGTGGCGTTCGAAGACCGCTACCTCACCACCCAGGTGGGCATCATCACCCGCATCAACCAGCGCACCGCCACCATCGACACGGGTGACGGCCAAAGCTGGCGGGTCGGCTTTGGTTTGCTGCGTCACGTCGTTGACATCTGAGGGGCTCTCGTCAAGAGGGGCTGGGACGACGCTTACGTGCCAACCTGTTCTTCCAGTTGATCAGCCGGCGCTACGAGCACGGACCGATGACCCTGACCAGCAACCAGAGCGTCGGCGCCTGGGGCGAGGTGTTCGGCGATCGCGTGATCGCCACCGCCATCCTCGACCGCCTGCTGCATCACACCGTGACCATGAACATCCGCGGCAACCCGTTGCGGCTGAAAGACAAGCTCAAGGCCGGACTGGTCCGCCTACACGAGGACAACACATCTCAACCGGGTCGGGAAACTTGAACGACCACGACTGCGGAAAATTCGGTGACCCTTGACAGGCTGTACCGCATCGAGCAGGAGCTGGCCTCAATGACGAGCTCCCGGCGGCTGGAGGAGCGAAGACGGCGCAGCGTGCCGCTGTGGGACGAACTGCACGCCTGGCTGCGGCTGGAGCGCACCCGGGTGCCCGACGGCGGCGGCATTGCCGCGGCCATCGACTAGAGCCGGCGGCCCTGGGACGCGCTGGGACGCGCTGGGCGAGTTCCTGCGCGATGGCGACGTGGCCATTGACAACGACCACATCGAAAATCAGATGCGCCCCTGGGCCATGGGACACAAGGCCTGGCTCTTTGCCGGCAACGAGCTTGCCGGCAAACGGGCCGCCATGTTAGCCACGTCTCCTCCAACGCTCAAGGACCTGCGAACCGCCCAGCCTGCGCGGGTTCATCGGGGTTTGTTAATTCCAAGAGGCAATCGAACACCTTTTCTGCATCTGTCCACGTCGCGCTACGCCGCGCCAGCGCAACAAGGCTCCTGCTGGTCTCCACAACACTCGGGCTCGACTGCATGGAGTGCAGACGGAGAGCGTCGAATGTGTCCTCGTAGTCGTGGAGCTCACCTCGCTGCCGCGCGTAGCTGTGGAAGCGAATGATCTTCCCCGGTCTGCCGACATCGGTTCCAGGGCAAACGCCACCGGGTTCCGCTGCGCGTTCCGCGTGCGCTTGAGAGTAGCTGTCTTGGATCATGTGCAGCATGGCGCCAAGCGCAACCACGTCGAGATTCTTCCGAACTTCGACGATGCCAGTCGCCAGCAGATTCGTGGCGGTCATATCACCTGGGAAGTACGTGGCCAGTTCGTCCACACCAAGATCTCGCAAGTAGTGGTCAGTCGGCAGCTCCTTGATGGCCACGCCCCACAGGAAACGCGCCCACATCTTCATGCGCTGGCGAGTCACACCGGCAGGCTCGCCGTCATACGCCCCCATGGCGTGCATAAACTGCAAATCACCATAATGCGACCGATATAGCAGGTAGTCGCCAGGGCCGAAGGCCGGTTTTCCGGGCGAGCGGTTGCTGATTTCAGCTGCACGTTTGCCGGCGTCGTCGAACAGTCCCTTCCAGCACTGCGGTTGTGCGGTCGACCTGAGTGTGACGCGCACATCACACTTCACCTTCCGTGGAGGGTTGCTTGCGCTTAACTGAAACGGCGGATCGTCAGGCCATCTCACCCCGTATAGCAGCGTCCTGTGCTTCTTGACCGAGTCGATCGTCACGCAGTCGGGCTCGTTGCCAGCGCCAGCATCGCATTCAACAGCCGCGAGGGTAATGGCCTCGTGCACCGGCGACTTGAGCATTGACAGGACCCCGTCGACGAACCACTGACCCAGCCAGTCGTTGTCGGCGCTCAGACTACTCAGCTTCCGGTCAACGTCACTGATCTTCGGCAAGATTTGGAATGCGTACGCATTCGAAAACGTCAGCAGCGCGAGGCATGCCACGCGCACAGCCACTTTGGAAATTCGAACCATGGTTGTCGCCTTCCTCCTAGTCCGAGCGGCACCGGCCTTGGCGCAGGCGGCCCACCTCCCTCAGACTTCTTATGCTAACTCGGCGGCAGCCAGCTGTCATCCTCCTCAAGAGGTCGTGATCCTGGAGGGAGGTGCGTCCCCCGAACGAAACCGCCGGTGCGGACGGTCGGCTGGAAGAGGAGCGTGACCTCGTTTGATTGGCACTGCTGCGCGCCAAGCAAGCGGTTCTCGCTGGCGCGACCAGCACAGTTCCTTCATCCACCGGAAGCCTGCGCCCGCATCGTCAAGATGACCTTGCCCGTAACCCGCCGCTCCTGCAGCGCGAAATGGCCTTGCGCCACCTCCTCCATCGGCAGCACCAGGCCGATCTGCGCGCGCAGGGCACCGCTCGCAACCCAGGGCCACACCCGGTGTTCGATGGCCGCAGCGAGCCGGGCCTTCTCTTGCACCGGTCGACGGCGCAGCGATCCGCCCGTGATGTAGATACGCTTCTGGATGACGGGCAGCAGATTCAACTGAACGGTGCGGCCGCCATCCCCTGCAAGGTAGCACAGGCGTCCTTCGATGGCGAGCAGCTGCAAGTTGCGCTCGAGGTAGGGAGCGCCGACGATATCGAGCACGACGTCGACGCTTGACGCGCCCAGCCTCTGGCTGAGGACCGCGCCGAAGTCCTCCTTGTTGTAGTTGATGGCCAGTTCGGCACCTAGCTCCATGCAGGTGGCGCACTTTGCGTCGCTGCCGGCAGTGACGAACACCCGCGCTCCGCTGGCCCGCGCCATCTGGATGGCCGTGGTGCCGATGCCGCTGCCGCCACCGTGGATCAGGACGGTTTCTCCCGGCGCCAGGCGCGCCTGCTCGAACAGCGCCATCCATACGGTGAAGACGGTTTCCGGCAGGCCCGCGGCCTCGATCATGCTCAGGCCCGCGGGGACCGGCAGGCACTGCCCTTCGGGCGCGACGCAGTATTCGCCGTAGCCGCCGCCGATGACGAGCGCGCACACCGCGTCACCGGGCTTGAAGCGAGCGGTGCCTTCGCCGCAGGCGACGACCTCGCCTGCGATCTCCAGGCCCGGCACCGTCGGCGCGCCGGCCGGCATGTCATAGACGCCCTCGCGCTGCTTGATGTCGGCCGAGTTCAGGCCTGCGGCATGAACTCGCACCAGCAATTCGCCCCACCGGGGTGTGGGCACGGGTTTTGTGGTGATCACCAGTGCCTCCAGCCCACCGGGCACCGGCACATCGACCACGCGATGAAATTCAGTGTTCATTTCGGTCCTTGAAGCGGCAGCACGGCGAGCGCGCTTGACGCGGGGGAAGACATGAGCATATCATCGGTTCCGAATTAAAGGACCGCTGTCCCATATTTCGGAACTCCAATCCACAACCATGAGCGTTCTCCTCGCTGTCACCGACGTCCTCCAGCTGTTTGCCCAGGGCGAGCCGCAGGTCGGCGTGGCCACGCTCGGCCAACGGCTCGGATGGGCCAAGAGCACCAGTTCGCGCGTGCTGCTGCAGATGGCCGAACTGGGCATGCTTGAACGCGACCCCGAGGACCGGCAGTACCGGCTGGGCCCCCTGGTGCGCCGGCTGGTCGACGTCCAGCAACGCATGCGCCCGGCGGCACGCGAGCAGGCGCGTGAGGCGCTGGCGGCTCTCAGCGCTCGCTCTGGCCATGCGGCGCATCTCTCCGTACTCGACGGTACCGATTCGGTGCTGCTCGAGCACTTCTCGGGCCCGAATCCGCTGCAGGTCATGTCACCAGTTGGTTCGCGCCTGCCGGCCAGCGTCACGGCCATGGGACGCGCCCTGCTCTCACGTTTGTCGGAGGCCGAATTCAGGACCCGGTACGGCAATAACGATGCGGCGGCGCTGCCTGCGGCGCCGCCACGCTGTCCGCAGACGGTGGGCGACCTGGCCCGGCAGGTCGCGCAGGTGCGCCGCGAGCGTTCTGCCGCCGCCGTGGAAGAGGGCCTGCCTGGCGTGGCTGCCGTCGCCACCACGCTGCTCGAGCCGCAGACCCGAACCACGCTGGGCCTCGCCCTTTCCTTTCCATCGACGCTGGTGTCCGCCTCGGACATCAAGCGATATCGCCAGGAACTCGTCCTGATCACGCACCGCATCGGCGTGGCCATCGGCGACCCCTCGTGGAGCGACGCCTCAGCGCAAGCCGGCCCCGAGCCGGTGAAGGCGCCCGGGGTTCGACCCGTTTCTTCCCCTCGGACACGTACTACCGCACCTCCATGAACCTGCTGCTCCTGAGCAACTCGACCGGCGAGTCCGGCTACCTCAGCCATGCCAAGCGCGCCATCGCCGACTGGTCGGCCGGCCGGCGTCAAGCCGCCTTCGTGCCCTTTGCCGGCGTCACCCGCGATTGGGACGACTACGCACGCAAGGTGCAGGACGCCTTGGTGCCCACGGCGATCGAAGTCGCCTCCGTGCATCGGGCGGCCGAGCCGCAGCGCCTCATTCTCCAGTCCGAACTGGTGATCGTCGGCGGCGGCAACACCTTTCACCTGCTGCACCACTGCCGCCGCCTGGGCCTGCTGGATGCGATACGGCAGGCCGTTGCGGCGGGCACCCCCTTCCTGGGCTGGAGCGCAGGCAGCAACCTGGCCTGTCCGACGATCTGCACCACCAACGACATGCCCATCGTCGACCCCGGCGGCCTCGACGCCCTCGGGCTGATCGCGTTCCAGATCAACCCGCACTACACGAACGCCATGCCCGCGGGCATCCGCGGCGAAAGCCGCAACCAGCGGCTGGCAGAGTTCACCCGCTTGCGTCCCGACGTTCCCGTGCTGGGGCTGCCGGAAGGCAACTGGTTGCGCATCGCCGGCGAGCGGCGCGAGTTGCATGGGCCGCATGCCTCATGGTGGTTCCAGGGCAGCGACGAGCCCCGGTCGCTTGCCGCCGGCCCCCTGGCCGTCCAGCCGTAACAGCACCGCCACGCAATTTCTTCTAGATTGGATTTTTCATGGCCATGAAACAAGTACTGGAAGCCTTCGAGCTTCTCTCCGGGGCGCGGGTCGATGGCGCCGCCGTCGCCGACCTGCTGCGCTCACGCGGCATCGACGACGTCACCGTGGAGCACGTGCAGGGCGAAACCGGCAGCACCGATTTCGTTTCGTGCCGCATCCCGGGTGCCGATCCCTCGCGGCCCGCGATGGGCATCATCGGCCGGCTGGGCGGCCTGGGCGCGCGCCCGGAGATGATCGGCCTGGTCTCGGACGCGGACGGCGCGATCGCTGCCATTGGGGCGGCGCTCAAACTGGCGGACATGGCTGGACGGGGTGACGTGCTGGCGGGCCCGGTTCGCATCCACACGCACATCTGTCCTAATGCCGCCACCCGCCCGAACTCACCGGTGCCCATGATGCGCTCGCCGATGCCGGCGCGGCAGATGATGCAGCGCGAAGTGCATGCCGACATGGCAGCCATCCTGTCGGTCGATACCACCCGCGGCAACCGCCTGGTCAACCACCGCGGCGTCGCCATCACCCCCGTCGCCAAGGAGGGCTGGCTGCTGCCCATCCCGGATACGATTCTCGACATCCTGGGCTGGGTCAGCGGCGAGTTGCCGGTGACGCTGCCCTTGACCACGCAGGACATCACGCCGCAGGAAAACGGGCTCTCTCGCATCAACTCGATCATGCAGCCGGCGACGGTGGGCAGTGTGCCCGTCATCGGCGTGGCCCTCACCGCCCAGACCACGGTGCCAGGCTGCGCAACCGGTGTGTCCAACGTCGTCGACCTGGACGTCGCTACGCGCTTTTGCATCGAAGTCGCCAAGCGCTTTACCGCCGGCGACTGTGCGTTCTTCGACGAGGCAAACTGGCAGGCACTGCAACGGCGCTACGGATCTTTGCGGCATCTGCAGGGGCTGGGAGCCGAGGCATGAATGCGAAGGCGCCAGTTCGAATCGGCTTTGCCACCATCGGGCAGGCACCCCGCGTGGACTCCGTGCCTGCGATCGTGGCCGCGCTCGGGCAGCCGGTCGACGTCATCGAAGCAGGCGCCCTCGACGGCCTCACCGATGACGAGATCGCTCAGCTCGGTCCGCGCGAAGGCGAGTACACCTTCGCCACCCGCCTGGCCGACGGGCGGCAGGTGGTGCTTGGCAAGTCGGCGGCCGAAGCCAGGCTGGCCACCGTGCTGGAGCGCATGGACGCTCAAGGTCTCGACCTGGTGGTAGCCCTGTGCGCGGGAACCAGCCTGCCCGCCCTGCGCAACAGCCTGCTGATCGAGCCGCAGCGCATCGTCGACGGCATCACCGCCGCCTTGGCCGCGGCCTGCCGCCGCATCGGGATCGTGGTGCCCCTGGCGCAGCAAGTCGAGCGCTTCCACCTGGAAGCCGAGGTCACGGCGCAAGTCCGCGTCACCCATGCCTCGCCTTATGAAGGCGACCGCTTCTTCGATGCCGGGCGCGAGCTGGCGGACTGCGATGTGGTCGTCATGCACTGCATGGGTTACACCAGCGCCATGCGCGCCAAAGTCGCGGCCGGCGCCGGCGTGCCGACAGTTTCCGCACCGGAACTCGTGGCAGCCGTGCTGCGCCAACTCGTCGAGCGGCCGCAGGCAACGACGGCACCGATAAGCGACGCCTGATCAGACCCGAACTACTTCCGCACCCCGCTTCCAACTCTCCCTCCACTTCTCCCTACAGATCCCTGTCATGAAAAGCAAACTGAGCCCTTCTTTGACCCGGCGTCACGCCCTGTCCGCCTTCGCGGCCGGCCTCGCCGGCGCCCTCGCCCCGGCGGCACTTGCCCAGGGCAGCGCCGCGCCGTGGCGCCCGAGCAAGCCGGTGCGCTTCATCGTCGGCTTTTCCGCCGGCGGTTCGGCCGACGTGCTGGCCCGGCTCCTGGCCGAACCGATGAGCAAGTACCTGGGCCATGCGGTGGTCGTCGAAAACATCGTTGGGGCCGGGGCGGGCATCGCAATGGCGGCGCTCACCCGGGCCGCGCCCGACGGTCACACGATCGCCATGGGCGCACCCGGCACCCATGCGATCAACCCGGCGATCCTGGGCGCCAAGCTTCCCTACAAGGTGCAGGACACGGCCGCCATCACCCAGCTCGTAACGCAGCCGAACGTCCTGATCGTCAACAAGGACCTCGGCATCAACAACCTGGCGCAGCTCGTCGCCTGGGTCAAGGCCAACCCGAACGCGAGCTACGGCAGCGCAGGCGTCGGCACCTCCAACCATCTGTGCGGTGAATGGCTCAGCGACCGCTTGGGCCTGAAGCTCACGCACGTGGCGTACAAGGGCGCCGCCCAGGTGATCACCGACCTGCTTGGCGGGCACATCCCCATGACCTTCGACAACATCACGACGGCGGCTAACCTGTCGAAGGAAGGCAAGGTCAAGGCCATCGCCGTGACGACGGCCAAGCGTTCGTCGCTGTTGCCCGAACTGCCGCCGCTGGCCGAGATCGTGCCCGGCTACGACCTGGCGTCATGGCAAGGCCTATTCGCACCGCGCGGCCTGCCCGCGCCGGTTCTCGATGAACTGTACAAGGCGACGGCCCAGGCCTTGAACGCCCCCGAGGTGCGCCAGCGGCTCGCCGGCTTCGGCTCCGAGCCGGTCGGCCAGCCGCCATCGCAGTTCGCCGCTTTCCTGAGCGCCGAAACAAAGCGCTGGGGGGACATCGTGCGCGCGGCCGACCTGGTCGAGAAGTGATGCGCCGCGCCGGCACCTGAACCGGCTGCGCGTCAGGCCTGCTTCCGGCCGCCGGACCCAGCAGCCGCGCGAACGCGGCTAGGGATTCCAGCTGGCCAGCACTTCGAGAACCCGGCTTACATTCGCGCGCCAGCTCACCCCTGGCAATTGGCGACGCCAGCGGCAAAACATGGCCACCCGAACAGTCCCAGGCACATCATTTCCATGGCGAAGGCAAAGGTCTTGCGCGTCCATCCCAAGGGAGCTGCCCGCGCCCGCGGATTGGAAGGCAACGGTCCATTAAAAGGTGATGATGTCGGAGTGAAGCGGAAGGCGGCGCGGCAGCATGGCGGCGGCGAGATGGTGCTGGCGAATTGCCGCGGGTTGCCGGCGAGTGATCCCGGGCGCGGCCAGCGGCAACAGCCCGCCGGGCGTTCTAGGCGCGGGTGCTGCTGGCCGGAAGCAGACGTCTGAGCGCCTCGCGCACCTGGAGCCACTCCCAGCGCCGTAGCTACGCGACCGCCTCTCCCGGAAAAGCGGCAGATCGAGGGTCGGGCGCCGTTCCGCGGCAGCGGGTGGAGCATCACGCCCGCATGGCCGCCCGAGCGTTTCGTCGCAACGCGCGCGGCCGACTTGTCCCCAAGTTCGCGCAATGCCACCGGCAGCGTCGCGTCCGGTGGCAGCAGGGTCGCGTACAGGTAGCCGCGGGCCGTCGCAGCTGATCATCGACCGCGCGAAGCCCACCCACCGCCGTTCCGCCTGCCGGCTCGCTTGCTGGCTGTCAGGCAGCCGGCCAGCCAATGCTCCAAGTCGCCGCCAAGCGAGACGGCTGCCGGCAATTGCTCCCGCAGCGCGGTCTCGAGTCCCTTGCCGTAGTTGTTCCTGGGCAGCATCTCGGCCAACACATAGCGCTTGGGGCGCTTGAAGCGGCCGATCGCCGTCAGGCATTGCTGGTCGAGCTCTGCGGGCGTGACGGAGGCGCCGGCTCGGGCACCTCCACTGCAACCACAAGTTCACCCCAATTGGCGTGGGGCGCTCCGATGACCGCGGCTTCGCGAACGCCGCGGACCCCAAGCAGCACCGCCTCCACCTCGCGCGGGCAGATGTTGGAGCCGCCGCTGATGATCATGTCCTGCTGCGGCCTACGAGCGTGCGGAAGCCGTCCTCTTCGAGGCGGCCCGTGTCCCCGGTGAACAGCCAGCCGTTGCGCATGGCGGAGGCCGTCGCTTCCGGATTTTTGCCAGTAGCCGGTCATGACGGAATCGCCCTTGACAGGTACCTCTCCAACCTCGCCCGCGGCCAAGCATTGGCCTTTCGCGTCGGCCACGCGCACCTGCACCCATCTGCACGATCCCACCGAGGCGATGCACGAAGCGCGGCCCCATCCGGGCCGGCGCGCGGCGGATGTCGGCCGCGTACATCGGGGCGCCGCCGTAGACTATCGTCTTGAAGGCGCGCGCGCTCTGCTCTGCATCCAGGCCCTGCTGGTCCGCGTGGTCTACCAGGCGCTTGACGATGGTCGGCGCCGCGAAGGTGGTCAACGGGCCCAGCTCCCATCCGAGGGCAAAGAGCTCTGACGCATCCATGCCGCCGGAGGCTGGCACTACATGGCGGGCGCCGGCCATCACGTGCGCAATGGCGTAGATGCCGGCCCTCCGTGTGACATCGGCGCGCCATATGCCATGAAGTCGTCTGGCGCGACCGGGTCGACGTCGATGTAGTACGTCAGCCCCATCGTCATCAGGTTGCGATGGCTCAGCATCACGCACTTGGGCCGGCCGGTGGTGCCGCTGGTGTAGAACAGCCATGCCAAGTCGTCCGACTCCCGCTCGCTCAGCGGCTCGGCCAAGGCGTCGTCGAGGGGTTGCGCCAGCGCGTCGTACACGTGCGACTTGACGTCGACTTGGCGCTCCAGCTCCTGCAGCGCCGTCGGCGCGACGTCCGCGGTCACAAAGGCCCAGCGGGCACCGGAGTTCTCAATGATCCACTTGACCTCGCGCTGGTGGAGCTTGGCGTTGACCGGCACCACAACCAGCCCCGCCCACCACGCCGCCCAGAGCACTTCCAGGTAGCGCCGATCGTTGCGCATGAAGAGCACCACGCGGTGGGCTCTCGCAGCCCACCAAGCGCATGCGCCGCGCCAGCTGCCGCGCTGCGCTGGGCCCACTCCGCATCGCTGGCCCAGCGCCGGACGCCCTGGAAGATCGCATCCTGGTCTGGCCAGCAGCGCGCGTGGCGGACGAGAAGGTGGGCAAGTTGCATCGTGGGTGTCTCGGATCGGAGGCCGGGTCACCTGGAAGAGCGCGCCCGACGGGTTTCGCATGCGCCGCCGGTACCGGCTCCCGCCGGCTCCCCATCGTCGTTGTTGACGGTGTGCCGCCAGATGTGGCCTTCGGCGTTCTTGAACTGCGAGTCCTGCGAAGGAGGAGATGCGAGGTCGAAGATCGGGTTTAGAAAGAAGGGCAATGGGCTCGAGCCGGCCGGTCCAGTGCGCGCCGCTGAGAGTGATCGCGTCGACGATGTCGCGCCGGATTACTTCAGAAATCCTGTTCATGCGCCATCTAGCCACCCTTGGTTTCGAACCCCGCCGCCGCTGTGCCAAAACTGTGCCGCGAAGGCGTTGATTGAAAACTGCCCCCGGCGGGGAAGTTGCGAGAAGCGGATGGAAAACGGACGATAGCACTGCGAGCGTGCTTCTCGGCGATCTACTTGTTCTAGCGAGAGAACCGCCCTGTCAGGCACCCAATTTTGGGACGTAGAGGCCGGAGGTTCGAATCCTCTCACCCCGACCAGGAATTTCGTCGCAAGACACACCAACGCCGGCTCCCGCCGGCGTTGTCGTTTCCGGCAACTTCGTCACGGTGTGCCGCGCGTTTCCCGCGCCGCGCGCGCCTCGCTGCGAAACGAGCGCACCAGCGCCAGGAAGTCCGCCAGGATCGGCGACGTGTCGTCCTGCCGGTAGAGGCAGCTCAGCTCCAGGTCCTTGAGCAGGGCGGAGCGAAACGGCCGGTAGACGATGCCCGGCAGGCGCAGGCTCGCCGCCGACTCGGTGGTGATGCAGCTGCCGAAGCCGCTGGCGACCAGGGCCACGCAAGTCAGCACGTCCTCGACCTGCTGCGCGATCTCCAGCCGCACGCCATCGGCGCGGAAGGCATCCATCACTTCCTGCGCCAGCCCGGGCATGGGCAGATTCGGGTACAGGATCATCGGCTGGCCATGCAGATCGCGCACGCTCACGACCTTTCTGGCGCACAGCGGATGGGACTCGTGCAGGCCCACCATCATCCGCTCGCGCAGCACCACCTCCACCGCCAAGCCAGGCTCTTCGGGCACCAGCCGGTTAAAGCCCACCGCGATGCGCCGCTCGCGCAGCGCCTGGATCTGTTCCGCCTTGGTCTGGTTGTGCAGGCTGATCTTGACCTGGGGCCGGTCGCGGTGAAAGCGCGCCAGGATGCGCGGGATCACGTCGAGCACCGCCGAGCCGAAGATCCCCACATCGAGCTGCCCGATCAGGCCCTGCCCCGCCTGCCGCGTGCGGTCTTCGGCGCGACGCGCCAGCGACAGCACATTGGGCGCTTCCGCCAGCAGCACCCGCCCGGCCTCGGTCAGTTCCACCCCGCGCGACGTGCGCAGGAACAGCACCGCGCCCAGCTGCTCCTCGATGGCGCGGATCTGGCGGGTCAGCGGCGGCTGCGCCATGTGCAGGCGGGCGGCGGCCCGGCCGAAATTGAGCTCTTCGGCCAGCGCCACGAAGTATTTCATCTGCCTCAAATCCATACCCGCATGGTATTGCATTGGCCGGCATCGGTATTGGACAGTATGGCGTGCGCTTCCTACTCTCGCGTCCATGCCAGAACCCAAGCAGTACCTCAACTTCATAGCCGGCCAGTTCGTCGCCAGTTCCCGGACCTTCGAGAACCGCGCTCCCGCCGACGACCGCCTGCTGGGCCAGGTGCACGAAGCCGGCGCCGCCGAGGTCGATGCGGCGGTCGCCGCCGCGCGTGGCGCCATGGCCGGCGAGTGGGGCCGCATGACAGTGGCCCGCAGGGTCGAGCTGCTGCACGCGGTGGCCGACGAGATCGACCGCCGCTTCGACGACTTCCTGGCCGCCGAAATCGCCGACACCGGCAAGCCGGCCAGCGTGGCCTCGCACATCGACATCCCGCGCGGCGCCGCCAACTTCAAGGTTTTCGCCGATGTGGTCAAGAACGTGCCCAGCGAGAGCTTCGAGATGGCCACGCCCGACGGCGGCAAGGCGCTGAACTACGCGGTGCGCAAGCCTGTGGGCGTGATAGCCGTGATCTGCCCCTGGAACCTGCCGCTGTTGCTCATGACGTGGAAAGTCGGCCCGGCCCTGGCCTGCGGCAACGCGGTGGTGGTCAAGCCCTCGGAAGAGACGCCCGCCACCGCCACCCTGCTGGGCGAGGTGATGAACAAGGTTGGCATCCCGGCCGGCGTCTACAACGTGGTGCACGGCTTCGGCCCCGGCTCCGCCGGCGAGCTGCTCACGCGCCACCCGGGCGTGGACGCGATCACCTTCACCGGCGAGACGCGCACCGGCGAGGCCATCATGCAGGCCGCCGCCAAGGGCGTGCGGCCGGTTTCGCTCGAGCTGGGCGGCAAGAACGCGGCCATCGTCTTCGCCGACTGCGACTTCGACAAGGCAGTCACCGGCGTGACCCGCTCGGTTTTCGAGAACTGCGGCCAGGTCTGCCTGGGCACCGAACGCGTGTACGTCGAGCGGCCCATCTTCGAGCGTTTCGTGCAGGCGCTCAAGGCGCGCGCCGAGAGCCTGAAGATCGGGCCGCCGGAAGAAAAGGGCGTGGCGCTGGGCCCTTTGATCTCGCATGAGCACCGCGCCAAGGTGCTCTCCTATTACGAGAAGGCACGCGCGGAAGGCGCCACCGTGGTGACCGGCGGCGGCACGCCCAGGATGCCCGGCGCGCTGGCCGAGGGCGCCTGGATCCAGCCGACCATCTGGACCGGCCTGCCGGAAAGCTCCGCCGTGATCCGCGAGGAGATCTTCGGCCCCTGCTGCCACATCGCGCCCTTCGACAGCGAGGACGAGGTGATCGCCCTCGCCAACGACACCCCCTACGGCCTGGCCACCTCGATCTGGACCGAGAACCTGGGCCGCGCCCACCGCATGGCCGGCGCCGTCGACGTCGGCATCTGCTGGGTGAACGCCTGGTTCCTGCGCGACCTGCGCACGCCGTTCGGGGGCTCCAAGGCCTCCGGCATCGGCCGCGAAGGCGGAGTCCACTCGCTGGAGTTCTACACCGAGCTGCGCAACGTCTGCATCAAGTTTTAACCGAAGGACATGACCATGCTGCCCCAGCGCATCGACCGTGACGTAGTGGAAAAAGCCATGGGCCGCGCCGACAAGGCCGGCCAGTACGGCGCCATCTACCAGGACCTGCTCGGCTTCGTGCCGCCCCGCATCGAGGCGCGCCTGAGCGTCACCGGCGCGCTCGACCCGGTGATGGTGGAGATCCAGGAGCGCATGCGCGAGCACGGCATGTACCCCAAGTGCTTCGACGTCAAGACTTCGCAGCTGATGCTGTTCGGCATGCTGCTGATGGACTCGAGCGACGCCGCCGTGCTGCACGGCATTGCCGCGCGCCGCGCCGGCGCCAGCTGGGAGGAGATGCAGGCGGTCGTCAACCTGTGCTTCCTGTTTCGCGGCCTGTCGGCCGCCAATCGCGGCGCCGAAACGCTGGCCAACATCGCCAAGCGCGAAGCCGACACCGCAGCCAGGAAAGCCGCTTGACATGCCGATCATCCAGATCAACCTGATCGAAGGGCGCGACGCGGCGCTGGTCAGCGAATGCGCGCGCCAGGTGGCGCAGACCGTGCATCGCAGCCTGGGCGCACCGCTGGAGAGCATCCGTGTCATGGTCAACGAGCTGCCGGCCACCCATTGGGCCGTGGGCGAGCGGACGCTGAGCGAGATCGCTGTGGAAAAGCGGCGCCTGGCCGGCGAAGGAGTCACGCCATGACAACCACTGGCATGAACGTGGACCAGCACGCGCTGGCGGCGCAGTCGCTGCGCGAGGCGGCGTCCAGCGGCGCCTTCATCGCACCGCTGCGCGAGACCTACCAGCAGATGACGGCTGAAGACGCCTATGCGATCCAGGCGATCAACACCGCGCAGCAGCTGAAAGCCGGCCGGCGCGTCGTCGGCCGCAAGATCGGCCTGACCTCGCTGGCCGTGCAAAGGCAATTGGGCGTGGACCAGCCGGACTTCGGCGCGCTGTTCGACGACATGGGCTACGGCGATGGCGAGCCGGTGCCGGCCACGCGCCTGCACCAGCCCAAGATCGAGGCCGAGATCGCCTTCGTGCTGGGGCGCGACCTGGCGGGCGAGAACCCGGGCCATGCCCAAGTGCTGGCCGCGCTCGACTACGCCGTGCCGGCGCTGGAGATCGTGGGCAGCCGCATCGCCGGCTGGAACATCCGCTTCGTCGACACCGTCGCCGACAACGCCTCGTCCGGGCTGTACGTGCTGGGCGGCACGCCGCGCAGCGTGCGCGGCCTCGACCTGCGGCTGGCCGGCATGGCGCTGATGCGCCGGGGCGAGCCGGTCTCCACCGGCGCCGGCGCCGCCTGCCTGGGCCATCCGCTCAACGCGGTGGTGTGGCTGGCACGCACCATGGCGCGCCTGAGCTGCCCGCTGCGCGCGGGCGACCTTGTGCTCTCCGGCGCGCTCGGCCCGATGGTGGCTGTCAGCCCGGGCGACGTGTTCGAGTCGCACATCAACGGCCTGGGCAGCGTCCGCGCCGTTTTCGACAACGCACAGGCGGGGACGCGCTGATGGACACGATAGAGAAATACGCCACCTTGCTGGACGAAGCCGCGCGCAACGCGCAGGAGGTCGCGCAGTTCGACACCGGCAACCAGCTGACCTTGCAGCAGGCCTATGCGATCCAGGCAGCTTCCATCGCCCGGCGGCTGGCCCGCGGCGAGCGGCGCGTGGGTGTCAAGATGGGCTTCACCAGCCGCGCCAAGATGGTCCAGATGGGCCTGTCGGACGTGATCTGGGGGCGCCTGACCGATGCGATGCAGGAAGAGGAAGGCGGCAGCGTAGCCTTCGGCCGCTTCGTCCATCCGCGGGTGGAGCCCGAAATCGCCTTCATCCTCAAGCACCCGCTGGCGGGCAACGTCACTCCAGCCCAGGCGATGGCGGCGGTGGAGGCGATCGCGCCGGCGCTGGAGATCATCGACTCGCGTTACCAGGACTTCAAGTTCACCCTGCCCGAGGTGATCGCCGACAACGCGTCGTCCAGCGGCTTCGTGGTCGGCGCGTGGTGCGACCCGCACACGGACATCGCCAACCTGGGCATGGTGCTGGCGCTCGATGGCCGGCCGCTGCAGGTCGGCTCCAGCGCCGC
>NZ_JAQGLS010000151.1 GCF_028292805.1 Ramlibacter sp. | reverse complement strand
CGGCAAGGGGTGCGGCTGCAGCGGGGCGACACCGTGTTCATCCGGACCGGCTGGGGGCCTTACTTCAGTTCGAACACCGCGCTCTACGCGGGCGAGTCCTCGCCGGGACCGGGACTCGATGCCGCCGACTTCCTGATCCGGCAGGGCGCGCGGGTGGTCGGCAACGACACGCTCACCTTCGAGAAGCGCCCGCCGGTGGTGATGGCGCCCAAGTTCCAGGTGTTCCCGGTGCACATGCGGCTGATCGCGGACGCGGGGATCTACATCGTGGAAAACCTCGACCTGGAGGAACTCGCGGCGCTCAGGGTGTACGCGTTCCCGGTGGTGGTGCCGCCGCTGAAGGTCAAGGGCGGCACCGGATCGGCCGTGCGCATCTTCGCGCTCGTGCCGCGCTGATCGCGCCTGCGGCTACAATCCGCGCGTCAGGAGAGAGTCCCCTCGGGGACCGCCGAAGGCGCATCAACGCTCAGGCACCAGGGACTGGCAAACGCCGCCATCGCGCGGCGTCACCTTGCTGGAGAGAGGCCGGCTGCCCAGGGGCAGCGGCCCACCGAAGGAGCAAGCCCGCCAAGGGTGAATCTCTCAGGTAACGAGGACAGCACGGGCCCATCCATCGTGTGTACGATGGCTCGTCGCCCCGTTGGAGTCCGCGTGTCCGCACCACAAGAAGAGCTGCAGAAAACCCCCCTCCACGCCCTGCACCTGGAACTGGGTGCCCGCATGGTTCCTTTTGCCGGCTACAGCATGCCGGTGCAATACCCGTGCGGCCTGATGGCCGAACACCTGCACACCCGCAGCGCCGCCGGCCTGTTCGACGTCTCGCACATGGGCCAGCTGCGGCTGGTCGGCCCCGACGCCGCCGCCGCCTTCGAAACCCTGGTGCCGGTCGACGTGGCCGGCCTGGGCGTCGACAAGCAGCGCTACGGCCTGCTGCTCACCGAGGAAGGCACGGTCATCGACGACCTGATGTTCGTCAATCGCGGGGATCTGAGCGCCGCCGGGCCGCCCCAAGGCGCGAACACCACTTCGGGGGGCAACGACCGCCACGCAGTGGGGGAGCTCGGGGACCCCGAGCTGTTCGTGATCGTCAATGGGGCCTGCAAGGTGGGCGACATCGCGCACATCGAGCAGCACATCGGCAACCGCTGCCGGGTCATCCCCATGCCCGAGCGCGCCCTGCTCGCACTGCAAGGCCCCAGGGCCGCCGATGCCCTGCAGCGCCTGGTGCCCGGCGTCGACCAGCTGGTCTTCATGAGCGGCGGCGCCTTCGCCTGGAACAGCGCCGACCTCTACATCACCCGCAGCGGCTACACCGGCGAAGACGGCTTCGAGATTTCCGTTCCCGGTGGCGTCGCCGAGGCATTGGCGCGGGCGCTGCTGGCCCAGCCGGAGGTCAAGCCCGTCGGCCTGGGCGCGCGCAACTCGCTGCGGCTGGAAGCCGGCCTGTGCCTGTACGGCAACGACATCGACACCACCACCACCCCGGTCGAAGCCGGTCTGAACTGGGCGATCCAGAAAGTGCGGCGCACCGGCGGCGAGCGCGCGGGCGGCTTTCCGGGCGCCGAGCGCGTGCTGGGCCAGCTGCAGGGCAGCGAGCCGCTGCGGCGCAAGCGCGTCGGGCTGGTGGCGCTGGAGCGCGTGCCGGTGCGCGAGCACACCGAACTGCAGGACGAGCATGGCCAGCGCATTGGCACAGTCACCAGCGGGCTGCTGGGCCCATCGGCCGACAAGCCGCTGGCGATGGGCTACCTGCCGCCCGAGCACGCCGGCCTCGGCAGCCGCGTCTGGGCGCTGGTGCGCGGCAAGCGCGTGCCCATGGAAGTCAGCGCCATGCCTTTCGTCGCCCATCGTTACCACCGCGGCTGAAGACCGCAACCAGGAGAACAAGCATGACCATGAAATACACGCCCGAGCACGAATGGCTTCAGCTCGAAGACCAGGAAGCCGCCGTTGTCGGCATCACGCTGCATGCGCAGGACGCGCTGGGCGACGTGGTGTTCGTCGACCTGCCGGAAGTCGGCCGCAGCTACGCCAGGGGCGAGGTGGCGGGCGTCGTCGAGTCGGTCAAGGCCGCCGCCGACGTCTACATGCCGATCGCCGGCGAGGTGACCGAGGTCAACGAAGACCTGCGGGCCGACCCGTCGCTGGCCAACACCGACCCGCTGGGCAAGGGCTGGTTCTTCAAGATCCTGATCAAGGACATGGCCGAATTCGACGTCCTGATGGACGAGCCGGACTACCAGAAGTTCGTCAAGGACAACACCTGAAACACCGTGTGGTCCCGGGCTCGAGCCGGGATTGATGGATTGCGGGGCCCGCCCGCAATGACAGAGGACCCCCAATGCTGATGCAATCCGCCCGGCCGCTGCGCGAGCTGGAAAACCCGTCCGAGTTCGTCCCGCGCCACATCGGCGTTTGCGAGTCCGACGAGCGCCACATGCTGTCCGTCGTCGGCGAAGCCTCGCGCCGCGCGTTGATCGACTCCATCGTGCCGCGCTCGATCGCGCGCAGCACCGAAATGAAGCTGCCGCCCGCGGTCGGCGAAGCGGCGGCGCTGGCGGAGCTGCGGGCGATCGCGTCGCGCAACAAGGTGCTCAAGAGCTTCATCGGCCAGGGCTACTACGGCACCCACACGCCGGGCGTGATCCTGCGCAACATCCTGGAGAACCCGGCCTGGTACACGGCCTACACCCCGTACCAGGCGGAGATCAGCCAGGGCCGGATGGAAGCCCTGGTCAACTTCCAGACCATGGTGTGCGACCTGACGGCGATGCCGATCGCCAACGCCTCCATGCTGGACGAGGCGACGGCGGCGGCCGAGGCGATGACGCTGGCCAAGCGCAGCGTGAAAGCCAGGAGCAACGTGTTCGTGGTGGCCGGCGACTGCCACCCGCAAACCATCGAGGTGGTGCAGACGCGCGCCCGGCCGCTGGGCATCGAAGTCAAGCTGGCCAACTCCAGGCCGCAATGGGACGAGCTTCTGGCCGGCGACTACTTCGCGGTGCTGGCCCAGTACCCGGCCACCAGCGGCCGCATCGACGACCTGCAAGCTGACGTGGCCAAGGTGCACGGCAAGCAGGCCGGCTTCATCGTCGCGGCCGACCTGCTGGCGTTGACGCTGCTGGTGCCGCCCGGTGAATGGGGCGCCGACATCGTGGTTGGCTCGACCCAGCGCTTTGGCATGCCCATGGGTTGCGGCGGCCCGCACGCGGCCTTCCTGGCCTGCCGCGACGCGTTCAAGCGCTCGATGCCGGGCCGGCTGGTCGGCGTCAGCGTCGACAGCCATGGCAATCCCGCCTACCGCCTCGCGTTGCAGACCCGCGAGCAGCACATCCGGCGCGAAAAGGCCACCTCCAACATCTGCACGGCGCAGGTGCTGCCGGCCGTGATCGCCAGCATGTACGCCGTCTACCACGGCCCGCAAGGCTTGACGCGCATCGCCCAGCGGGTGGCCGCGTACACGGCGGTCCTGGTGCGCGGGCTGCAGGCGCTGGGCTACGCGCCGCGCAACGCCGAAGGCGCGTTCGACACCATCTCGCTCAAGACCGATGCGCAGACGCCGGCGCTGATGCAGCGCGCGCTGGCCGCCGGCATGAACCTGCGCCGCGCCTGGGACGACTACCTGCTGCTGTCGCTGGACGAGACCACCACCCGCGCCGACATCGAGCAGCTGTGGGCCGTGTTCGCCACCGACGGCCAGGCCCTGCCCGGCTTCGCCGAGTTCGAAAAAGGCATCGAGCCGCTGATCCCGGCCGGCCTGCGCCGCACCAGCGCCTTCCTCACGCACCCGGTGTTCAACACGCACCACAGCGAGACCGGCATGCTGCGCTACATCCGCGGCCTGTCCGACAAAGACCTGGCGCTGGACCGCACCATGATCCCGCTGGGCAGCTGCACCATGAAGCTGAACGCCACCAGCGAGATGATCCCGATCACCTGGCCGGAGTTCGCCCACATCCACCCGTTCGCGCCGGCCGACCAGCTGCAAGGCTACGCGCAGCTGGATGAACAACTGCGCGCCTGGCTGTGCGAGGCGACCGGCTATGCCGGCATCAGCCTGCAGCCCAACGCCGGCTCGCAGGGCGAATACGCCGGCCTGCTGGCGATCAAGGCCTGGCACGACAGCCGCGGCGACGCGCATCGCACCATCTGCCTGATCCCCTCGTCCGCGCACGGCACCAACCCGGCCAGCGCGCAGATGGCGGGCATGCAGGTGGTGGTGACGGCCTGCGACGACGACGGCAACGTCGACATGGCCGACCTGCGCGCCAAGTGCGAACAGCACAGCGCCAACCTGGCCTGCATCATGATCACCTACCCGAGCACGCACGGCGTGTTCGAGACCGAGGTGAAGGCGCTGTGCGCGCTGGTGCACCAGCACGGCGGCCGCGTGTATGTCGACGGCGCGAACATGAACGCTCTGGTCGGCGTCGCGGCGCCGGGCGAGTTCGGCGGCGACGTCAGCCACCTGAACCTGCACAAGACCTTCTGCATTCCGCACGGCGGCGGCGGCCCGGGCGTCGGCCCGGTGTGCGTGGTGGCGGACCTGGTGCCGTTCCTGCCCGGCCATGCGTCGGGTGGAATGGGCGAGCGGCCAGTGGGCGCGATCTCGGCCGCGCCGCTGGGCAATGCGGCGGTGCTGGCCATCAGCTGGATGTACTGCCGGATGATGGGCGCCGAGGGCCTCAGGCACGCGACCGAGACGGCGATCCTGAGCGCCAACTACATCAGCGTGCGGCTGCGCGACCACTACCCGACGCTGTATTCCAGCCCGAACGGCCACGTCGCCCACGAGTGCATCCTGGACCTGCGGCCGCTCAAGGACAGCTGCGGTGTCACCGCCGAAGACGTCGCCAAGCGCCTGATCGACTACGGCTTCCACGCGCCCACCCTGAGCTTTCCGGTGCCGGGCACGCTGATGGTGGAGCCGACCGAGAGCGAGACGCTGGAGGAGATCGAGCGCTTCATCGAGGCGATGGTGGCGATCCGCGAGGAAATCCGGCGCATCGAGCGCGGCGACTGGCCGCAGGACGACAACCCGCTCAAGCACGCGCCGCACACCGCCGGCAGCCTGCTCAAGGGCGAGTGGACGCATGCGTACGAGCGCGGCGTCGGCGCGGCGGTGCTGGACGAACGTCGGCGTGCCAAGTACTGGCCGCCGGTGGGGCGGGTCGACAACGTCTACGGCGATCGCAACCTGTTCTGCAGCTGCGTGCCGATGTCGGCTTACGAGTAGCGCGCCACCGCCAGCGGTGGACCACCTCCCCCTCATCGTCTTCGGCGCCGCCCTGGCCGGCTTCGTGCAGGGCCTGTCCGGCTTCGGCTTCGCGATGACGGCGATCGCCGTCTGGGCCTGGGTGCTCGATCCGCAACTGACCGCGGTGCTGGCAGTGTTCGGCGCGCTGACGGGGCAGGTGGTGTCGGCCTTCACCGTGCGCCGCGGCTGGCACGCAGCCACGCTGCTGCCGTTCCTGGCCGGCGGCCTGGCCGGCCTGCCCCTGGGCTTGTGGCTGTTGCCGCGGCTGGACGTGCCCATGTTCAAGGCGGTGCTGGGCGCCGTGCTGGTGGTGGCCTGCCCGCTGATGTTCTTCGCTGGTCAGTTGCCGCGCATCCACCGCGGCGGCCACTTCGCCGATGCGGTCGCGGGCAGTGTCGGCGGCGTGATGGGCGGCCTGGGCGGCTCCACCGGCGTGGCGCCGACGCTGTGGTGCACGCTGCGCGGCTACGAGAAAGACCGCCAGCGGGCCGTGATCCAGAACTTCAACCTGGCGATGCTGGCCATCACCTTCGCCAGTTACCTGGCGACCGGACTGGTCCAGCGGCCGATGCTGCCGCTGTTCGCGATCGTCGCACCGGCCATGCTGGTGCCGGCCTTGTTCGGGGCCCGGGTCTACCTGGGCATCAGCGAACTGACGTTCCGCAAGGTGGTGCTGGGCCTGTTGGCCGCGTCCGGCCTGGGCTTGCTGGCCTCCTCCCTGCCCGTGCTGCTGGCTCGCTGGCCCGCCCCTTGAAAGCGCGCCGGCGCGCCCCTAATTCGGGAACGCCAGACACGGCAGAAAGGAGCAACGCACATGATCCCCATGTTCCGGTCCTCCCCGGACCTGTTGACTGAACTCAACCGCGTGCAGAGCCTGCTCGAGCAGGTGTTCCGCGCCCCCGGCAGCTCCAGCATCCGCTCCGGCGCGGGCGGTTTTCCGGTCATCAACGTCGGCACCACCCCCGGCTCGGTCGAGGTGATGGCCCTGGCCCCTGGCGTGGCGCCGGACAGCCTCGACATCACCGTCGACCGTGGCCTGCTGGTGATCGCCGGCGAGCGCCGCAGCGAACTGCCGCAGGCGGGCGAGCGCACCAGCGTCTATGCCAACGAACGCCACGCCGGGCCCTTCCGCCGCGTGGTCAGCCTGCCGGAAGACGCCGACCCCACGCGGGTGAGCGCCAGCTTGCGCGACGGGGTGCTGCGCGTCAGCGTGGCCAAGCGCGAGTCGTCGCTGCCGCGCCGCATCGAAGTGCAATGAGACACGAGGAGGAAACACCATGGACAACGCCATGCAAACCACTGCCACGGCCCCGGCCCGCGCCGAAGGCCAGCAACAAGAACAGGTCCAGCAGCACGTGGTGCCGCCGGTGGACGTGTTCGAAACCGAGTCGGCCATCACGCTGCTGGCCGACCTGCCGGGGGTCTCGCGCGAGCAGCTGACGCTGCGCGTGGACGGCGAGACCTTGCTGCTCGAAGCGACGGCGACGGCCAGCGGCCCCGACGGCATGCAACTGGTCTACGGCGAGGCGCAATGCGCCGCCTACCGCCGCCAGTTCACGCTCAGCCGCGAACTGGACGCCGCGCGCATCGAGGCCAACCTGCGCGAGGGCGTGCTGCGCCTGACGATTCCCAAGGCCGAGGAAGCGCGGCCGCGCAAGATCGAGGTCCAGGTGGGCTGAACGCAACGCGACACCGGCGCGGCGCGCCGGTGGGCCATGCCTTCGCGCACAATGGCGACACGGTCCGGGACACCCGTCCCGCCCGTACCGCGAGGAGGCTGGCATTGGCGTTGAAGGCTTACGTGGTGGAAGACAATCCGGCGATCCGCGACAGCTTGCTGGAGGCCCTGGCGGAGCTGGGCGGCATCGAGTCGGCCGGCTCCTCGGGCAGCGAGAAGCTCGCCGTCGCCTGGTTGCGCGACGCCGCCAATCACTGGGACATCGCCGTGGTCGACCTGCTGCTGGAGCCCGGCGGCAGTGGCTTCGGCGTGCTGCAGGCAATGCGCGACCGCGATCCGGTGCGCAAGATGGTGGTGCTGACCGGCACCGCCGCCCCCGAGGTGCGCCGCCGCTGCGAAGCCATGGGCGCCGACGGCGTGTTCGACAAGGCGATGGAAACCGAGGCGATGCTGGACTACTGCGTCGCCCTCGCCCGCGCCGCCGGCGGGCATTGATCGCGTGGTAGCTTGGTAGATCCCGTGACGCGAGGGTGCACCTTTGCTGCGCACCTTGCGGCGGTGGCTGGTGCGCAGCGAAGCTGCACACCTTGCGCGGCGACGGGGCCTAGGTGTTCTGCGCCGCCACCTGCCGCAGCGCCTGCTCGAACAGCTCGGGCGGCTGGCCGCCCTGGATCAGGTGCTTGTTGTTGATGATCACGGCGGGCACGGCGTGGATGCCCAGCTGCTGGAAGTGCTGCTCGCGCTCACGTACCTGCGCGGCATAGCGCTTGCTCTCCAGCACCTCCCGCGCCGCGGCTCGCTCCAGCCCCGCCGCCTGCGCCGCATCGAGCAACACCGCCTGGTCGGCCGGGCTGCGGCCTTCGCCGTGGTAGCTGCGCAGCAGCGCCATCTTCAGGTCGCGCTGTTGCCGCGCGCCCTGCTCGCCGGCCCAGAACAGCAGGCGGTGGGCGTCGAAGGTGTTCCAGACGCGCCCGCGCCCTTGCTCGCTGAAAGCGAAGCCGACATCCGCGCCGCGCTGGCGGATGCCGGCGCGCGCCGCTGCCTGCTGCTCTGGGGTCGAGCCGTACTTTTGGGCCAGGTGCTCGGTGATGTCCTGCCCTTCCGGCGCCATCTGCGGATTGAGCTCGAACGGCTGGAACCGCAGTTGCACCTCGACCTCGCCCTGCAGCTGCTCGAGCGCGCGTTCCAGCGAGGCCAGGCCGACGGCGCACCAGGGGCACGCGACGTCCGAGACGAAGTCGATTTGCAGGGGAGTGGTCATGAAGCAATGGTAGCTCGCAGCGACAATCCCTGCCGCCATGTCAACCGCCCACCGACCCCGTCACCGGCAGCACGATGCCTGTGATGTAGCTGGAACACACAGGTGATGCCAGGAACACATAGGCCGGCGACAGCTCTTCCGGCTGGGCCGGCCGCTTGTAGTCGGTCTGCTTGCCGAACTCGACGATCTCCTGGGCGCTGCGGTCGGCCGGATTCAGCGGCGTCCACACCGGGCCGGGCGCCACCGCGTTCACGCGGATGCCCTTTTCCAGCAGGCTGGAGGCCAGCGACATGGTGAAGGCGTGGATCGCGCCCTTGGTGGCCGAGTAGTCAAGCAGCTGCTTGCTGCCCTTCAAGCCGACCACCGACCCGGTGTTGATGATGCAGGAGCCCTTCTTGAGGTGCGGCTCGGCCGCGCGCGCCATGTAGAAGTAGCCGTAGATGTTGGTCTTGAAGGTTTCGTCCAGGCGCTCGTCGGTGATGTCCTGCAGCGAATGCGCGTGCAGCTGGAAGGCGGCGTTGTTCACCAGGATGTGCAGGCCGTTCAGTTCCTGCACGGTCCTCTCGACCGCCTGCTTGCAAAACTTCGCGTCCTTGACGTCGCCCGGGATCAGCAGGCACTTGCGCCCTTCCTTCTCGACGCAGCGTTTGGTCTCCTCGGCGTCCTCGTGCGAGCTGAGATACACGATGGCGACATCCGCGCCTTCACGCGCGTACAGCACCGCCACCGCGCGGCCGATGCCGGAGTCGCCGCCGGTGATCAGCGCCGTCATGCCTTCGAGCTTGCCGCTGCCTTTGTAGTCCGGCGCGTCAAAGCGCGGCTTGAGCTGCATGTCGGCTTCCTGGCCGGGCTTTTCCAGGTGCTGGGCCGGGACCTTGTCGGGCTGGGTGCGGGCGCTGGTCTGCACGCCCTTGTCCTTGCCGCCCTCCTCGCCGCCTTCGGCCGGCTCCTTGCGGTCCTGCTCGCGCTGCAGCGCGCGCTGCTTGCCGGCCGCGGCTTGGGTGTCGGTACTGCGCGGCGTGCTCTTCGCGCTGGGCTTCTTGTCCATGGGGCCTCCTGTTGCCGAACCACCATGCTGCGGCGGCGCGCGCGCGCCATGCCGCAGACAAGCGCGGACACCGCCGTCGGAATCTGCCTACGTGTGGCCCAGGACAGGGTGCGGCTCGTACGCCGAGGTAGCGCACCTTGCCGGCCTTCACCAGGTCGTGCTGCGCCTCCATGATCTCCTCCATGGAGGTGTGCGCGTCGAGCCGGTGGATCTGGTACAGGTCGATGTAGTCCATGCCCAGGCGTTGCAGGCTCCGGTCGACCGCGTGGAACAGGCGCTTGCGCGACAGGCCCCGATGTTCGGCCGCATCGCCCCTTGGCGCCGGCCGCGCCGCCCTTGAAGCCCAGGTCGACCGGGTGGTACACCTTGGTCGCACCACCGCTTCTTCGCGGCGGCAGAACTCGCGCACGAACTTGCCGGTGAGCACCTCGCGTTCGCCGGCCGAATAGGTGTCGGCGGTGTCGAAGAAGTTGATGCCCAGCCCCACCGCATGCCGCACCAGCGGGCGGGATGCTTCCAGCTGCAGGATCCAGGGCCGCCATTGCGGCGTGCCGTAGGTCATCATGCCCAGGCAGATGCGGGAAACCTTCAGGCCGGTTCGGCCCAGGCGGGTGTAGCCCATGCGTTCTTCGTCTTGGCCGGGCGACCGGGTTGCCCAACCGCTCAGCCGGCGGCGGATTTCTTTTCCCGCAGGTAGCGCTCCACGGCGTCGCTCTGGTGGCCCGCGTGGTGCACGGCATCGCGCAACTGGTCCATGCTGACGTCGAAGACGCGGCACCAGTAGAGCACGTCGGTCTGCCGGGTCAGGTCGATGCGCCGCGCGCTGTCGCCCGTGCTGGAAGCCTGGTCCATGGAGCTCTCCTTTTGCTGGCCGGATGATGACGCGAAAGCCGCCGGGCGGGCAAGCGCTGCGCCTAGCCGTTGCGCTGCGGCCGGGGCCGCTCGGGCGCCAGCGCATAAGCCTGCCGCTCGAAATGGTTCTCGCGGTACGGATTGCGCCCGCGCAGCAGCTGCAGCAGGCTGGACAGCAGGTAGGCGGGCAGGAACAGCGGACCCCAGCGCTCGTACTGGCGCACGTGCACATGTTCGTGCCGGCGCAACTGCGCAAGCGCCGCATGGTCGACGCCGATGATCACGTGGCCGAGCGTCATGGCCGAAAAGCGCACTGGCTGGGGCAGCCGGCCGATTCCGCGGCCCAGGGCGCCGCCGGCGAATTCCAGCGCACCGAGCTTGCGCCGCCAGGTGCCGCCAAGCAGCAGGCTGAACAAGCCCAGCAGCAAGCCGAGCGCCGTGTAAGGGGCAGCCCAGGCGTACTTCAGCGCGCGTGCAAGGGTGGTCACGGAAAAGATTGTGCGGCGGATGGGGAAAACCTGCAGGCGGCGGCTTTGCCGACGCAGTTCACGCAAGCCTGCGCACCCGCAGCGCGCAGGCCGTCGCCAGCAGCCCCAGCACGCCGGCGGCGGTGAACATCGCTTCGAAGCCCCAGTGCGACACCACGGCGCCGCCGGCCAGCACCCCCAGCATGCCGCCCAAGCCGTAGCCGATCACCGTGAACAAGGCCTGCCCGCGGCCGCGCAGCCGGCCCGGGAAATGCCGGCTGACCAGGGCGATGCAGGCCGTGTGGTGGGTGGCAAAGGTCAGCGCGTGCAGCAACTGGGCAACGAACAGCGCCGCCAGCCAGCCGCCCATGCCGGCGGTGATGGCCATGCGCAGCGCGGTGGCGAGACCGCAGATCACCAGCCAGCGCTCCATCGGCAGCCGCACGATCAGGCGGCCCTGCGCGTAGAACCAGGCGATCTCCACCGCCACCGAGATGCCCCACAGCGCGCCGATGGTGGCCTTGCTGTAGCCCAGGGCATCCAGGTAGAGCGAATAAAAGCCGTAGACGGCAAAGTGCGCCATCACGTGGAAGAACAGGGAAGCGAAAAACCAGCGCACCGCCGGCTGCCGCAGGACCGGGCCGATCGGCAGGTGCGGCGCGGCGTCCTCGTGGTGCGCCTGCTCCTTCACGTTCGGCAGCCACAGCGTGCACAGCAGCACACCGCCCAGGGTGACGGCGGCCCAGCCCGGAAAGCTGCCCATGCCATACCGTTCGAACCAGGCGCCGGCCGCGAACACGGTGACCATGAAGCCCACCGAGCCCCACAGCCGCACCCGCCCGTAACGGCCCCAGTCGCCGGCCACCAGGTGCGCCATGGCCGCTTCGGTCAGCGACATCATCGAGCTGGTGTGGGTGAACAGCAGCAGCAGCACGAAGGCGATCCACCAGCCGCTCCCTTCGATCCAGAGCCCGGCCGAGGCCAGCAACGCGATGACGGCGCTGATGCGCAGCAGCTTGACGCGCTCGCCGGTGCGGTCGCTCAAGGCGCCCCAGCCATAGGGCGCGAACACGCGGGTGAACGACTGCACCGAAGCCAGCAGGCTGATGGCCAGGATCGTCATCCCCTGGTCCTTCAGCCACAGCGGCAGGTAGGGGTTGAAGAAGCCGACGTGGGCGAAGTAAGTTGCCGACAGCGCGGCAAACGGCACCAGTTGCCGGGGCGCCGTTGCCGGCGCGGATGGCGGCATCAGAGGAAGGACGACTCGATGGGCGCGAGGGGCGATTGCACGCCGCCGCACTGGGCGCGGTGGTGCAGCGCCAGGTCCATCACCACCAGCGCCAGCATGGCCTCGGCGATCGGGGTGGCGCGAATGCCGACGCAAGGGTCGTGGCGCCCCTTGGTGACCACCTGGGTGGCCTGGCCCTGCAGGTCGATGGTGTCGCGCGGGGTGATGATCGAGCTGGTCGGCTTGATGGCGATCGCCACTTCGAGGTCCTGCCCGGTGCTGATCCCGCCGAGCATGCCGCCGGCGTTGTTGCTGGCGAAGCCCTGCGGCGTCAGCGAGTCGCCGTGGCTGGAGCCGCGCTGCGCCACGCTGGCGAAACCGGCGCCGATCTCCACGCCCTTGACGGCGTTGATGCCCATCATGGCGTAGCCGATCATGGCATCGAGCTTGTCGAACAGCGGCTGGCCCAGGCCGACCGGCATGTTGGACGCGGTCACCCGCACCCGGGCGCCGCAGGAGTCGCCGGCCTTGCGCAGGCTGTCCATGTAGGCCTCGAGCGCCGAGACGTCGGCGACCGGGGCGAAGAACGGGTTCTGGTGGACGTGCTCCCAGCCCTCGAACGCGATGGCCTGGTCGCCGATCTGCTGCATGCAGCCGCGAAACACCGTGCCGTGTTCCTGCCGCATCCATTTGCGGGCCACCGCGCCGGCCGCCACCATGGGCGCCGTCAGGCGGGCGGAGGAGCGGCCGCCGCCGCGCGGGTCGCGCAGGCCGTACTTTTGCAGGTAGCTGTAGTCGGCGTGGCCGGGCCGGAAGGTCTGGCCGATGTCGCTGTAGTCCTTGCTGCGCTGGTCGGTGTTGTGGATCAGCAGGCAGATCGGCGTGCCGGTGGTGCGGCCTTCATACAACCCCGACAGGATCTCGACCTTGTCGTCCTCCCGGCGCTGCGTCACGTGGCGGCTGGTGCCGGGCTTGCGCCGATCGAGGTCGGGCTGGATGTCGGCGGGCGACAGCTCCATGCCGGGCGGGCAGCCGTCGATCACGCAGCCGACGGCCGGGCCGTGCGATTCGCCGAAGTTGGTGACCGCGAACAGGGTGCCGAAGGTGTTGCCGCTCATGGGGGGCAATTATGACGGCAGGCAGCTGGGGTGCGCCTGCGCTTACCGCCGACCCTCGGGACTGGGGCGCGCCACGGGGTTGCCAGGCTGATGGTCGGCGCAGCGCACCCCAGCGGTGGTCACAGCTGCGCGGTGGGCAGCGAGTCCTCCGCCGCCGGCCAGTCGCGGATGTAGGCCTTGAGCATGCGGTTTTCGAAGTTCTGGCTGTCGACGACGGCCTTGGCGACGTCGTACAGGCTGATCACACCCATCAGCATGCGCTTGTCCATCACCGGCATGTAGCGCGCATGGCGCTCCAGCATCATGCGGCGCACTTCGTCGAGCTCGGTCTCCATGGTGCAGGTGAGCGGATGGTCGTCCATCGCCGTGCGCACCACCGTGCTGCCCACGGTGTTCTGGTTGGCCACGATGCACTGGATGACTTCGCGGAAGGTGAGCATGCCCACCAGCTCGCCGTGGTTCATGACCACCAACGAGCCGATGTCCTTGCCGGCCATGATTTCGATGGCTGCCGCCAGCGGCTCTTCGGGGGATACGGTGTAGAGCGTGTTGCCCTTCACGCGCAGGATGTCGCTGACTTTCATGCCGTCTCCTTCGGCCGCCTGATGCGCGGCCGGTGTGGAAAGAATATAGCCCACAATCCTGGACAGTCCATAGACGGACGAGAGGAGACGCGGCCCATGCCCGGTTATTCGGACCCTGGCTTCGACACGCTGGCCCTGCACGCCGGCGCCGCCCCCGACCCCACGACGGGTGCGCGGGCGGTTCCGATCCACCTGAGCACCTCCTTCGTTTTCGATTCGAGCGACCACGCCGCCGCGCTGTTCAACCTGGAACGCCCCGGCCACGTGTACTCGCGCATCAGCAATCCCACCAATGCCGTGCTGGAGCAGCGGGTGGCGGCGCTGGAAGGCGGGATCGGCGCCATCGCCACCGCCAGCGGCCAGGCGGCGCTGCACCTGTGCATCGCCACCTTGATGGGCGCCGGCTCGCACATCGTGGCCAGCGCCGCGCTGTATGGCGGCTCGCAGAACCTGCTGCACTACACGATGCGCCGCTTCGGCATCGCCACCACCTTCGTGCAGCCGGGCGACATCGACGGCTGGCGCGCCGCGATCCGGCCCCAAACCAGGCTGCTGTTCGGCGAGACCGTGGGCAACCCGGGGCTGGACGTGCTCGACATTCCCAGCGTGGCCGCCGTCGCCCACGACGCCGGGCTGCCGCTGCTGGTCGACTCGACTTTCACCACCCCTTGGCTGATCAAGCCGTTCGACCTCGGGGCCGACCTCATCTACCACTCGGCCACCAAGTTCCTGTCCGGCCACGGTACCGTGATCGGCGGCGTGGTGGGACGGCGGCAGCTTCGACTGGGACGCCTCGGGCCGCTTCGCCGAGCTGACCGAGCCTTACGACGGCTTCCACGACATGGTGTTCAGCGAAGAGTCGACGGTCGGCGCCTTCCTGCTGCGGGCCCGGCGCGAAGGGCTGCGCGACTTCGGCGCCTGCATGAGCCCGCACACCGCGTGGCTGATCCTGCAAGGCATCGAGACGCTGCCGCTGCGCATGGACCGGCACATGAGCAACACCCGCACGGTGGTGGAATTCCTGGCCGCGCAGCCCTTCGTCAGCCGGGTCGGCCACCCGATGCTCGAGTCGCATCCCAGCCATGCGCTGGCGCAAAAGCTGCTGCCCAAGGGCGCGGGCTCGGTCTTCAGCTTCGACCTGAAGGGCAGCCGCGAGCAAGGCAAGAAGTTCATCGAAGCCTTGAAGCTGTTCAGCCACCTGGCCAACGTCGGCGACTGCCGCTCGCTGGTGATCCACCCGGCCAGCACCACGCATTTCCGCATGACCGACGAGGCGCTGAAAGGCGCCGGCATCGGGCCGGGCACGATCCGGCTGTCGATCGGGCTGGAAGACCCGGCCGACCTGATCGACGACCTCCAGCGCGCGCTGAAGGCGGCGCAGCGGGGCTGACCCGCATCTTGTCGTTGCGGTCCCAACCCGCAATCCATGGATGCCGGGTCGGCTCCGGATGACAGCCAGGAGAACCGATGCACCTTTCAGTCCACGGCCACGAGACCTTCTGCTACACCGGCGGCAAGCCCTTCGATGCGGCCAAGCCCACGGTGGTGTTCCTGCACGGCGTGCTCAACGACCACAGCGTCTGGATCCTGCAGACCCGCTACTTCGCCAACCACGGCCGGAACGTGCTGGCGCCGGACCTGCCTGGGCATTGCCGCAGCGCCGGCGAGCCGCCGCGGTCGGTGGAGGAAGGCGCGGCCTTCGTGCTGGCGCTGCTGGACGCCGCCGGCGTGCGGCAGGCCGCGCTGGTCGGGCACAGCTTCGGCTCGCTGCTCGCGCTGGAGGCCGCCGCGCGCGCGCCGCAGCGCGTGACCCGGCTGGCGCTGGTCGGCACCGCCGCGCCAATGAAGGTGTCGCCCGCCTTGCTGGAAAATTCGCAGGCCGATCCGATGAAGGCCATCGCCATGGTCAACGTCTACTCGCACTCGCTGCTGGCGCCGCCACCGTCCGCGCTCGGGCCCGGCACTTGGCTGTACGGCGGCTCCCGGGCGTTGATGCGGCGCGTGCTGGCCAGCAACCCCAAGGTGAACGTGTTCCACCGCGGCTTCGTCGCC
Organism: Ramlibacter sp.; assembly: GCF_028292805.1. GTDB lineage: Bacteria > Pseudomonadota > Gammaproteobacteria > Burkholderiales > Burkholderiaceae_C > Ramlibacter. Next base: position 11,649 of record NZ_JAQGLS010000151.1, on the reverse strand, counting down.
TGCGACAACTACACTCGCGGCGAGGACGCCATGGCGCAAGTGCAATGCCCCACCCTGTTCCTGCTCGGCCGCCATGACGCCATGACGCCGCCCAGCGCCGCCGCGCCGCTGCAGGCCCGGGCCCGCGACGGCCGCACCGTGCTGGTGGACGGCGGCCACCAGATGATGACCGAGGCGCCGGACCCGGTGCTGTTCGCGCTGAAGGATTTCCTGTGCGCATGACCGAGCCCGTCGTCATCACGCCGGCGATGACGCCGCAGCGGGCGCGGCAGATCGCCGCGACGCTCGACCTGGGCGCCTTGCCGGCGGATTTCTACAGCAACCCGTTCCCGGTCTATGCCGCGCTGCGCGGGAGCGAGCCGGTGCGCACGATGCCGGACGGCTCGTGGTTCCTCACCCGCCATGCGGACCTGGTGGCCGTGTACCGCGACGCGCACACCTTCAGCTCGGACAAGAAAGTGGAATTCACGCCCAAGTACGGGGCGCACTCGCCCTTGCTGGAGCACCACACCAACAGCCTGGTGTTCAACGACCCGCCGCTGCACACCCGGGTGCGCAAGCTGATCATGGGCGCGCTGACGCGGCGCGCCATCGCCGGCATGGAGGCTGGGCTGGTGACGCTGGTCGACCGCCTGCTCGACGCCATCGAGGCGAAGGGCGGCGGCGACCTGGTCGAGGACTACGCCTGCGCCATCCCGGTGGAGATCATCGGCAACCTGCTGGGCGTGCCGCACGCCGACCGCGGCCCGCTGCGCGGCTGGTCGCTGGCGATCCTGGGCGCGCTGGAGCCGAAGCTCACGCCGCAGCAGGAGGCGCTGGGCAACGCCGGCGTGCGGGAGTTCCTGGCCTATCTGCAGCGGCTGGTGGCCGAGCGGCGCCGGCAACCGGGCGATCCCGAGCACGACGTGCTCACGCGCCTGATCCAGGGCGAGGAAGCCGGCGCGACGCTGAGCGAGACCGAGCTGCTGCACAACTGCATCTTCATCCTCAACGCCGGCCACGAAACCACCACCAACCTGATCGGCAATGCGCTGGTCGCGCTGCAGGAATGGCCCGGGCAGAAAGACGCGCTGCTGCAAGCCATCGGCGCCCGCCCGGACTGGCCGGCGCTGGAGCCGCTGCTGACGCGGGCGGTGGATGAATTCCTGCGCTTCGAGTCGTCCAACCAGCTGGGCAACCGGCGCGCGCTGCGGGCCTGCCAAGTGGGCGGCGTGGCCTTGCCCGAAGGCGCGCTGGTGACGCTGTGCATAGGCGCGGCCAACCGCGATCCGGCGCAGTTCGGCAACCCCGAGGCGCTGGACCTGGCGCGGCCCGACAACCGCCATCTGGCGTTCGGCTTCGGCATTCACCAGTGCGCGGGGCTGAGTCTGGCGCGGCTGGAAGGCGGTGTCGCGATCGGCCGCTTCCTGGCGCGTTTTCCGCGCTACCGCCTGACGGCTTCGCCCACGCGCGGCGGACGGGCCCGCTTTCGGGGGTTTCTGCAGGCGCCATTCGCGATCGACTAAGGGCCTTGTCTTGCCTTGCCCCTCTCCGGCCCGGCTGCGGGCATCAGCGCCACGCCGAGCGTGACGGCGCCTTCGTCCAGTGCACCGCCTGCAAGGCGCAGTCGGCGATGGCGGGGCGGGCGCGGATGGTCGCCTCCAGCAGCAAGGCCGGCACCTTGATGGCGCCAATGTTGACCAGATCGTCACGACGTCCGAGCAGCCCCAGCCGCCGGTGGCCGACCAGCGCGCCCACGGCGGTGGCTTCGACGATTTCGACGATGTTCGGTGGTGATCGGTGGTGGCCGCATGGCACGACTACAGCACGTCGCGCAGCGAGATGGAGGCCAGCCCGCCGTGGGTCCACAGCCTGGCGGTGCTGTCCGACGGCGGCAGCAGCAGCTGGCGCATCAGCGGCTCCAGCGGGGTGACGTCGACGTCGGCCAACATCACGTAGCGGCTGGCCACGCCGTCGTCGATCTCGTTGACGCGGCCGATCCAGTCCAGCTGCACCAGCGTCTGCAGCACCGGCTCCAGCTGCAGGATGTCGACTTCCAGGGCATCGGCCAGTTCGGTCGCGCTCAGGCCACGGCGGGCGCCGACGCGGGCCGCCTCCAGCTGCTGCAACACCTCCAGCGCCAACTGGAACTGCCAGCCGTGCGCGCTGGCGCGCCGGCGCGGCCCGGCCAGCAGGCTGGGCAGGTAGGCGGTGACCACGGCACCCAGCAGCACGATCACCCAGGCGATGTAGATCCACACCAGCAGGATCGGCACGGTGGCGAAGGCGCCGTACACCGCCGAATAGGTCGGCACCAGGGTGAGATACCAGGCCAGCAGGCGCTTGGCCAGTTCCAGCATCAGCGCAGCGAACGCGCCGCCGATCATCGCGTGGCTGCGTCGCACCGGCGTGTTGGGCACGAAGCGGTACAGCGCCATCAAGGCGCCGGCCAGCAGCAGAAACTCGAACAGGTCGACCAGGATGCCCAGGCTGCCGCGCGGCGCGCCCACCAGGCCGCGCGACGCCGTCACCACCCAGGCGGTGGAGCTCAGGCTGACCGCCATCAGCATCGGCCCGAGCGTGATCGCCGTCCAGTACATCAGCACCCGCTGGGCCAGCGGCCGCGGCCGGCGCACCCGCCAGATGCCGTTGAGCGTGCGGTCGATGGTCAGCACCAGCGCCAGCGCCGTCACCACCAGCGCGGCCAGGCCGACGAAGCCCAGGCGGCTGGCCTTGCCGGCGAACTGGGTCAGGTAGCCGAGCACCTGGCGGGCGATCGAGTCCGGCACCAGGCTTTGCACCAGCCAGCCTTGCAGGTTGGCCTGCAGCTTGCCGAAGATCGGGAAAGCGGTGAACAGCGCCAGGGCCACGGTGAAGAACGGCACCAGCGCCATGGTGGTGGTGAAGGTCAGGCTGCTGGCCGACAGGCCGAGCCGGTCTTCGCGAAAGCGCTCGCGCAGCGTCACCGCGGTGGACACCCACGGAAAGGCCGTGAGGTCGGCAAGCAGCTGGCGCAGGTTCATCGGCCGCTATGATGCCACTCCCCATGCAGACCGATTCCGTCACCGTCCTTCCCGCCGTCGAAGCAACCCGCTGGGTGGCCTTTGGCTGCGCGCTGGGGCTGGTCTTGCTGGGCGCGGCCTGGGAACTGTGGCTGGCGCCGCTGCGTCCCGGCGGCAGCTGGTGGGCGCTGAAGATCCTGCCGCTGTGCGCCGCGCTGCCGGGCCTGTACCTGCGCCGCATGTACACCTACCGCTGGACCACCCTTCTGGTCTGGCTCTATTTCACCGAAGGCGTCGTGCGCGCCAGCGGCCGGGGGATCGGCGACAGCCTGCCCCTGGCGCTGCTGGAGATCGTGCTGAGCGTCACCTTGTTCGCCGCCTGCACCTTGCATGTGCGGCTGCGCCTGCGGAGCGTGCGACCATGAACCCCTTGCTGGACCAACTGCGCGCCGCCGTCGGCGCTGCCTACGTGCTGGTCGACGGCGACCTGAGCGCCTACGAAACCGACTGGCGCCAGCGCTCCAAAGGCAAGTCGCTGGCCGTGGTGCGGCCCGGCACCACCGCCGAGGTCGCCGCCGTGGTGCGCCTGTGCGCTGGCGCCGGCACCCCCATCGTGCCGCAGGGCGGCAACACGGGGATGGTGGTCGGCTCGACGCCCGATGACTCGGGGCGCGAAGTGGTGCTCAGCCTGGGCCGGCTGAACCGGGTGCGGGCCATGGACGGCGGCAACCTGACGGTGACGGTGGAAGCGGGCGTGGTGCTGCAAAACCTGCAGCAGCAGGCGCAAGATGCCGGCTTCCTGTTCCCCTTGAGCCTGGCCGCCGAAGGCAGCTGCACCATCGGCGGCAACCTGGCGACCAACGCCGGCGGCACCCAGGTGCTGCGCTACGGCAACACGCGCGACCTGTGCCTGGGGCTGGAAGTGGTCACCGCGCAAGGCGAGGTCTGGGACGGCCTGTCCGGCCTGCGCAAGGACAACACCGGCTACGATCTGCGCGACCTGTTCATCGGCAGCGAAGGCACGCTGGGCATCATCACCGCGGCCACCATGAAGCTGTACCCGCTGCCGGTGGCGACGCTCACCGCCTGGGCTGCCGTGCCGTCGATGGAAGCGGCCGTCACCTTGCTGGGGCTGGCGCAGCACCACCTGGGCGCGGGGCTCACCGGGTTCGAGGTGATGGGGCAGTTCGCGCTGGGCCTGGTGGCCAAACACATGCCACAGATCCGAGTGCCGCTGTACGGGCAGACGCCGTACTGCGTGCTGCTGGAAAACTCCGATCAGGAGTCCGAGCCGCATGCGCGCGAGCAGTTCGAGCGGCTGCTGGAGGCCGCACTGGAAGACGGCTGCGCCACCGACGCCGTGGTGGCCGAGAACATCGCGCAGGCCCGCGCGCTGTGGCAGGTGCGCGAGAACATCCCACTGGCGCAGGCGCAGGAAGGTCTGAACATCAAGCACGACATCAGCATCCCGGTGTCGCGCATCCCGGCTTTCTGCGCCGAGACCGATGCCCTGCTGCAGCGCGAGATCGCCGGCGTGCGGCTGGTCAACTTCGGCCACCTGGGCGACGGCAACCTGCATTACAACGTGCAGGCGCCGGCGGACGGCGACGCCCCGGCCTTCCTGCGCGAGCAGGAGGCGCGGGTGAACACGCTGGTGTTCGACCAGGTCAGGAAATTCGACGGCTCGATCTCGGCCGAGCACGGCATCGGCACGCTCAAGGTCGACAAGCTGCCGCACTACAAGTCGGCGGTGGCGCTGGGCCTGATGCGCAGCGTCAAGCGGGCGCTGGATCCGCAGAACATCCTGAACCCGGGGCGGGTGCTGAAGCTCTGACCCGACTTGCTCCTTCTGCCTCCGGGCGAAGGCTGGAATGGGGGCGCTCCCGACCCTCCCCCCAGAGGGGGAGGGAGAAATACAAAACCCGGATAATTGCCCCATGACGCCGCGCCCCGTCCGCTCTCAATACGAAGACTTCATGCGCCATGTGGACGCGCATGGCACGCCCAAGACCGACCGCACCGGCACCGGCACGCGCAGCGTGTTCGGCTACCAGATGCGCTTCGACCTGAACGAGGGCTTTCCGCTGGTGACGACCAAGAAGGTCCACCTCAAGTCCATCATCACCGAGCTGCTGTGGTTCCTGCGGGGCTCCAGCGACAACAACTGGTTGAAGGCGCGCGGCGTCAGCATCTGGGACGAATGGGCGCGCGAAGACGGCGACCTGGGTCCGGTCTATGGCGTGCAGTGGCGCAGCTGGCCCACACCCGACGGCGGCCAGATCGACCAGATCGCCGAAGCCATCCACACGATCAAGACCAACCCGGATTCGCGCCGCATCATCGTCAGCGCCTGGAACGTGGCCGACATTCCGAAGATGGCGCTGGCGCCCTGCCATGCGTTCTTCCAGTTCTACGTGGCCAATGGCAGGCTGTCGTGCCAGCTGTACCAGCGCAGCGCCGATATTTTCCTGGGCGTGCCCTTCAACATCGCCAGCTACGCGCTGCTCACGCACATGATCGCGCAGCAGTGCGACCTGGCCGTGGGCGACTTCGTCTGGACCGGCGGCGACTGCCACATCTACAGCAACCACCACGAGCAGGTGGCGCTGCAACTGAGCCGCGCGCCCTACCCTTACCCGACGCTGAACATCAAGCGCAAGCCGGTGTCGATCTTCGACTATGAATTCGAGGATTTCGAGGTGTTGGACTACCAGTGCCATGGTCCGATCAAGGCCCCGGTCGCGGTCTGAGATGGAGCTCGGACTGATTTATGCCCGCGCCCGCAATGGCGTGATCGGCAAGGACAACGCGCTGCCCTGGCACCTGCCGGAAGACTTGGCGCACTTCAAGCAAACCACGCTGGGCTGCCCCGTCATCATGGGCCGCAAGACCTGGGACTCCCTGCCGACCAGGTTTCGGCCGCTGCCGGGGCGCATCAACATCGTGGTGACGCGGCAGCCCGACTGGCGCGCCGACGGCGCGGTCCATGCTTGGACGCTCGCCGAAGCCATCGCCATTTGCGGCGACGCGCCCCGGGCGTGGGTGACTGGCGGCGCGGAGATCTACCGGCTGGCGTTGCCGCTGGCACATCTGGTGGTGGTGACGGAAATCGACGCGGACTTCGAGGGCGACGCGCTGGCGCCGCAGCTCGGCCCCGAGTGGCGCGAAGCCACGCGCGAGCGCCACCTGTCCAAGACCGGCCTCGACTACAGTTTCATCACCTACCGAAAGCTGCCCTCGCCAGGCTAGCGCTGTAAGGTTCCCGCCCGCACCAGCCGGTCGGAGGCGCTGCCGACCCAGACCATGTAGGCGACTGGCGCAATCACGAAGGCCTTGGCGCGACGCATCCCGGATGCTCAGCGGATGGTTGCTTGCGGCCGGGCCGATGTCTCAACTCCTGGTGAGGGTGGCGCACATCGCGCGTCACGCATGAGTCACTTAAACTCAGCGTGACAGATTGCTTATGAAAATCACCACCTGGAACGTCAACTCCCTGGCTGCCCGCCTGCAGCACGTGCTGGACTGGACCACCGCCAATCCGGTCGACGTGCTGTGCCTGCAGGAGCTCAAGCTCACCGACGACAAGTTTCCGCTCGACGCGCTGCGCGCGGCCGGCTACGCGCACTGCGCGGTGTTCGGCCAGAAAACGTACAACGGCGTCGCGGTGATGAGCCGGCACCCGGTGCGCGACATGGTCAAGAACATCGTTGGCTTCGACGACGACAGCTCGCGGCTGCTGTCGGTCACGCTCGACGCGCCCGATGGCCCGGTGCGCGTGATCAACGGCTACTTCGTCAACGGCCAGGCGCCGGGCAGCGACAAGTTCGACTACAAGATGGCGTGGCTGCGCGGGCTGCGCGACTATGTGCGCGAGGAGCTCGCCCACCATCCGCGCCTGGTGCTGCTGGGCGACTTCAACATCGCGCCGGAAGACCGCGACTCGTTCGACCCGGTCGGCCTGCGCGAGACGATCCACCACACGGCGCAGGAACGCGACCACTTTCGCCAGCTGCTGGAGCTGGGGCTGGTCGACAGCTTCCGCCTGTTCGAGCAGCCGGAAAAAAGCTTCAGCTGGTGGGACTACCGGATGCTGGGCTACCAGAAGAACCGCGGCCTGCGCATCGACCACGTGCTGGTGAGCGAAGGCTTGAAGCCGGCGGTCAAGGGCTGCAGCATCGACCGGGCGCCGCGCAAGTGGCCCAAGCCGAGTGACCATGCACCGGTGACGCTGGAGATCTGATCGTCTTGCTCCTTGCCCCTCTGGGGGAAGTCGGATGGGGCGCTCGGCGCTCGAGGAGGTGCGGGGCGAGCCCCCCAGCCCTCCCCCAGCGGGGGAGGGAACAAGAGAGGATTACTCCTCCAGCCCCAGCTCCTGGAGCTTGCGCGTGATGGTGTTGCGCCCGATGCCCAGCTTTTGCGCCGCCTCGATCCGCCGCCCGCGCGTGGTGGCCAGCGCCGTGAGGATCAGCTTCGCCTCGAAGCGCTTGGTCAGTTCATCCCACACGTCGTGCCGGCCGCTGGCCAGCAATTGCAGCGCTTCGGCCTCCAGCGCCGACTCCCAGCTGCCGCCGACCACCGGCGGCACCGGCACCGGCGAGGCCGTGACCGCCGGCGCGCCGGCGACGGCGGGTGCCTCCGGGACGGCGGCGGGCGCCGCAAGACCGACGCCGCTGCCCACTTCCGGCGGCAAGTCTTTCGGCTCGACCAGCTGCGCCGGCGCCATCACCGTCAGCCAGTGGCAGATGTTCTCCAGCTGCCGCACGTTGCCGGGAAAGCGGAACGACGTCAGCCGCACCAGCGCCGCATCGGAAATCCGCTTGGGCTCCACGCCCAGCTGCTTGGCGCTGCCCTGCAGGAAATGCCGCGTCAACATCGGGATGTCTTCCAGCCGCTCGCGCAACGCCGGCAGCCGCAGGCGAATCACGTTCAAACGGTGGAACAGGTCTTCGCGAAAACCGCCGTCCTTGACGCGCTGCTCCAGGTCCTGGTGGGTGGCGGCGATCACGCGCACGTTGGTCTTGACGGCGTTGTGGCCGCCGACGCGGTAGAAGTGGCCGTCGGACAGCACGCGCAGCAATCGCGTCTGCAGATCGAACGGCATGTCGCCGATCTCGTCCAGGAACAGCGTGCCGCCGTCGGCCTGCTCGAACCGGCCCCGGCGCATGGTCTGGGCGCCGGTGAAGGCGCCGCGCTCGTGGCCGAACAGTTCCGACTCCAGCAGGTCCTTGGGGATCGCCGCGGTGTTGATCGCCACGAACGGCCCGGTGGCGCGCGGCGAGTGCTTGTGCAGCGCACGCGCCACCAGCTCCTTGCCGGAGCCGGACTCGCCGGTGATCATCACGGTGACGTTGCTTTGCGACAGCCGCCCGATCGCGCGGAACACGTCCTGCATCGCCGGCGCCTGGCCCAGCATCTCGGGCGCCACCGCCATCCGCTCCTCGGCCACTTCCTCGCGCTGGCTTTCTTCCACCGCGCGCCGGATCAGCTCCACCGCCTTGGGCACGTCGAACGGCTTGGGCAGGTACTCGAAGGCGCCGCCCTGGAAGGCCGAGACGGCGCTGTCCAGGTCGGAGAAGGCCGTCATGATGATCACGGGCAGGCCGGGATGCTTTTCCTTGACCTTGGAGAGCAGGTCGAGGCCGGAGCCGCCCGGCATGCGGATGTCGCTCACCAGGATCTGCGGCCCCTCCGCCTCGCTGCCGCCTTCGAGCGCGGCCAGCACTTCGCGCGCGTTGGTGAAGCTGCGCGTGGGGAGATCCTCGCGCAGCAGCGCCTTCTCGAGCACGAAGCGGATGGATTGGTCATCGTCAACGATCCAGATCGGCTTCATGTGTCTTGGGTCACTTCCAAAAAAAAGCTTTTGCTCGGTCTAGGGCAAGGGGATGAGGATCTTGAAATCCGTCCGCCCCGGCACGCTGTCGCACTCGATCAGGCCATGGTGCTGCTGCACGAAGGTCTGTGCCAGCGTGAGCCCCAGGCCGGAGCCGCCTTCCCTGCCTGAAACCAGGGGATAGAAGATGCGGTCCTTGATCGAGTCCGGTACACCGGGCCCGTTGTCGATGACATGCAATTCCAGTGCCAGTCGATAGCGCTGCTTGCCGAATGTGACTTGCCGGCCGATCCGCGTGCGGAAAGTCAGCTGGGCGTCGCCGGCAGCGATGCGGTCGGCCAGCGCCAGGCAGCCGTTGTGAGCGATGTTCAGCACGGCCTGGATCAGCTGCTCGCGGTCGCCGCGAAACTCGGGAATGGACGTGTCGTAGTCGCGCACCACCTTCAGCCCGCGCGGAAACTCGGCCAGGATCAGGGAGCGCACACGCTCGCACACTTCGTGGATGTTGACGTCGCCCACCACGTGCGGCCGCCGGTGCGGCGCCAGCAGGCGGTCCACCAGCGTCTGCAGCCGATCCGCCTCGTGGATGATGACGCGCGTGTACTCCTTGAGGTCGCGCGAGTCGATCTCCATCTCCAGCAGCTGCGCCGCCCCGCGGATGCCGCCCAGCGGGTTCTTGATTTCATGGGCCAGGTTGCGGATCAACTCCTTGGTGGCCTGCGCCTGGTCGATCAGGCGCTCTTCGCGGTCTTGCCGGGCCTGTGCCTCCAGCGGCAGCAGCTCCACCACGAATTCGTCGGGGCTGTCGGTCTGCGCCAGCACCACGTGCACCGGCAGCGGCTCGGCATGCGGGCGCACCATCCAGCCGTCGTAGCGCAGGGCGGCGTACTCGTTGACGCGCGCGCCATCCAGCGCGGTGCGCAGGATGTGCGGCTCGGTGAAGAAAGGCAGGAAGCTGGCACCTTCGAGCGTGCGGCGCGAGGTGCCCAGCGCGTCTTCGAGCGCGGAGTTGGCGAACAGCACGGAGCCGTTGCCGCTGACCACTGCCACCAGGGTGGCAAGCAGATCGAAGGAGTGGAAGCGAAGTGAGGGGGCTGCGGGCTTGGTCAAGCCCTCATTTTGCGACTGCCGCCGCGTTGTTGCTGCGGCCCAGTTCGCGCTTGATGCCGGCGATGTCCCTTTCGTTGCGCTCGATGCTCGCCTTGAGGTCGGCCACGCGGTCCAGGTACTTCTGGTAGTTCTTGGTTTCCGGGCCCAGCTTGTCCGGCTGGCCGTTGTTGAACTCCTTGAGGAGTTCGGCGTGGCGGGCCTCGGCCTTCTTCAGTTCGGCCTCCAGGATGGTGCGGGCCTCGCCGTCACGGGCGCGCTGCTCGGTGGAGTCGACGCGCTGGCCGGGAGCGGACACGGTCTGCGGCGCGCTGCCGACCTTGACTTCCCTGGGGCCGGACTGGGCAGCGGCGCCGTTGACCTTGGTGCCTTGCACCACCGTCACGTTGCCGCCCTCGACCAGCTTGCAGGCCTGGCCCTTGATTTCCTCGTTGGTGTACGTGTTGCCGCAACGCCAGATGGGCGCCTGGGCCATGGCGTCGGCGCTGAATGCGAAAACAAGGAACGAAAGGAGGAGGTAGGGCGACTTCATGGCTGCGATCTTGGTGCACCGGCTGGTGCTCAGGACGAGCCTTTCAGTATGACCCAAAGTCTGCGCGGTGCCAATTAAGTGGTTGATTTAAAACGAAAAGGGGCGACATTTGTCGCCCCTTGGGTGGCTTTGGCTGTGGATAGATACAGCGGCATTAAGCCGCGTGCCTAGCCGGCATACGTGCCTTACAGCGAGTAGTACATGTCGAACTCGATCGGGTGCGTCGTCATGCGAAAGCGCTGAACTTCCTGCATCTTCAGCTCGATATAGGCGTCGATCATGCTGTCCGAGAACACGCCGCCCTTGGTCAGAAAGGCGCGGTCTTCGTTCAGGCAGTCCAGCGCCTGGTCCAGGCTGTGGCAGACGGTCGGGATCTTCGCGTCTTCTTCCGGCGGCAGGTGGTACAGGTCCTTGGTCGCGGCTTCGCCCGGATGGATCTTGTTCTCGACACCGTCGAGGCCGGCCATCAGCATCGCGGAGAAGCCGAGGTACGGGTTGCACAGCGGATCGGGGAAGCGCGCCTCGATGCGGCGGCCCTTGGGGTTGGCGACGTACGGGATGCGGATCGAGGCCGAGCGGTTCTTGGCCGAGTAGGCCAGCTTCACCGGCGCTTCGTAGCCGGGGACCAGGCGCTTGTAGCTGTTGGTTCCCGGGTTCGTGATCGCGTTCAGCGCGCGGGCGTGCTTGATGATGCCGCCGATGTAGTACAGCGCGAAGTCCGACAGGCCGGCATAGCCGTCGCCCGCGAACAGGTTCTTGCCGTCCTTCCAGACCGACTGGTGCACGTGCATGCCGGAACCGTTGTCGCCGACGATCGGCTTGGGCATGAAGGTGGCCGTCTTGCCATACGCGTTGGCGACGTTCTGCACCACGTACTTCAGGAGGATGGTCCAGTCGGCGCGCTGCACCAGCGTGCTGAACCTGGTGCCGATCTCGTTCTGGCCGGCGCCGGCCACCTCGTGGTGGAACACCTCGACCGGGATGCCCAGCGATTCGAGGATCAGCGACATCTCGGCGCGCATGTCCTGCGTGCTGTCGACCGGGGGCACGGGGAAGTAGCCGCCCTTGACCGTCGGACGGTGGCCCTTGTTGCCGCCTTCGATCTTCTTGCCGCTGTTCCACGGCGCTTCGTATTCGTCCACGTGGAAGAACGAACCGGACATGTCGTTGCCCCAGCGCACGTCGTCGAAGATGAAGAA
>NZ_JAQGLS010000065.1 GCF_028292805.1 Ramlibacter sp. | reverse complement strand
GAAGATGGGCACGAAAAATACCGCCAGCGCGGTGCCGGTCAGCATCCCGCCCAGCACGCCGGTGCCGATGGCCCGCTGGCTGGCCGAGCCGGCGCCGGTGGCGATCGCCAGCGGCAGCACGCCCAGGCCGAAGGCCATCGAGGTCATCACGATCGGGCGGAACCGCAGGTGCGCCGCCGCCAGCGCCGACTCGACCACGCCCTTGCCCTGCGCCTGCAGGTCCTTGGCGAACTCGATGATCAGGATGGCGTTCTTGGCCGTCAAGCCGATGATGGTGATCAGCCCGACCTGGAAGTAGACGTCGTTGGCATAGCCGCGCAACAGCGTCGCCAGCAGCACGCCCAGCACACCGAGCGGCACCACCAGGATCACGGCCAGCGGGATCGACCAGCTTTCGTACAGCGCCGCCAGGCACAGGAACACCGCCAGGATGGCGAAGCCATACAGGATCAGCGACTGCGCCCCGGCCAGTTTTTCCTCACGCGACTGGCCGGTCCACTCGTAGCCGAAGCCCGCCGGCAGCTGCGCCGCCAGCTTTTCCATCTCGGCCATCGCGGCGCCCGTGCTGGAGCCCGGCGCCGGCGCGCCGGAGATGCGCATGGCCGGATAGCCGTTGTAGCGCACTGTCTGCATCGCGCCCGTCACCCAGTGGGTGGTGGCGAAGGCGGCGAACGGCACCGCCTTGCCTTCGCGGTTGATGGCGTTCAGGCGCAGCAGGTCCTGCGGCTGCATCCGCGCCGGCGCGTCGGCCTGCACGATCACCCGTTGCAGCCGGCCGCGGTTCGGAAAGTCATTGACGTAGGCCGAGCCCAGCGTGGTCGATAGCGTCGCGTTAATGGTGTCGAACGACACGCCCAGCGCGTTGGCCTTCTCGCGGTCGATCTCCAGCTGCAGCTGCGGCGCGTCTTCCAGGCCGTCCGGACGCACCTGCGTCAGCACCTTGCTTTGCGCCGCCAGCCCGAGCAGCTGGTTGCGCGCCGCGATCAGCTCGTCGCGGCCGGCACCGCCGCGGTCCTGCAGGCGGAAGGTGAAGCCCGACGCCGCCCCCAGCTCCGGAATCGGCGGCGGCGACAGCGGGAAGATGAAGGCGTCGCGGATGCCCGACAGCGCCCCGAAGGCGCGGCCCGCCAACGCCTGCGCCGACTCGCTCTCCTTTTCGCGCTGGTCCCAGTCCTTGAGCGTCACGAACGCCAGCGCCGCGTTCTGGCCCTGGCCCGAGAACGAGAAGCCCAGCACGCTGACCATGCTCTGCACTTCGGGCTGCTTGAGCACCCAGCCCTCGACCTGCTCCATCACCTTCTGGGTGCGCTCGATGGTGGCGCCTGGCGGCAGTTGCACGTTGACCAGCATGTTGCCCTGGTCCTCGGCTGGCAGGAACGAGGTCGGCAGCCGCGTGTACAGCAGCACGGCGACGGCGCCGATGATGCCGTAGAGGATCAGAAAGCGCGGCGCCTTGCGCAGCATGCGCGCGACGACGCCCTCGTAGCCGTGGGCGGTGCGGGTGAAAAAGCGGTTGAAGGCGCCGAAAAAGCCGCGCTTTTCCACGTGATGGCCCGGCTCCACCTGCTTGAGCAGGGTGGCGCACAGCGCCGGCGTGAGCGACAGCGCCATCAAGGCGGAAAAGCCGATCGACGCGACCATCACGGCGGCGAACTGCCGGTAGATGTTGCCGGTGGAGCCGGCAAAGAACGCCAGCGGCGTGAACACCGAGATCAGCACCACGGTCACGCCGATGATGGCGCCCTGGATCTGGCCCATGGCCTTGCGGGTGGCCTCGCGCGGTGGCAGCCCCTCCTCGCTCATGATCCGCTCGACGTTCTCCACCACCACGATGGCGTCGTCGACCACGATGCCGATGACCAGCACCATGCCGAACATGGTGAGCACGTTGATCGAGAAGCCCAGCGCCAGCAATGAGGCGAAGGTGCCGAGCAGGGCCACCGGCACCACCAGCGTCGGGATGATGGTGTAGCGCCAGTTCTGCAGGAACAGGTACATCACCAGGAACACCAGGGCGACGGCTTCCAGCAGCGTCTCCACCACCTGCCGGATCGAGATGCGCACGAAGCGTGAGCTGTCGTACGGGATCTCCCATTTCACGCCGCGCGGGAAATAGGGCGCGAGCTCGCTCATGCGTTTGCGCACGGCGTCCGCGGTTTCCAGGGCGTTGCCGCTGGGCGCTAGCTGCACCCCGATGCCGGCGGACGGCTTGCCGTTCAGGCGGGCGGCGGTGGCGTAGTTCTGCGCGTTGAGCTCCACCCGCGCCACGTCCTTGAGCTTGACCGTGGAGCCGTCGGGGTTGGCGCGCAGCACCACGTTCTGGAACTGTTCGACGCTGGTGAGCTGGCCGCTCACCACCACCGTGGCGGCGATGCCCTGGCCCGGTACGTTCGGCAATTCGCCGATCGAGCCGGAGGAGACCTGCGCGTTCTGCGAACGGATGGCGGCGACGACTTCAGCGGCCGACATGTTGAAGCCGACCAGCTTTTCCGGATCGATCCAGACGCGCATCGCGGCTTCGGTGCCGAACAGCTGCGCCTGCCCCACGCCGGGGATGCGCTGGATTTCGGGCAGCACGCTGCGCGAAGCGTAGTCGCCCAGGTCGACCGGCGAGAAGGCCGGATCCTCGGACGACAGGATCGTGAACAGCAGGAAGTTGGAACGCGACTTCTCCACGCGCACGCCCTGCTGCGTGACGGCCGCCGGCAGGCGCGGCGTAGCCCGCGAAAGGCGGTTCTGCACGTCGACCTGCGCCAGGTCGGGATTGGTGCCGGGCTGGAAGCTGATGGTGATCTGGCCGCTGCCGTTGGCCTGCGTCACCGACTCCATGTAGATGAGGCCGGGCGAGCCGTTCATCTCCTGCTCGATGACGGAGATGACACTCTCTTCCATCGTGCGCGCGGAGGCGCCCGGATACGCGGCGGAGATCACGATGGCGGGCGGCGCCACCGGCGGGTACTGCGCGATCGGCAGCTGCGTGATGGCGACGCTGCCCATCACGATGATGAACAGGGCGATCACCCAGGCGAAGATCGGGCGGTCGATGAAGAACTTGGCCATGCGTGCGACTCAGCTCTTCGAAGCGGCGGAAGCCGGGGCGGAAGCGGCGGAGGCTGGCGCCGCGGCGGCAGAGCCGGCCGGGCGGGCGGCGCCGGGCGCAGCC
>NZ_JAQGLS010000055.1 GCF_028292805.1 Ramlibacter sp. | reverse complement strand
CCAGCGCCGGGTGCGCGCCGCGCGCCGGCGCCAGTTCCTGGGCCAGGGCCGCCGCCGCGTCGGCCTTGCGCAAGGCGCGCAGCAGGTCCAGCGCCATGATGTTGCCGGCGCCTTCCCAGATCGAGTTGAGCGGCATCTCGCGGTAGATGCGGGCCATGATGCCCTGCCCGCCCTCCTCCACGTAGCCGTTGCCGCCCAGGCATTCCATCGCCTCCTGGGCGAAGTGGCTGCCGCGCTTGCAGATCCAGAACTTGGCGACGGGCGTGAGCAAGCGCGCCATCGCGGCTTCGTGGGCGTCGCCGGTCCGGTCGAAGGCGCGCGCCAGGCGGATCGCCAGCGCAGTGGCGGCTTCGCTTTCCAGCGCCAGGTCGGCCAGCACGTTGCGCATCAGCGGCTGCTCGATCAGCCGCTTGCCGAAGGCGGCGCGCTGCCGCGTGTGGTTCAAGGCAATGGCCAGCGCCTGCCGCATCAGCCCGCTGGTGCCGAGCGCGCAGTCCAGCCGCGTCATGGTCCCCATCTCGA
Organism: Ramlibacter sp.; assembly: GCF_028292805.1. Classification (GTDB taxonomy): domain Bacteria; phylum Pseudomonadota; class Gammaproteobacteria; order Burkholderiales; family Burkholderiaceae_C; genus Ramlibacter. Next base: position 49,676 of record NZ_JAQGLS010000055.1, on the reverse strand, counting down.
GGATTTGCGGCACGCCGCGGCCTTCCTCTCCCACCAGCCAGGCCGAGGCCTGGTGGAACTCGACTTCGGAGCTGGCATTGGCCTTGTTGCCCAGCTTGTCCTTGAGGCGCTGGATGCGGATGGCATTGCGCGCGCCATCCGGCAAGACGCGCGGCAGGAACAGGCAGCTCAGGCCCGAGGCGGTCTGGGCCAGCACCAGGAAGGCGTCGCACATCGGCGCCGAGAAGAACCACTTGTGGCCGGTGACGCTGTAGCGCGGGCCCCAGGCATCGGTGCCGTCCGGTTCGGCGCGGGTGGTGTTGGCCCGCACGTCGGAGCCGCCCTGCTTTTCCGTCATGCCCATGCCCATGGTGACGCCGGCCTTGGCGTGCCAGGGCTTCAAGGCAGGGTCGTAGTTGCGGCTGGTGAGCTTGGGGCCCCAGTCCGCGAACAGCGCCGGGTTGCCGCGCAGCGCCGGCGTGACCGCGTAAGTCATCGAGATCGGGCACAGCACGGACGGCTCCAGCTCGGTGAACAGCATGAAGCCTGCCGCCCGCTGCACGTGCGCGTGGCCGCCTGCCGCCCAGGGCGTGCCGTGCAGGCCAGCCTGCACCGCGGCCTGGATCAGCGCGTGGTAGCTCGGGTGGAACTCCACCTCGTCCAGGCGCCGGCCGAAGCGGTCGTGGGTCTGGAGCTGCGGGCCGTGGACGTTGGCCAGCCTGGCATGGGCCTGCATCTCCGCACTGCCCAGCAAGGCGCCGAGTCCGGACAGCGCGCCGGTGTCGAGCGCCGGCGCGTTGAACCGCAGCGCATCGCGCAGGGGGCGGTTGGTCTCAAGCAGGTTGTAGTCGACCAGCGGCTGCGGCTGGTTGAACACTTCGTGGGTGAGCTCTGGCACGGCGGCTGCTCCGGAAAAAATCAGCCGACCTTGACCAGCTGCTTGCCAAAGTTCTTGCCCTTGAGCATTCCGAGGAACGCCTCCGGCGCGGATTCCAGGCCTTGCGCGACCGACTCGCGCGGGCGCAGCTTGCCGGTGCCGACCAGCATGCCCAGTTCCTGCAGCGCTTGCGGCCAGACCTCCATGTGTTCGCTGACGATGAAGCCCTGCACCAGCAGCCGGTTGGTCAGGATCAGCTGCGGATAGGTCAGCGGGATCGGCTGGCCGTCGTAGCCGGCGATCATTCCGCACAAGGCGATGCGGCCGAAGGCGTTCATGCGCAACAGCACCGCATCCATCACCATGCCGCCGACGTTCTCGAAGTGGCCGTCCACGCCCTTGGGACAGGCTTCCTGGAGCGCCTTGGACAGCGAGTGCGCATCCTTGTGCAGCTTGTAGTCGACGCAGGCATCGAAGCCCAGTTCCTCGACCACGTAGCGGCACTTGTCGGGCCCGCCGGCGATGCCGACGGCGCGGCAGCCGCGGGCCTTGGCCAGTGCGCCCAATGCGCTGCCGACCGCGCCGGAGGCGGCGCTGACCACGACGGTCTGGCCGGCCTGCGGCTGGATGATTTTCTCCAACCCGTACCAGGCGGTCACGCCCGGCATGCCGACGGCGCCGAGATAGTGCGACAGCGGCACGTGCGTGGTGTCGACCTTGCGCAGCACGCCCGGCTGGTTGCCGTCGACCACGCTGTACTCCTGCCAGCCGCCGAAGCCCACCACCTGGTCGCCCGGCTTGAACTTCGGGTTGCGGCTCTCGACCACCTCGCCGGCCGTGCCGCCCTGCATCACCTGGCCCACGGGCTGCGGCGCCGTGTAGCTCTTGGCGTCGTTCATGCGCCCGCGCATGTACGGATCCAGGCTCAGGAACCGGTGGCGCACCAGCACCTGCCCCTCCTGCAGCGGCGCCGTCTGGCCGGTGACCAGCTTGAAGTTGCTTGCCGTGGCCTCGGCCTGGGGCCGGTTGTCCAGGTGGATCTGCTCGTTCTGGGGCATGGGGAACCTCGCCTGTCAGTCGGTGGAAATGGCGCTTTGCGGGCCGGTGGGCTGGCGCTTGACGTACTTGAAGGTGCCGGTGGCATGCGCGCAGGCGTTGCCCTGGGCGTCGTAGATCGTGCCTTCGGTGAACGCCATGGACCGGGTGCGGTGCAGCAGGCGGCCGCGCGAGACCAGCTGGCCGACGCAGGGCCGCATGAAGGACGTCTTCATCTCGATGGTGACCACGCCGATCTCCAGGTCGATGCTGCGCGCGGCGGTGGCCAGCGTCACGTCCAGCATGGTCATCACGGCGCCGCCGTGGGTGACCATGAAGGAGTTCATGTGCTCGGGTTTGGGCAGGTAGCGCAGCTCGGAGGCGCCGCCTTCCATCAGCACCAGCTCCAGGCCGAGGTGGCTGACGAAGGGAATCTCGACGCCGAACAGATTGGGGGCGGCCACGGCCTCAGCCCCCGCTGACCACGCTGACGCCGCCGTCCACCGCCAGCCACTGGCCGGTGATGTGCTTGCCGGCGTCGGAGGCCAGCAGCACCGCCGTGCCCTTGAGGTCCTCGTCGTCGCCCAGCCGTCCCAGCGGCGCGTGCTTCGCCATGTTCTCCTCGCCCATGCGCTCGAGCAGGCCCTGCGTCAGCTTGCTGGGAAAGAACCCCGGGCAGATCGCGTTGACTGTGATGCCGTAGCGGCCCCACTCGCAGGCCAGCGCCTGGGTGAAGGTGATGACCGCCCCCTTGGACGTGTTGTACGCCAGGGTCTGCATGCCTTGCGGGTTGCCGCCCAGCCCGGCGATGGAGGCGATGTTGATGATCCGGCCGCGCTGGCGCGGGATCATGCTTTTCTTGGCGACGCGCTGGCTCAGGATGAAGTAGCCGCGCACGTTGAGGTTCATCACCTTGTCCCAGCCGTCCAGCGGATGGTCTTCGGCCGGTGCGCCCCAGGCGGCCCCCGCGTTGTTGACGAGGATGTCGACGTCACCCATGCGCTCGAGCGTCTGGTCGGCCAGCTTGTGGATGTCGCCCTCGCGGCCACAGTCGGCGGCGATCCAGCGGGCGTCGATGCCGGCGGCCTGCAGGTCGGCCGTTGCCACTTCCAGGTCGTCCGCCTTGCGCGACGTCAGCATGATCCGGGCGCCGGCTTCGCCGAGCGCGTGCGCCATCTGCAGGCCGAGCCCGCGCGAGCCGCCCGTGACCAGCGCGGTCTTGCCTTCCAGGTTGAACAATTGCTGCACGGTGCGCGTCATGCGGGAAGTCTCCTTTGGGTCATGCGTCGGATTGTGCGCCTGGGGCCGCGGGCGCTTCGACCAGGCGCGCGCGCACCAGGATCAGCACCGCGCCGACTGCCGCGGCCAGGCCGCCGACGACCACCAGCGACCAGCCGACCGCGTCGTCGAATCGCTGCGTCGCCAGGCCCAGCACCAGGACGAACAGGCCGCCGAAGATCAGGCTCCAGATCAGCGCGTGCAGGCGCGCCAGGTTGCGGGCAGTGGTGGTTTTCAGAAAGCCTCCTCGGGCATGGTGGCGCAGGTCGGGTTACGGTCTCCACCACGCGCAGCCAGGCCGGGACCCGGGGCAACTCGTAGTGGAAGAAATAGCGGGCGCCGCGGCTGCGGCCTTCGTCGGCCGGCCGCGTGCTGTCGGCGGGCACCACCAGCAGCACGTCCAGCCAGGCCCAGGCGATCACCAGGTGCCTGAAGGCCTGCATGTAAGGCACGGCCTTGGCCAGCGCTTGGGCCAACTGGCCGCTGGCCCAGGCGGCCTGGGTGGCCGCGAGCACGCGCTGCAGCGCCTGAGCGAGCGCCTTGGCGTGCTCGGCCAGCTGCGGCTGCGGGATCGCGCGCTCGACGGTGGAGTCGATGCGGCCGGCCAGCAGTTGCAGGCCCTTGCCGTCCTCCATCACCACCTTGCGCCCCCAGCAGATCGGCCTTGGGAACGATGAACAGCGAGATGCCGCGCGTGCCCGCCACCAGCTTGCCGTCCGGCCCCGGGATCTCGGCCGGCACCAGGTGGACGATGTTCTCGGCCAGCTCGTGCTCGCCGGCCGAGAACCACATCTTGTCGCCCTCGAGGCGAAAGCGTGGGCCCAGCGGGTCGGCTGCGAAGCCGCGGCCGTCGGGCGTCGCGCCGGTCGTGATGCCCGACGGCGAGGAGCCGGCCTGCGGCTGCGGCAGGCACATCGTGCCGGCAAAGCGGCCGGCGAACTCAGGGCGGGCGAAGGCTGCCTTTTGCGCCCGGGTGCCGTGCACCAGCAGCAGGTTGGCATTGCCCTTGGTCAGCAGGCTGGCGTCGATGCTGACCGAAGCCGTGGCGAAGAAGGTGCCGGCCGCCGCCTCGATCGTGTAGGGCAGCTGCATGCCACCCTCCCCGTCGTCTTGCGCCGCGCCGATCATGCCGGACGCGACGTAGGCCAGGTGCGCCTCGTGCGTCGCCTGCGTCGCCTGCGGCAGGATGACTCTGTCACCGGCCAAGCGTGGCTCCTCGGTGTCGACCAGGAGATTGAACGGCGCGTATTTCTCGCGCGCGATCCGCTCGCAGGTGTCGAGAACCGCGTCGAAGGTCTCGCGCGAATGGTCGGCAAAGCGCGGCCCCTGGGCAAGGCGACCAGCCTGCAACCAGTCATTGAGCAGGAAGTCGAGGGTGGGACGAAGGCAAGACATACCTTCCCTGCGCTCACAGAACCTCGAAGACGCCCGCCGCGCCCATGCCGCCGCCGATGCACATCGTCACCACCACGCGCTTGGCGCCGCGCCGCCTGCCTTCGATCAGCGCATGGCCGGTCAGGCGCTGGCCCGACACGCCGTACGGGTGGCCCACCGCGATGGCGCCGCCGTTGACGTTCAGGCGATCCGCCGGGATGCCCAGCTTGTCGCGGCAGTACATGACCTGCACCGCGAAGGCTTCGTTCAGCTCCCACAGGTCGATGTCCTGCACCGTCAGGCCCAGCTTCTTGAGCACCTTGGGCACGGCGAACACCGGGCCGATGCCCATTTCGTCGGGCTCGCAGCCGGCCACGGCGAAACCCAGGAAGCGGCCCAGCGGCTTGAGGTTGTTGCGGGCGGCGTACTCTTCGCTCACCACCACGCAGGCGCCGGCGCCGTCGGAGAACTGGCTGGCATTGCCGGCGGTGATCACGCCGCCGGGCAGCGCCGGCTTGATGCCGCTGATGCCTTCCTTGGTGGTTCCTTCGCGCAGGCCTTCGTCCTTGCTGATGGTCAGGTCCTTGGTGACCAGGCCCAGCACGGCATCGGCGACGCCGGCCTTGACGGTGATCGGGGCGATCTCGTCGGTGAACTTGCCGGCAGCCTGGGCGGCCACGGCCTTCTGCTGGCTGGCCGCGCCGTATTCGTCCATCGCATCGCGGCCGATGTTGTAGCGTTTTGCCACCTGCTCCGCCGTCTGCAGCATCGACCAGTAGATCTCCGGCTTCTTGCGGTCCAGGTTCATGTCGCGCAGCATGTGCTGGTTCATTTCCTGCTGCACGCAGGAAATGCTTTCCACGCCGCCGGCCACGAACACTTCGCCTTCGCCGGCAACGATGCGTTGCGCCGCCATCGCGATGGTCTGCAGCCCCGACGAGCAGAAGCGGTTGACGGTCATGCCCGAGACGGTGACCGGCAGGTCCGCCATCAGCGCGATCTGGCGCGCGATGTTGGCGCCGGTGGCGCCTTCGGGGTTGGCGCAGCCCATGATGACGTCCTCGACGGCGTCGACCGGGATGCCGGCGCGCTGCACGGCGTGCTTGACGGCATGGCCGCCGAGCGTGGCGCCGTGCGTCATGTTGAAGGCGCCTTTCCAGCTCTTGGCCAGCGGCGTACGGGCGGTGGAGACGATGACGGCGTTGGTCATGGGAGGCCTTTCTGGGGGAAGTACGTGGTCAGGGCGCCGGCGCGTTCAGGTTGCGCAGCAGCTGGTGATAGAAGCGGACGATCCCGCCGAGGTCGGCGACCGCCAGCCCTCGTTGGTGCGGTGCGGCCGGGGCAGATCCTCGGCTTGACCCGCACCGGGGAGAACCAGTAGATGTTTGTCGGCGATAGGGCGCCGGCGCGACCCGCACCTGGCGCGAACCCTGGCGCCTGGTGTCGACAGCCACGGCTGCCAGCGGCAACCGCAGCAGGGCAGCGAGGGTGAGGAAGATGCGTTTGTCCATGGGGTGGAAAGGCGGGCCCTGGATCCCCGCCTGCGCGGGGATGACGGGCCATGGCGCCGCTGGTGCGAAGCCGGGGCCCGTCAGCTGAAGGTCTTGCCTTCGCTGGCCAGGCGCGCCAGCAGCGGCGCGGGTTCCCAAAATCCAGCGTCGTCGTTCGGGTTGCGCTGGAAGCGCTTCATGGCCTGCACCACATTGAACAGGCCGACCTGGTCCGCATACAGCATCGGGCCGCCGCGGTGGATCGGGAAGCCGTAGCCGGTGATGTAGACCATGTCGATGTCGCTGGCGCGGGCGGCAATGCCGTCTTCCAGGATGCGCGCCCCCTCGTTGACCAGCGAGAACACCAGCCGCTGCACGATCTCCTCGTCGGAGATCTTGCGCGGGGTGATGCCCAGCGACTTGCGGTGCTCGGCGATCATGTCCTCGACCAGCTTGGACGGGATCGCGTCGCGCTTGCCTTGCTGGTAGTCGTACCAGCCGGCGCCGGTTTTCTGGCCGAAGCGGCCCAACTCGCACAGCTTGTCGGCGCTGCGGCTGTACTTCATGTCGGCGCGCTCGGCGGCCCGGCGCTTGCGGATCGCCCAGCCGATGTCGTTGCCGGCCAGGTCGCCCATGCGGAACGGGCCCATGGCGAAGCCGAACTTCTCCACCGCGCGGTCGACCTGCTGCGGCGTCGCGCCCTCGTCCAGCAGGAAGCCGGCCTGGCGGCTGTACTGCTCGATCATGCGGTTGCCGATGAAGCCGTCGCAGACGCCGGACACCACGGCCGTCTTCTTGATCTTCTTGGCCGTGCTCATGACCGTGGCCATCACGTCCTTGCCGGTCTTGGCGCCGCGCACCACTTCCAGCAGCTTCATCACGTTGGCCGGGCTGAAGAAGTGCAGGCCGACCACGTCTTGCGGCCGCTTGGTGAACCCAGCGATCTTGTCGATGTCCAGCGTCGAGGTGTTGGAGGCCAGGATCGCGCCCTTCTTCATCACCTGGTCAAGTTTTTCGAACACCTTCTGCTTGACGCCCATTTCCTCGAACACGGCCTCGATCACCAGGTCGGCCTGGGCGATGTCCTCGTAGGCCAGCGTGGTGTTGAGCAGTCCCATGCGCTGGTCGTACTTGTCCTGCTTGAGCTTGCCGCGCTTGACCTGCGACTCGTAGTTCTTGCGGATGGTGGCCAGGCCGCGGTCCAGCGCTTCCTGCTTCATCTCCAGCATGGTCACCGGGATGCCGGCGTTCAGGAAGTTCATGGCGATGCCGCCGCCCATGGTGCCGGCGCCGATCACGGCCACCGCCTTGATCTCGCGCTTGGGCGTGTCTTCCGGCACGTCCGGAATCTTGGCGGCGGCGCGTTCCGCCATGAACAGGTGGCGCAGCGCGCGCGACTCGGGCGTGAACATCAGCGCCGTGAAGATCTCGCGCTCGTGGCGCATGCCGTCGTCGAACTTCATCTTGGTCGATGCTTCGACCGCATCGACGCACTTGCCTGGCGCCGGGAAATTCTTGGCCATGCCCTTGACCATGTTGCGCGCGAACTGGAAGTAGGCGTCGCCCATGGGGTGCTTGCTGGGCAGGTTGCGCACCAGCGGCAGCGGCCGGGCGTCGGCGACCGAGCGGGCGAAAGCGATCGCCTCTTCCTGCAGGCCTTCGGCAGACGACGCCATCTTGTCGAACAGCTTCTGGCCCGGCAGCTGGGCCAGCATTTCGGCCTTGACCGGCTCGCCGCTGACGATCATGTTCAGCGCCGGCTCGACGCCCAGCGCACGCGGCAGCCGCATCGTGCCGCCGGCGCCGGGGATCAGGCCCAGCTTGACTTCCGGCAGCGCGATGTTGGCGCCGGGCGCCGCGATGCGGTAGTGGCAGCCCAGGGACAGTTCCAGCCCGCCGCCCATGGCCACGCTGTGGATGGCGGCAACCACCGGCTTTCCAGAGTTTTCGCAGGCCAGGATGACGGACAGCAGGTTCGGCTCGGCCGTCGCCTTCATGGAGCCGAACTCCTTGATGTCGGCGCCGCAGGAGAAGGCCTTGCCCGCGCCGGTGATGACGATCGCCTGGACGGCCGGATCGGCGTTGGCCTGCTCCAGCCCGGCGGTGATCGCGGTGCGCGTTGCGTGGCCCAGCCCGTTGACGGGCGGGTTGTTCATCGTGATCACGGCGACGTCGCCGTGCACCTTGTATTCAGCCGTCATGCTGGTTTCCTTCGAATGAGAAAAGAACGGTCGTTCGTTTCGGGGATTGTAGGTGGGCGTTGCTGCCGTGCAATCACTGCCTGTCGGCTGCGGGACACGGAATCCTGCCGTCCCGGGCTCCCACCCGGGCTCAGCCTCGCAGTTGCGCGGGTGTCAGACCTCCAGCCATTCCTTCCGAATATAGGCGTCGGCGCGCAGGCTGTCAGGGGTTCCCTGAAACACGATGCTGCCGTGCCCCATCACCAGCGTGCGGTCCGAGATCGCCATGGCGATGGTCAGCTTCTGCTCGATCAGCAGCACCGACACGCCGCGCGCCTTGAGCCTCTTGAGGTACTCGCCCACCAGCTCCACGATCTTTGGCGCCAGGCCCTCGGTCGGCTCGTCGATGATGATCAGCTCCGGGTCGCCCATCAGGGTGCGGCACAGCGTCAGCATCTGCTGCTCGCCCCCCGAGAGCACGCCAGCCTCGGTGTGCTGCCGCTCCTTCAGCCGCGGGAACATCGCGTACATGTCACCGAAGCTCCAGCGGCCTTTCTGGCCGGCTTTCTTTTGCCCCAGCATCAGGTTCTGGTGGACGGTGAGCCGGGGGAAGATCTCGCGGTTTTCCGGCACGTAGCCGATGCCCAGGTGGGCGATCTCGTACGGCTTGCGGCCCTGGATCGCCTGGCCGCGCCAGCTGACGTCGCCGGCGCATTCCACCATTCCCATCACCGCCTTGGCCGTGGTGGAGCGGCCGGAGCCGTTGCGCCCGAGCAAGGCCACGATCTCGCCCTGCCCCACTTCGAATTGCACCCCATGCAGCACGTGGCTCTTGCCATAGAAGGCATGCAGGTTCTTCACGGTCAGCATCAGTGACCTCCTTCTTGCTGCGCGGCGACGGCGGAGCCCAGGTAGGCTTCCTGCACCTTCTGGTCGGCCCGCACCTGCTGCGGCACGTCGAAGGCGATGACTTCGCCGTAGACCACCACCGCGATCTTGTCGGCCAGGCCGAACACCACGCCCATGTCGTGCTCCACCGTCAGCAGCGTCTTGCCCACAGTCACTTCCTTGATCAGCTCGATGAAGCGGGCGGTTTCGCCGCGGCTCATGCCGGCCGTCGGTTCGTCCAGCAGGATCACGTTGGCGCCGCCGGCGATGGTGACGCCGATCTCCAGCGCCCGCTGTTCCGCGTAGGTGAGGTTGGTGGCCAGGACGTCGCGCTTGCGGCCCAGTTGGATCATCTCCAGCAGTTCCTCGGCCCGCTGGTTGACGTCGTCCAGCTTGGACAGGAAGCGCAGGAAGGTGTAGCGATAGCCCAGGCTCCACAGCACCGCGCAGCGCAGGTTCTCGAACACGCTCAGGCGCGGAAAGATGTTGGTGATCTGGAAGCTGCGCGACAACCCCATGCGGTTGATCTCGAACGGCTTCTTGCCATCGATTCGCTTGCCGTTCAGCAGCACCTTGCCGCTGCTGGGTTCCAGCCGCCCGCTGATCAGGTTGAACAGGGTCGACTTGCCGGCGCCGTTGGGGCCGATGATGCCGATCCGCTCGCCGGCTGCCACCTGCAGGTCGACGCCGCGGATGATGTCGGTCTTGCCGAAACTCTTGCGCAAGTCTTTCAGCTCCAGCGCCCATGTCGCTGCGCTCATAGTGCCTCCCGGTGCTTGATCTCGCGCTCGATTTCTTCCTGGATGGTGTCCCACTGTCGCAGGAAGCTGCGACGCGTCAGCTCGAACAGCCCGAGGCTGGCGAGCAGCAGGAAGACGGCGCCGGCCCAGGTGTCCAGCGAACGGGTGTCGAGGCTGGCGCCCAGAAAGGGGACCACCGGCCCGAGCGCCGCGTTCAACTGGATGTGGTAGATCATCTCGACGATCGCGGCCACGCCCAGCACGGCGAACAGCGCCGTGCCGGCCAGCGCCAGGTACGCCACCCACAGCGTGCGCAGCTTGCCGTAGGCCGCCACCCGCACGTTCATCATGATCAGGCTGGCCACGCCGCCGGGCGCATACATCACCATGAACAGGAAGATCAGGCCCAGGTACAGCAGCCAGGCCTTGCTCAACTCCGACAGCAGGATGGAGGCGAACACCAGCAGCACGGCGCCGATGATGGGGCCGAAAAAGAAGGTGGCGCCGCCCAGGAACGTGAACAGCAGGTAGCCGCCCGAGCGCGCCGCCGCCAGGCTGTCGGCGGCGTTGACGATCTCGAAGTTGATCGCCGCCAGCCCGCCGCCGACGCCGGCGAAAAAGCCCGAGACGATGAAGGCGAAGTAGCGCACGCGCTGGGTGTTGTAGCCGATGAACTCGACCCGCTCAGGGTTGTCGCGCACCGCGTTCAGCATGCGCCCCAGCGGCGTGCCGGTGAAGGCGTACATCGCGGCGGTGCAGACGAAGCAATAGGAGGCGATGAGGTAGTACACCTGGATCTGCGGCCCGAAGGTGATGCCCAGGAACGGCTGGCCGTAGACCCGGTTGGTGGTGACGCCGCCCTCGCCGCCGAAGAAGCTGGGGAACATCAACGCCATCGAGGCGACCAGCTCGCCGATGCCCAGCGTGATCATGGCGAAGGTGGTGCCCGACTTCTTGGTCGTCACGAAGCCGAGCAGCGCCGCGAAGAACACGCCGGCCAGGCCGCCCACGAGCGGGATCAGCACCAGCGGCACCGGGATGGCGCCCTTGGACGCCAGGTTCATCGCGTGGATGGCGATAAAGGAGCCCAGGCCGACGTACACCGCGTGGCCGAAGCTAAGCATGCCGCCCTGCCCCAGCAGGATGTTGTACGACAGGCAGATGACGATCAGATAGCCGATCTGCGACAGCATCGTCAGCGCCAGGCTGCTCTTGAACACCAGCGGGGCGACGACCAGCGCCAGCGCGAACAGCGACCAGATGGCGCAGCGGGCTGCGTTCAGCGGCCTGAAGCTGTAATGGGTCTTGGTGCGTGCCATCTCAGTCTTCCCGCTTCCCGAGCAGGCCACTGGGCCGGAAAATCAGGATCAGCACGAGCAACAGGTACGGCAGGATGGGCGCCACCTGCGAGATGGTCAGGGACATCAAGGGGTAGCCGAAGTCGCCTTCAGTGAGGTTGACGCCCAGCGGCCGCAGCATGCTGGCCGCCGAATGGTCCAGCGCCACCGCGAAAGTCTGCAGGATGCCGATCAGCAGCGAGGCCAGGAAGGCGCCGGCCAGCGAGCCCATGCCGCCGACCACCACCACCACGAAGATGATGGAGCCGACCGAGGCGGCCATCGCCGGCTCGGTCACGTAGGTGTTGCCGCCGATCACGCCGGCCAGCCCTGCCAGCGCGGCGCCGCCGCCGAACACCAGCATGAACACGCGCGGCACGTTGTGCCCGAGCGCTTCGACCATGTCGGGATGCGCCAGCGCGGCCTGGATCACCAGCCCGATCCGCGTGCGCGTGAGCAGCAGCCAGACGCTGGCCAGCATCATCAGCGCCACCAGCATGATGAAGGAGCGCGACCTGGGAAATTGCGTCCCGAACAGCGTGAACAGCGGGCCCTGCAGCTGCGTCGGCAGGCCGTAGGGCACGGTGGAGCGGCCCCAGATCAGCTGGACCAGCTCCAGGATCAGGTACGACAGGCCGAAGGTCACCAGCAGTTCCGGTACGTGGCCGAACTTGTGCACGCGGCGCAGCGCGTAGCGCTCGAACAGCGCGCCCAGCGCGCCCACTGCCAGCGGCGCCAGCAAGAGGGCCGGCCAGAAGCCGACCACGCCGGAGATGGTGTACGCCAGGTAGGCGCCCAGCATGTAGAAGCTGGTGTGGGCGAAGTTGAGCACGCCCATCATGCTGAAGATCAGCGTCAGGCCAGAGCTGAGCATGAACAGCAGCAGGCCGTAGCTCACGCCGTTCAACAGCGAAATGGTCACGAACTCGGAAAACATACCCCTCCAGCAGTCTGCAAAAAAAAAGCCCGAGCGGTCGGGCCTGCCGTAGCGGCGCCTCTGCTCAGGGATCGCCCCTGAGGCCCCGGCTGCATATCGCGCAGGTGACAGGCAAGAGTTGGCGCCGCCGGTCACGCTGGCAGCTTGTAGTCCTTGAGCGTTTCGCGCAGCCGGGTCTTGAGCATCTTGCCGGTGGCACCCAGCGGAATCGCCTCGACGAATACCACGTCGTCGGGCACCTGCCACTTGGCGATCTTGCCTTCGTAGAACCCGATCAGCTCCTCGCGCGTGACTTCGGCGCCGGGGCGCCTGACGACGGCGACGATCGGGCGCTCGTCCCATTTCGGGTGCGGCATGCCGACGCAGGCTGCCATCTGCACCCCCGGATGGGCCATGGCGATGTTCTCGATGTCGATCGAGCTGATCCACTCTCCGCCCGACTTGATCACGTCCTTGCTGCGGTCGGTGATCTGCATGTAGCCGTCGCCGTCGATGGTGGCGACGTCGCCGGTAGGGAACCAGCCGACCCCGTCGGCATCCTTGACCAGCGGATCGCCGCCCTCGCCCTTGAAATACTCGCGCAGCACCCACGGCCCCTTGACGTACAGGTCGCCGAAGGTCCTGCCGTCCCAGGGCAGCTCCTGGCCCTGGTCGCCGACGATCTTCATGTTGACGCCGAAGATGGTGCGGCCCTGTTTCAGGCGCAGCTTCATCTGGTCTTGCGCGGGCAACGCCAGGTGCTTGTTCTTCAAGGTGCACAGCGTGCCCAGCGGGCTCATCTCCGTCATGCCCCAGGCGTGCAGCACCTCGACCCCGTAGTCTTCGCGGAAGGCGGCGATCATGGCCGGCGGGCAGGCCGAGCCGCCGATCACCGTGCGCTTGAGCGCGGAAAAGCGCAGCCCGGCCGGCTTCATGTGGCCCAACAGCATCTGCCAGACGGTGGGCACGCCGGCGGCATACGTCACCTGCTCGGCCTCGATCAGTTCGTACACCGACTTGCCGTCCAGGGCCGGGCCGGGGAACACGAGCTTGCAGCCGGTCAGCGCCGCCGAGTACGGGATGCCCCAGGCATTGACGTGGAACATCGGCACCACCGGCAGCACCGAGTCGCGCGCCGACAGGCTCATGACGTCCGGCAAGGCGGCGGCGTAGGCGTGCAGCAGGGTCGAACGGTGGCTGTAGAGCGCGGCCTTGGGGTGGCCGGTGGTGCCACTGGTGTAGCACATGCTCGAGGCCGAGTTTTCGTCGAAGGTTGGCCAGCGGTAGCTGGTGGACTGGCCGCCGATCCAGTCTTCGTAGCAAAGCAGGTTGGGCACGCCGCTGTCCGCCGGCATCTGGTCGGCCTCGCACAGCGCCACGTACTGGCGGATGCCTGGGCACCTGGCGTGGATCGCCTGCACCAGCGGCAGGAAGGTCAGGTCGAAGCACAGCACCTGGTCTTCGGCGTGATTGGCGATCCAGGCGATCTGCTCCGGGTGCAACCGCGGGTTCAGGGTGTGCAGCACGCGGCCCGAGCCGCTGACGCCGAAGTACAGCTCCAGGTGGCGGTAGCCGTTCCAGGCCAGCGTCGCCACCCGGTCGGAAAACAGCAGCTGCATGCCGTCCAGGGCATGCGCCACCTGGCGCGACCGCCGCGCCGCCTCGCGCCAGCTGTAGCGGTGGATGTCGCCTTCTACCCGCCGCGAAACGATTTCCGTGTCGCCATGGTGGCGCTCCGCGTGCTCGATCAGCGACGAAATCAGCAGCGGTTGGCTTTGCATCAGGCCCAGCATTCGGTCTCCTGTGTTGTTGGCTACGCGATGACCGAAATCCTAACCGGCCCGGCCCGGGGCGTCGGCGTTATCCGGTGCTGCCCGCGGCCAGTGGCTGGAAGAACAGCGCCACTGCGGTGCCCTGCCCCGGCACCGACTGGATGTCGATGCTGCCGTTGATGGCCTGCATGACGCGGTGGCAGAACAGCAAGCCCATGCCGTTGCCGCCGGTGCTTGCCCGGGTGGTGACCGGCTCGCGGGTCAGCTTGGCCAGCACCTCCGGGGGGATGCCGGGGCCGTTGTCGCGAAACAGTATCCAGGCGCGCCGGCCCGGCAGGGCCCGCTCGTCGCAGCCGACTTCGATGCGCAGCTGCGGCGACGGCCGCCCGCGCAGCGCCAACAAGGCGTTCTTGGCCAGCGTGCACAGCACCAGGTACAGCAAGTCGCGCCGGCCGGGCAGGTGGAAGTCGTGCTGCACGTCGCTGCTGACGCAGCCGCGCTCGTTGGCTTCGAACGGAAATTCGTCCAGCAGCGCGCCCACCAGGCTGCTGGCGCTGACCGATTGCGGCACGGCGCCCGGATAGGCGTCGCGCGCCGACTGCACGAAGGTGGACACCAGCGACTGGCAGTACAACGCGCGGCGCTCGGCCCGCTCCAGCGCCGCGACGATCTCGCCCGGATGGTCTTCGGTGAAGTACGCCACGCCGGCGGCGGCGTCCGGCGGCGTCGGCAGCTGCCGCGCCGCGACGGTGCCGATCAGGCCGCGCACGGTCGCCAGCGGCGTGTTCAGTTCGTGCGCCAGGAAGCCCAGCGCCTCGCGCAAGGCCGCCACCCGGCCTTCGTTGACCATCCGCTCCAGGGTCTGGGTGCGGTACAGCGCCAGCGCCTCACGCAAGGCCTCGCGCGTCGCGTTGCCGTCCAACGGCTTTTCCAGGATGCGCAGCACCTTGCCCTGGTTGACCGCGGCGATCGCCACGTCCTTCTCGGCGTAGGCGGTCGCCAGCAGGCGGATCACGTGGCGGAAGTCGCGCTGCACCGCCCGCAGCAGCTTCATGCCGTCGCGCTCGGGCATCCGGTAGTCGGTGACCAGCACACCGAACTCGCTGCTGCGCGCGCCCAGCATGGCCAGAGCCTCGTCGGCGCCGCCGGCCGTGACCACCTTGAACTCGTCACCGAATTCGCGGGCGAACCACTTGCGGGATGTCGGTTCGTCGTCGACGAACAGGATGCCGGGCGCGGCGCCGGGAAGCTCGGGTGGCGCTTGCATGGACGGGTTCAAGCGTTCGAGCGGAACTCGGTCTCGCAGTAAGCCTTCAGTGCACTCTCGGTGCGGGCCGCCAGGGCCTGGAGTTCGGCCAGCCAGTTCTCGCCGGCTGGCCATTGGCCCTGCTCGAGCAAGGGAACGTAGATCCGCCGCACGTGCTGGTACAGCGCCTGGGCACCGGCCTCACCGCTCATGCCCAGCAGCGAGTGCAAGGCACCGAGGCTGAGCGGCTGGTCGTCGGCGCGGCCCGCCTCCTGCAGTGCCAGCACCAGCTTGGCCATCTCGGGGACGTAGTCCTCGAGCAATTCCTCCACCATTCCCAGCCGCCGATAGCTCTCCAGCCGCTGCAGGTTCAGCAAGCCGGCGTCGGGCACCGGCGGCGGTCCCTGCGCCAGCGGTTGCGTAACGGCCGGACTGGCCACCGCGCTGCCGCCCAGCAGGCGCACCAGCGTTTCGTACAAGTGGGCCGACTCGACCGGCTTGACCAGGAAGCCGTCCATGCCGGCGGCGCGGGCCGCCGCCACCGCCTGCTCGTCGGAGTGCGCGGTGAGGGCCACGACGGGTAAAGTCGACCAGGCTGCGCTGCTCGAGCGGATGGCCTGGGCCGTCTCCAGGCCGTCCATGCCCGGCATGTGCAGGTCCAGGATGATGGCGTCGAAACCTTCCAGCGCGTTCAGCTGGTCGAGCACGGCCTGGCCGTGCTCGGCCTCGATCACCGTCGCCGCCGCATTGCGCAGGTAGGCCGCCACGGCCTTGCGGCTGAAGGAGCTGTCGTCGGCCAGCAGGATCCGGCGTCCGGCCAGCCGGCCCGGTGCGTGGCGCCCCAGGCCGCGCGGCTGCTGCACCGACTGCTGCAGCGCCGCCAGCAAGGGCAGCTGGGCGCAAGGCTTGCTGATGAAGCCGTCCATGCCGCCCTTCAAGGCCTTGGCGCGTGCCAGGTGGGCCGGCTCGCTGGAGTACGCGACGATGCGCGCGTCCTGGTTGATGCCCGGGTCGTTGCGGATCTTCTCGGCCACGGCATAGCCGTCCAGGCCGGGCATGTGCAGATCCAGCAGCACGATGTCGTAGGCACGGCGCGTCAGCAGGTCGATGGCTAGCTGGCCGTCGGCCGCCTCGTCCAGTTCCGCCGTCACGGCCAGCGGGCCCAGCTTGTGGCGGGTGGCCATGCGCTGGACCGCGTCGTCCTCGACGATCAGCACGCGCTTGCCGGCCAGCACGGCGCGCGCCTCGGCCACGGCGTCGCGCCAGTGCGCCTCCCGCTCCTCCTCGCTGATGCCGGGAAAGCGCATGGTGAACTCGGTGGACTGGCCGGGCACCGAGACGCACGAAATTTCGCCGCCGAAGGCGCGCATGACGCGCTGGCAATAGGCCAGCCCAAGACCGGTGCCGCCCGACTTGCCGACCGAGCGGAACGGCTCGAACAGGCCGTGCAGCGCATCCGGTGCGATGCCGGGGCCGTTGTCGTGCACCTTCACTTGCTGGTTGCCGATCGTGATCGTCACCCGCGTTTGCGGGTACGGCGCCAGGTAGTACAGCGCGTTCTTGATCAGGTTGAACAGCACGAACAGATAGGCCGTCTCGTCGCCCTTGAAGGTGAAGTCGTCGGCCACGGTGACGGTGACCTTGTCGCGCGCTGCGTCGTTGTCGTAGCTGTATTCCTCGACGGCCTGGTGCACCACCTCGGCGGCCGACAGGTGACGGAAGGCGGACGCGTCGATCGGCCGCGCGCTGACTTCGTCCAGCGTCATCGAGATGACCTGCAGCCCCCGCTGCACCGCCTGCTCGCCGCGCGCCAGGTGCCGGTACAGCTGCTGCACCTGCTGCGCGTCGAGCTTTGCCGTCTGGCGCGCCGCGCCCGGCGCCGGCAGCACCTCCTGCATGCCTTCCAGGCTGTGCTTGAGCTGGGCCAGCGGGTGCCGCATCTCGTGGGCGATGGAGCCGGCCAGCGCCTGAGTGGCCCGCAGCTTGCGCTCGGCGTCGATCTTGTCGGTGTTCGACTTGAACAGGTTGCCACCGATCACAATCAGCGCGAAGGCCGGCAGCTGCGCCACCAGGTCCATCGGCACCTGCGGGTCGGGCGTGGTCGCCCAGTAGATCGCCGCGGCCAGCCCGGTGCCCGCCGCCAGCATCACCAGCGTGTTGCGCCAGTCGGTCAGCAACACCAGGAAGCTCAGGACGATGAAGGCGTTGGAGATGTTGGCGACACCGCCGCTGCGCTGCAGGGCCACCAGCACGGTGAAGCACGGCAGGCTGTAGAGCACTACCACGTACGAGACGCGGATGTAGTACGGCTTGAGCTTCTCGGGCCAGTAGTCGCGCAGGCCGAGAATGGCGAACAGGATGATGGCCAGCGCGCGCTCGCCCAGGTCGGCGGTGAGCGACGCATCGGGTCGCGTGAACCGCATGAAGTAGAAGATGCAGTACGTGATGGCGCCGAGGACGCCGATGGCCTTCAGCCGCGACGGGCCATAAGCGTGGTAATCCTCATAGTGCTTGAACAAGCCGCGCGCCAAGCCCATCAGCATGGCAACACCATGGAGGCTTCCTGCATCGCCAGGATTTCCTCGGCCATGCGTTTTTCGGCGTCGCCGGCGACCAGCGCCCGCAACATGTCCGGCGTGCGGCCGTGGATTAGCGAGTAGCTGCCCTCTGCGTCTTGAGCCGCGTCCTTGACCAGGACGCTGAAACCGAAGCGCCGGTACAGGCGGCTGAGCACCGGCGTGCAGGATGCGAACACGTTAACCACGGGCATTTGCTTCATCAGGTGGACCAGCGGCAGCAACAGGCAGCGCTTGAGGGCTTCGGGACTGCTCCGGTAGCGGGGATCCAGCACGAGGCGGCCGACCTCCCAGCTCGCGTCCAGGAGTTCGTCGGCAACACCGTGCCGGCGGACCAACGCGTCGCACGGGGCCAGGCCCTCGTTCATGGGAAGGTAGCGGATGGTACCGATGTACTCGCCGTAGCGCACGAAAGCGCCGACCACGCCGATTTCGTCTCTTTTTTTTCGCGCATGGCAAAGCCGGCGTCACCCACCGCGGACGCGGGCAGCGCGATCTGGTTGCGCAGGTGCTGGATCTGACTGATTTCGTGGGCGCCACGCAGGCAGCGGAACGCCACCTCGTGCGCCTGCAGCTCGGTGGCCGCCGTGGGTGGCGGCGCGGCCAGCATCGCCCGCAGGCTGGCTGGCAGCATCGTCGGCGAGCGCTGCGCCCCGGATACTTCGTTCATCACTGACTTTCTCCCTGAAAGCGGTCCCGTGGTCGGAACTCTGCAGGCTGGAATTATCCCGTTCTGGTGTCGAAACGCAACCGTCTGTATCCCGCTCGAGGCCCGTGTTCGAACCAGCGTCGACAATCAGGCATGGATCAAGCCGTAGCAGCACCCTCGCGGGCGCTGGACCTGGGCCTCGCGTGGAAGCACAGCTTCTCCGGGCTGGGGCCAGCCTTCCGCACCGACCTTAGCCCCACGCCGCTGGCCGCGCCGTACATGGTTTCACTTAATACGAAGCTATCAACTCAGCTCGGCGTGGACGCGCAATTGCTCTCTTCGCCCGACGGCGTGGCCGCGCTGGCGGGCAGCCTGCCGCTGGCCGGCCAGCGGCCGCTGGCCTCGGTTTACAGTGGCCACCAGTTCGGCGTCTGGGCCGGCCAGCTCGGCGACGGCCGCGCCATCCTGCTGGGCGACATCGAGACGCCGCAAGGCCCGCAGGAGCTGCAGTTCAAAGGCAGTGGCCTCACCCCTTATTCGCGTATGGGCGATGGCCGCGCCGTGCTGCGCTCCAGCATCCGCGAATACCTGTGCTCGGAAGCGATGCACGGGCTGGGCATTCCCACCACGCGCGCTCTGAGCGTGACCGGCTCGCCGCAACCCGTGCGCCGGGAAGAAATCGAGACCGCCGCGGTGGTGCTGCGGGTGGCGCCCAGCTTCATCCGCTTCGGCCACTTCGAGCATTTTTCGGCGCGCGAGCAATATGGCGAACTACGCCGGCTGGCCGACTACGTGATCGACCAGTTCTACCCGGAATGCCGGCTCACCGAGCGCTTCGCCGGCAACCCCTACGCGGCGCTGCTGGAGCGGGTGAGCGAACGCACGGCCGCCATGGTGGCGCAGTGGCAGGCGGCGGGTTTTTGCCATGGGGTGATGAACACCGACAACATGAGCATCCTGGGGCTGACCATCGACTACGGGCCGTTCCAGTTTCTCGATGCCTTCGTGCCCAACCACGTGTGCAACCACAGCGACGAGCAAGGCCGCTACGCCTTCAACCGCCAGCCCAACGTGGCGTACTGGAACCTGTTCTGCCTGGGCCAGGCGCTGCTGCCGCTGGTGGGAGAGCAGGAGCTGGCCCTGGCCGCGCTGGAGTCGTACAAGACCGTGTTCCCGCGCGAGCTGCAAGCGCGCATGCGCGCCAAGCTGGGCCTGGCCGACCAGCAGGACGGCGACCGCGAGCTGGTCGAGGACATCCTGAAGCTGCTGGCGGCCGACCGGGTGGATTACCCGATCTTCTGGCGGCGGCTGTCGCACTTGGCCGCGGGCAGCCCGGCGGAGCCGGTGCGCGACCTGTTCATGGACCGTGCGGCCGCCGACACCTGGCTGCACAGCTGGCTGGCCCGGCTGCCCGCCGACCGATCCGCCGCCGGCATTGCGATGCTGGCAACCAACCCCAAATACGTGTTGCGCAACCACCTGTGCGAGCTGGCCATCCGGCAGGCGAAACTCCAGGACCATTCCGAAGTCGAAACCCTGCTGCGCCTGGTGCAAGCGCCGTACGACGAGCACCCGGACCAGGAGGCCAAGGCCGGTTTTCCGCCCGACTGGGCGGCCCACATCGAGATCAGCTGCTCTTCATGACCTACCCCATCCACAAATCCGAAGCGCAATGGAAGGCCGTGCTGGCCGAAAAAGGCGCCGAGCCCGGCGCCTTCGAGGTGACACGCCATGCCTCCACCGAGCGCCCCTACAGCGGCAAGTACGAGCGGGTCTGGGCCGACGGCAGCTACCACTGCATCTGCTGCGGCAACAAGCTGTTCGACGCCGCCACCAAGTTCGACGCCGGCTGCGGCTGGCCCAGCTTCTCGCTGGCGGTGCCCGGCGCCATCAAGGACATCCGCGACGCCAGCCATGGGATGATCCGCACCGAGACGGTGTGCGCCCAGTGCGGCGCGCACCTGGGCCACGTCTTTCCCGACGGCCCGGAACCGTCCGGCCTGCGCTATTGCATGAACTCCGCCTCGCTGGACTTCCAGCCGGACACCAGGAAAGCCTGAATTGAAACTGCTGCTCGACTTCTTCCCGATCATCCTGTTCTTCGCGGCGTTCAAGCTGTGGGACATCTACGTGGCGACGGGCGTGGCGATCGTCGCGACCATCCTGCAGATCGGCTGGTTGCGCTATTCCACCGGGAAGGTCGAGCCGATGCAGTGGCTGAGCCTGGGCATCATCGTGCTGTTCGGGGGCGCCACCATCCTGGCCCACGACGACACCTTCATCAAATGGAAGCCCACCGTCCTGTACTGGCTGATGGGCGGCACGCTGGCCGCCGGCCTGCTGGTGTTCCGCAAGAACCTGCTCAAGTCCCTGATGGGCGCGCAGATGCAACTGCCCGACGCCGGCTGGCGCGCCATGACCTGGAGCTGGGTCACCTTCTTCGCCGTGATGGGCGTGCTCAACCTGTGGGTGGCGTTCAACTTCGACACCGACACCTGGGTCAACTTCAAGCTGTTCGGCGGCCTGGGCCTGATGGCCGTCTTCGTGATCGGCCAGGCGCTGTTCCTGAACCGCTACATGAAGGAAGGCAAGGAAGCGGGAGCCGGCGACTCGTGAGCACCGGCATCACGGCCGAGGCGCTGCACCAGCGCCTGTCGCAACTGCTGGCGCCCACACGGCTCGAGGTGATCGACGAAAGCGCGGCGCACATGGGCCACGCGGGCTCGGACGGCACCGGCGCCGGCACCCATTTCCGCGTGCGCATCGCGTCCCCCCTTTTTACCGGCAAGGCCAAGGTGGCCTGCCATCGCCTTGTGTATGATGCCCTGCGCGAATTTCTGGACCACGGGCTGCACGCCCTGGCGATCGAAACGCTCTGAAACCGACTCTCTCCTGCCCTAGGGAAACCCCATGAAAAAAATGCTCCTGACCGCGCTCGCCGCGGCCACCCTCGGCCTGGCCCTGCCTGCCGCGGCCCAGAACGTCGCCATCGTCAACGGCAAGCCGGTGCCGACCGCGCGCGTCGACATGCTGGCTGCGCAGCTGGCCAAGTCCGGCCGGCCGATTCCGCCCGAGATGCAGGGTCAGCTCAAGGACGAGGTGATCGCCCGCGAGGTGTTCATGCAGGAAGCGCAAAAGCGCGGCCTGGACGCCAGCGACGACTACAAGTCGCAGCTGGAGCTGGCCCGCCAGACCATCCTGATCCGCGAGCTGTTCGCCGACTACCAGAAGAAGAACCCGGTGACTGATGCCGAGATCAAGGGCGAGTACGACAAGTTCGTCGCCGCCAGCGGCGGCAAGGAATACAAGGCGCGCCACATTCTGGTGGAAAAGGAAGACGAGGCCAAAGCCATCATCGCGTCGCTCAAGAAAGGCGGCAAGTTCGAAGACATCGCCAAGAAGTCGTCCAAAGACCCGGGTTCGGGCGCCAACGGCGGCAACCTGGACTGGGCCGCGGCCAACAGCTACGTGCCGGAGTTCTCGCAGGCGATGGTCAAGCTGAACAAGGGCCAGACCACCGACGTGCCGGTCAAGTCGCAGTTCGGTTTCCACATCATCCGCGTCGACGATGTGCGTGAAGCGCAACTGCCCAAGCTGGACGACGTGCGCCCGCAGATCGCCCAGCAACTGCAGCAGCAGAAGCTGGCGGCGTTCCAGGAATCCTTGCGCAAGTCGGCCAAGGTGGAGTGAGTCTCGCGGGGTGTGCAGCTTGCTGCGCCCGGCCTCACGCGAACGCAGCGGTGCGCAAGCAAGCTTGCACACCCCACGAATTGCCGAAGCTGAGATGAAAAAGCGGCAGCAGGGCCGCTTTTTCTTTGCGCGGGGCTTCTGCCTAAGCCAGCTGCCCTTCCAGCTCCTGCTGCCTTTCCTTGAGCTGCGCCCCGAGCGCGTCGAGGTCCAGGCCTGACACTTTTGCCTTCGGAAACAGCTGGTCGCGCTCTTCCTTCACGTGATGGTCGATCGCCCGGGCCAGCGCCGCCACCAGCGTGTCCATCGCCGCATCGGCCGCCGGCAGGGCCTCGATCTGCGCGATCAGATCCTTGGCTTGCTGGTGCTCGGCTTGCGCCTCGTCCAGCAGTTGCGGCTCGTCGATCGCGCCGCGCAGCGCCGGATAGAAGATTTCTTCCTCGATCGTGGCGTGGATCGTCAGTTCGCTGCGGATCTTCTGCGCGAGCGCCAGCCGCTGGTCCGGCAATCCAGCAGCGGCCTGGCTGCCCACGCCGGTGCCGGCGGCGCCGGCGTGGGCCTGGCGCGCGTATTCGACGAACAGGTGCTTGACGGCGACATGGTCCGCATCGAGCAGGTCGCAGGCGTTTTTGGCTACGAGTTGGGGCATGGTCGGTTTCCTGGTTGTGCCTGGGTTCGTTGAATCGGGTTCAGACCATCGGCGGGTCCATCTCCCGGCCGAAGTGGCGATGCCTGGCCATCGCGGCGATGAAGGCTTCGGTGCCGGCCTGGGCGTCGCCGGCATCGACGACGATCAGGCCGGTGCCGCCTTGGATGAGGCTCTTGTCCATGGCCAACGGCACGCCCGCCTTGACCAGCAGCTCGCGCGAGGCGCCCAGCACCAGGATCGGTTTGCAGTGGCGGAACTGGTCCTTGATGAACTCGGCGGTGTGGCCGTCCTGCGCCAGGGCGGCGACCGCCTGCGCGCCGTCGGGCAGCACCAGAGCGTCGAACAGGAAGCCAGGCTCGTTTTCGAGCGAGGCGTCGGCGTCGAGCATGACGCCGGCCGCGGTCTTGAACGGGCCGATGCGGGGGCCGACCAGGCGGCCGACGGCGCCCTGCTCCAGCAAGGCGGCCTGCAGCTGCTGGAGCGCCTCGCCTTCCACACCGGCCGCCACCAGGATGGCGACCTTGCGGCCCTTGATCGAGCCGTCCCCCGGCCGCGCCAGCAGCGACAGCGCCGGCGACCTGGTCACTTCGGGCGGGGTGGGGTTGGGCAGTGCGCGCGGCAGCGGTGCCGGCATCGGGTCCATGCCCAGCCCATCGGCGACCTGCCTGGCCAGCCACTCCGAGGCGTTGCGTAGCGAGGCCACCATGCGCTCGCGCACCGCCGGCACCGTCACCTTGCTCAGCTCGAAGCGGTAGGCGTTGGCGATGTGGCATTGCTCGACCGGCGTCTGGCTGTCGAAGAACAGCGTCGCCTGGGTGTAGTGGTCGGCGAACTTCTCCGGCTTGGCCCGCACCTTGCCCTGCTCCTCGTCGGCCCGGATGCGCGCCGGCACCGAGACGAAGCCTTGCGCGGCGCCGGCCTGGAACGGGCAGCCGCCGGCCAGGGAGTTGGGCTCGTAGCTCACGCGGCCGCGGTGGATCGCCTGCCGGTGCATGCCGTCGCGCTGGTTGTTGTGCACCTGGGCGATCGGCGAGTTGATCGGGATCTCGTGGAAGTTGGGCCCGCCCAGGCGCGAGATCTGGGTGTCGACGTAGGAGTGGATGCGGCCGGCCAGCAGCGGGTCGTTGGAGAAATCGATCCCGGGCACCACGTGCGCGGTGCAAAAGGCGACCTGCTCGGTCTCGGCGAAGAAGTTGTCCGGGTTGCGGTTCAGCACCATCCGGCCCACCGGGATCAACGGCACCAGTTCCTCGGGGATGATCTTGGTCGCGTCCAGGATGTCGAAGCTGAACTGGTCGGCCTGTTCCTCGGTGAAGATCTGGAACGCCAGCTCGTATTCGGGGAAGTTGCCGGACTCGATGCGCTCCCACAGGTCGCGCCGGTGGTAGTCCGGGTCGGCGCCGGAAATCTTCACCGCCTCGTCCCAGACCAGCGAATGGGTGCCGGCCATCGGCGTCCAGTGGAACTTGACGAACACCGACTCGCCGGCCTCGTTGACCAGCCGGAAGCTGTGCACGCCGAAGCCCTGCATGGTGGCGTAGCTGCGCGGGATGGCGCGGTCCGACATCACCCACATCAGCATGTGGGTCGACTCGGGCATCAGCGAGACGAAGTCCCAGAACGTGTCGTGGGCGCTGGCCGCCTGCGGCATCTGGTGGTGCGGCTCGGGCTTGACCGCGTGCACCAGGTCGGGAAATTTCATCGCGTCCTGGATGAAGAACACCGGGATGTTGTTGCCCACCAGGTCCCAGTTGCCTTCGTCGGTGTAGAACTTGACGGCGAAGCCGCGCACGTCGCGCGCCGTGTCCTTGGAGCCGCGCTCGCCCTGCACGGTGGAAAAGCGCACGAACACCGGCGTGATCTTGCCGGCTTCCTTGAACGGGGCGGCCTTGGTGTATTGCGTCTGCGGCGCGTAGCACTCGAAAAAGCCGTGCGCGCCCGACCCGCGCGCGTGCACGATCCGCTCGGGGATGCGTTCGTGGTCGAAGTGGGTGATCTTCTCGCGCAGGATGAAGTCTTCCAGCAGGGCCGGACCGCGCACGCCGTACTTGAGCGAGTTCTGGTTGTCGGCGACGGCCACGCCCTGGTTCGTGGTCAGCACCTGGCCACTGGAGTCGACCCGCACGCGGTCGAGTGGTTCGATGGTCGAGTTGCGGCCTTCGGGCGCCATGCTGCCCGTCTTTTCGGTGCCGAACGCTTCCGTCAGCGTGCTGGCCGTGGGCAGGCGCGACGGTGGGGCGACGGTCGCGCCCGGCAGCGGGTTGACGCCGTTGGCAAAGCCGTGCTCGGCCGCCTTGTTGGCGCTGTTGTCCATGGCTCGCGCAACCTGTTCGGTTTCGAACTTCTGTCGCGCCGGAATGTCCTCCGCAGCTGCGGGATCGATCTTGGCGGGGCCGCTGTCGGTGTTGCGGGCGGCGGATTTGACCGCGGATTTGCGCCCAGGCGCGGCTGGCTTCGTGTTCTTTGGCATGGCTGGAATGTGGCGACGTTGGACGGCGGATTGCCGTGCGTCACAGTAGAGGGTCGCTTCCAGCCGAGCTTGTAGGCCGATGCCGACAGCGGGATTTATCGGCGCTATCGGGCCAATAGCATTGCGCCGATGAGCAAGGGCTGGTGCAGCATGTACCAGCCCAGGCTCCAGCGGCCGAGCCAGGCCAGCGGTCCGGCCGCCGTCGCGATCGGACCGCCGACCAAGTCGGGACGCCGCAGCAGCAGCCACTGCCCGCACGCCAGCCCCCACCACACCACGCCCAGCCACGGCAGCAGCGGGACGTAGTCTTCGGTCAGGGGGCGGCGCGAAACCAGTCCCAGCCAGTTGTAGCCGCCCTGGTTCAGGAACTCCAGTGCCGGCCAGGCCGCGTGCGCGGCGCGGGCAATGAACGGCGCGGCGATGGCCAGAGCGCCGGCCGGCCACAGCCAGCGGCCGCCGCCGGCCGTCAGGCGCACCACCACCAGCATCACGGCGATCCCGTGCAGCACGCCAAAGAAGATGAAGCTGCGCGGGAACATGAACCACGAGCCGGCCGTCACCAGCAGGGCGCAACCCGCCACCTGGGCCCAGCGGCGCCAGAACCGACGCCAGCTCTGGCCTTGCGCCACCGCCACCGCCTGGCCCAGCCCGGCGCAGAACAGGAACAGGCTGACGATCGCCGTGCGCTGCCAGGTCCAGAACGGGTCGCGCTGGAAGTCTTCGCCGATCCAGCCGAAATGGTCGAGGTCGAAGCAGAAGTGAAAAGCCGTCATCCAGACGATGGCGGCGCCGCGCAAGGCGTCGATGCGGTCGAAGCGGCGGCTGGCGATGGCGGTTGGCACGGCCGCCAGTGTAGGTGCCACGGCGGGCTTGCCCCGTTGACGGCGCCGGCGCGCGCCGTTCCAATCGCGCAGTGCCGGCCCCCGCCCCGGGGCTGGATGCCAACCAGAAGGATCGATGCAATGAAGCTATTTTCGCTGCTACTCACCGCCGCCTTGGCGCTTGCCGGCTGTGCCGGGCCCACCACGATGCAGTCCTCGACCACGCCGCAGGCCTTGCCGCCGGGCCAGCTGGCCGCCGGCAAGACCGAGGTGCTGTGGCTGGGCCAGGCCAGCGTGCGCATCACCACGCCGGGCGGCAAGGTGATCATGATCGACCCCTGGCTGACGTCCAACCCGAAGACGCCCGCCTCCTTCAAGCAGCTGCCGGCGCTGGGCAAGATCGACCTGATCCTGGTCACGCACGGCCACTTCGACCATTTCGCCGATGCCCCGGCGCTGGCGCGGATGCACAGGGCGCCGATGTACGGCCCGGCCGGCATGAGCCAGACGGTGTCCACGCTCGGCATCCTGCCGGCGGAACTGGCGCCGCATTTTGGCAAGGGCGGCACCATCGCGCCGTTCGGCCCCGCCGGTCCCAGGATCACGGCCGTGCGCGCCGAGCACTCCTCCGAGCTGGCCTACAAGAATCCGGCCACCGGCAAGGAAGAAGTGCACGTCGGCGGCGAGCCGGTGAGCTTCATCGTCGAGATGGAAAACGGCTTCAAGATCTGGCACATGGGCGATACCGCCGTGTTCGGCGACATGCGCATGATCGGCGAGATGTACAAGCCGGACGTGGTGCTGATTCCGATCGGCGGCCACTTCGTGATGAACCCGGCCGACGCCGCGATGGCCGTGCGCGACCTGATCAAGCCCAGGTTCGCGATTCCCATCCACTTCGGCACCACGCCGCAGCTGGCCGGCACGCCGGCCCAGTTCGATGCCGCGCTGGGCAACACCGGGCCGCGCATGCTACTGCTGGAACCGGGCCAGAAGTTCGACTTCTGATGGAAGCAGGCGGCGCTGGTGCGGGCGCCGACCTCGCCCGAAGTCGTGAACGTGTTCCTGGCGCAGAACCTGGACGTCGCCGCGGGGTCAGGCAGCAGCTGGAGATGGATGCCCAGCGGGCAGGCGGGGTGCGGCTGCTGCCGGGGCGCTTCATGGTGATCAACCAGGCCATGGGCGTGGCCAAGGGGCCGAACCGCGGCGCAGGCCTGGCTGAGCGGCTTCATCGAGGAGATGAAGGCCGGCGGCTTCGCCGGCAACGCGCTGCAGCGGCACGGGATCGAAGGCGCGGCGGTGGCGCCCGCCGGCCAAAGCCTGAGCCTGTCGTCACCCCCGCCTGCGCCGGGGCGACGAGTTTTTTTTACTCCGCCTTGATCCCCGCCCGCTTGATCACCGGGCCCCACTTGGCGCGCTCGGCGCGCATGTAGGCGGCGAACTGCTCGGGCGTGCCCGGCTCCGGCTCCATGTACTGCGCGCGCAGCCTGGCCAGCACGGCAGGGTCGCGCATCGCGCCGACGAAAGCCTGGTTCAGCTTGGCCAGCACCGGCGCCGAAATGCCGGCCGGCGCCACGATGCCGATCCAGGCGCTGCCGTCCAGCGGGATGCCCGATTCGCGCAGCGTCGGCACGTTGGGCAGCTGCGGCAGCCGCTTGGCCGTGGAAACGGCCAGGATGGTCATCTTGCCGGCCTGCACCTGCGGCATGACGGCCAGCGGCGCCAGGCTGACGATGTGGGTGTCGCCCTGCAGCACGCTCAACACGGCGGCCGGCGACGAGGCGTATGGCACCTGCACCACATAGCTGTTGGTCAGCGCCTTGATCGCCTCCACGCTCAGCTGCGACAGCGTGCCGACGCCCACCGAGGCGTAGTTGTACTTGCCGGGGTTCTTGCGCAGCAGGGCCATCAGCTCCTGGATGCTGTTCACGCCCAGCGCCGGGCTGACCGCCAGCACGTTGCCCTGGTGCACGCCAAAGGTGATCGGCTGCAGTTCGGTGAACGGGTCGTAGCCCAGGTTGGGATAGATGATGGTGTTGTTCACCAGCGGCCCCGTGATCGACACGCCGATGGTGTAGCCGTCCGGATTCGCCTTGGCCATCATGCCGGTGGCGATGTTGCCGCCGGCGCCGGCGCGGTTCTCCATCACGATGGGCTGACCCAGCGTCTTGCTGGCGTGCTCGCTGACCAGGCGGGCGAACACGTCAGGGGTCGAGCCGGGGCCGAACGGCACCAGCATGCGGATCGGCCTGGCCGGATAGTCGGCCTGGGCGCGAGTGGCCGTCCAAGGGCCGGCCAAGGCGGCAGCCGAGGTGGCGGCCAGGGTTTTGAGGAGTGCGCGTCTTTGGGTCACTGGGAGTCTTCCTTGGAAGCGGGGTTGATCTCTTCGGTGTGGCCGAAGTAGCTTTGTTCGCAGCCGATGTACCCGGCGACCAGCGCCCGGTAGGCCGCTTCCACGACGCCGGGCAAGCCGTCGAAGCCGCCGTTGAAGTCCGGTGCATGGCGCCGCGCCAGTTCGCGCACGTGCTCGAACACCTGGGCCTGGCGCGCCGGCGCGCTGACCTGGAAGGCGTCGCGCTTGAATCTGGCGGCGTCCTTGACCAGCATCGCGCGCTCGGCCAGCAGGCGCACGATCTGGTCGTCGATGCGGTCGATGCCGGCGCGCACGCCAGCCAGGTTGGCGGCCAACGGCCGGTAGCCCGGGTCGCGAAAGCGCCGTACCGGGGCGCCCTGGGCATCGGGTTCGCGTTGCTCGGCCATCATGCGACCCACTTGCGCGCGTTGCGCCAGATCTGCATCCAGGGGCTGAAGCCCGACGGATCGGCCGAGGTCCACGACATCTGGATGTTGCGGAACACGCGCTCCGGGTGCGGCATCAGCGCGGTGAAGCGGCCGTCCGCCGTGGTCACCGCCGTCAGGCCGCCGGCGCCGCCGTTCGGGTTGAACGGGTAGCGCTCGGTCGGCTGGCCATGGTTGTCCACGAAGCGCATGGCGCGCAGCACCTGCGCCTCGTCGCCGCGCTGGCTGAAGTCCGGGTAGCCCTCGCCATGCGCCACCGCAATCGGCAGCCGGCTGCCCGCCATGCCAGCCAGGAACAGGCTGGGCGACTCCAGCACTTCCACCATCGCCAGCCGCGCCTCGAAGCGCTCGCTGCGGTTGGTGGTAAAGCGCGGCCAGGCCTGCGCCCCGGGGATGATGTCGGCCAGCTCGGCGAACATCTGGCAGCCGTTGCACACGCCCAGCCCGAACGTGTCGCCGCGGCCGAAGAAGGACTGGAACTGCTGCGACAGCGCCGGGTTGAAGGTGATGCTGCGGGCCCAGCCGATGCCCGCGCCCAGCGTGTCGCCGTAGCTGAAGCCGCCGCAGGCGACCACGCCCTGGAAGGCCGCCAGGTCGTGCCGGCCGGCCTGCAGGTCGGTCATGTGGACGTCGACGGCGTCGAAGCCGGCCTCGGTGAAGGCATAGGCCATCTCCACGTGGGAGTTGACGCCTTGCTCGCGGAGGATGGCGACCTTGGGGCGGGAGGTCAGGAGCGCTGGCCCGCCGCCTCCATCCCCGCCCTCGCGCAGCGGGTGCGGGAGTCCCGCGTTGCTCCCTCCCCTTTCGGGGGAGGCTTGGGTTGGGGGCAGCCCCGGCAGGAAAACATGCAGCCCCGGATCCGTCGGATCCCCCACCGCCGCATGCTCGCTGTCGGCGCACACCGGGTTGTCGCGCTGCTGGCAGATCTTCCAGCTGACGCTGTCCCAGACCTGCTGCAGGTCCGCCAGCTTGCCGCTGAAGACTGACCTGGCGTCGCGCCAGACCTGCACTTCGCCCTTGCCCATCTCGATGGTGGAGGCCGCCGGCCGGGTCTTGCCGACGAAGTGACTGAACTTCGACAGGCCGTGCGCGCGCAGCACCTGCATCACGTCGTTGCGCTCGGCGGTGCGCACCTGTAGCAGCACGCCCAGTTCCTCGCTGAACAAGGCCTTGAGCGTCAGCTCCTCGCGCCGGGCGCTCACCTGCGTGGCCCAGTTCTTGGCGTCGCCGTATTCGGCGCGGCTGTCGCTGATGCCGTCGCCCTCGGTCACCAGCAGGTCCACGTTCAGCGCGATGCCCACGTGGCCGGCGAACGCCATCTCGCAAGCGGCCGCCAGCAGGCCGCCGTCGCTGCGGTCGTGGTAGGCCAGGATGCGGCCTTGCGCGCGCAGCGCATTGACGGCATCGACCAGGTTCACCAGGTCTTGCGCCTCGTCCAGGTCGGGCACCGCGCCGCCGGGCTGGTCCAGCACCTGCGCCAGGATGCTGCCGCCCATGCGGTTGCGCCCGCGCCCCAGGTCGAC
Source organism: Ramlibacter sp. (assembly GCF_028292805.1). Lineage (GTDB taxonomy): Bacteria > Pseudomonadota > Gammaproteobacteria > Burkholderiales > Burkholderiaceae_C > Ramlibacter. The sequence continues at coordinate 19,390 of NZ_JAQGLS010000055.1, read as the reverse complement.
CAGCACCAGCGTCGTGTCTTCGCTCGCCTCCAGCTGCGGCGTCAGCGTGCCGCGCACGTCCGCCACGCTGGCGAAAGCTGTCACCACCAGGCTGACTGGCGAGGTCACCTTCTTGACCGCGCCGGCGTCGGTCCATTGCGTGCGCATCGACAGGCTGTCCTTGCCCACGGGGATGGAGACGCCCAGTTGCGGGCACAGCTCCATGCCGACGGCGCGCACCGTGTCGTACAGGTCGGCGTCTTCGCCCGGTTCGCCGCAGGCGGCCATCCAGTTGGCCGACAGCTTCACCCGCGGCAGCTCGATGGGCGCCGCCAGCAGGTTGGTGATGGCCTCGGCCACAGCCATGCGGCCCGATGCCGGCGCGTTCACCGAGGCCAGCGGCGTGCGCTCGCCCATGCTCATGGCCTCGCCGGCGAAGCCCTGGTAGTCAGCCAGCGTGACTGCGCAGTCCGCCACCGGCACCTGCCAGGGGCCGACCATCTGGTCACGATGGGTCATGCCCCCGACGGTGCGGTCGCCGATGGTGATGAGGAAGCGCTTGGAAGCCACGGTGGGGTGGCTCAGGACGCGGATCACGGCGTCCTGCAGCTTGACCTCGGTCAGGTCCAGCTCGGGCACCTCGCGCTGCACGCGCTGCACGTCGCGGTGCATCTTGGGCGGCTTGCCCAGCAGCACGTCCATGGGCATGTCCACTGCGTCGTCGTCCGGCGGGCCCTCGACCACCAGCTGCCTTTCCTCGGTCGCCACGCCCACCACCGCGAACGGGCAGCGCTCGCGCTCGCAAAAGCCGCGGAACTGCTCCAGCGACTCGGGGGCGATCGCCATCACGTAGCGTTCCTGGCTTTCGTTGCTCCAGATCTCGCGCGGCGACAGGCCCGACTCTTCCAGCGGCACCTGGCGCAAGTCGAAGCGGGCGCCGCGGCCAGCGTCGTTGGTCAGCTCGGGAAAGGCGTTCGACAGGCCACCGGCGCCGACGTCGTGGATCGCCAGCACCGGGTTGCGCTCGCCCAGCTCCCAGCAGCGGTTGATGACTTCCTGGGCGCGCCGCTCGATCTCCGGGTTGCCGCGCTGCACCGAATCGAAATCGAGTTCGGCCGTGTTGGTGCCGGTCGCCATCGACGACGCCGCGCTGCCGCCCATGCCGATGCGCATGCCCGGGCCGCCCAGCTGCACCAGCAGGCTGCCGGGCGGGAACGGGATCTTGTGGGTCAGGCCGGCGTCGATGAAGCCCAGGCCGCCGGCGATCATGATGGGCTTGTGGTAGCCGCGGGCCACACCGGCCACTTGCTGCTCGTACTCGCGGAAATAGCCCAGCAGGTTGGGCCGGCCGAATTCGTTGTTGAAGGCGGCGCCGCCCAGCGGCCCTTCCGTCATGATCTGCAGCGGGCTGGCGATGTGGTCGGGCTTGCCGAACTGGCCGTCCCACAGCCTGGAGACAGTGAAGCCGGTGAGGCCAGCCTTGGGCCGGGCGCCGCGGCCGGTGGCACCTTCGTCGCGGATCTCGCCGCCGGCGCCGGTGGAGGCGCCCGGGAACGGCGAGATCGCCGTCGGGTGGTTGTGCGTCTCCACCTTCATCAGCACATGGTGGGTGGCTGCGGTCTTGGTGTAGTGGCCGCCTGCGGCCGGCACGAAGCGCTCCACCGCATGGCCTTGCATCACCGCCGCGTTGTCGGCATAGGCGACGATGGTGTGTTCCGGGTGCAGCTGGTGCGTGTTGCGGATCATGCCGAACAGGCTCTTGTCCTGCGCCACGCCGTCGATGGCGAAAGTGGCGTTGAAGATCTTGTGGCGGCAGTGCTCGCTGTTGGCCTGGGCGAACATCATCAGTTCGACGTCGGTCGGATTGCGCCGCAGCCCCTGGAACGCCTGCACCAGGTAGTCGATCTCGTCGTCGGCCAGCGCCAAGCCGAAGCGGCGGTTGGCTTCCTCCAGCGCCGCGCGGCCGCCAGCCAGCACGTCCACGTGCTCCATGGGCGGGGCCTGCAGCTCGGTGAACAGGCGGGCCGCATCGCAGCGATGCGGCACGATGCTTTCGGTCATGCGGTCGTGCAGCAGCGCCGCGGCCGCCCACAGCTGCTCCTGCTCCAGCGTCGCCTTGCCCAGCCAGCCGGACTGCGTCGCGAGCCGGTATTCCACCACCCGTTCGATGCGGCGCAGCGCCAGCCCGCAGTTGTGGGCGATGTCGGTGGCCTTGGAGGCCCAGGGCGAAACCGTGCCCAGCCGCGGCGTGACGACCAGCAGCGTGCCGTCGGCGCCGCCGGCGTACGGCTCGCCGTAGGTCAGCAAGGCCGCGAGCTGCTCGCGCTCCCTGGCGGCGGGCGCGTGGTCGGTGGCCACCAGGTGCACGTAGCGCGCCTGGATGCCGGCGATTTTCGGGTGCGCCGCTTGCAGGCGCGGCAGGAGTTGCTGGATCCGGAAGTCGCTGAGGGCTTGGCCGCCCTCGAACTCGGTGATGTGCAGGGACACTGTTGGAAACCTGGTCTTGGAGGAGTGGCTTGCCGGTCGCTGACTGGGACTCGGCACCCCGGCAATTCTAACTGCGCGGGTTTCCACCCTCTGGGATAATCCACAGCATGGGTATCACGTACAAAGACGAACAAGGCATCCAGGGGATGCGGACCGCGTGCCGGATGGCCGCCGAGGTCCTGGACCACCTCACCGAGCACATCAAGCCGGGCATCACCACCCGGGAGATCGACCGGCTGGCGTCCGAGCACATGAAAAAGCAGGGCTCGATTTCGGCCACGCTGGGCTACCAGCCGTCCGGCTACCCGCCCTACCCGGCGTCGCTTTGCACCTCGGTCAACCACGTGGTCTGCCACGGCATCCCCAACGACAAGCCGCTCAAGAAGGGCGACATCTGCAACGTCGACGTCACCGTCATCAAGGACGGCTGGTACGGCGACACCAGCCGGATGTTCATCATCGGCGACGCCTCCATCGCCGCCAGGCGCCTGGTGAGCGTCACCTATGACGCCATGTGGCATGGCATCGTGCAGGTCAAGCCGGGGGTGCGGCTGGGCGACGTCGGCTGGGCGATCCAGAAGTTCGCCGAAAGTCACAGCTTCTCGGTGGTGCGCGAGTTCTGCGGCCACGGCATCGGCAAGAACTTCCACGAAGAGCCGCAGGTGCTGCACTACGGCAAGCCCGGCACGCTGGAGGAGCTCAAGCCGGGCATGACGTTCACCATCGAGCCCATGATCAATGCCGGCCGGCGCGACGTGAAGGAGTTCGGCAACGACGGCAGGACCATCGTCAACAAGGACCATTCGCTGTCGGCCCAGTGGGAGCACACCGTGCTGGTGACCGACACCGGCTACGAAGTGCTGACGCTGTCGGCGGGAAGCCCGGCGCCGCCAGCGTTCGTGAAGGGGTGAAGGCCGGATGAACCCGGCCGCCGCGCTTCCGGCCGCACCCGCCGCCGAAGTCCAGGCGGTGCGGGGGGCGTTTCGCGTGCGCAAGGCGGCGCTGCTGGGCGCGTTGCGCTCGGAAGCCGGCACCACCCGCGGCATCCGGCCTCTGCTGCAGGCCTTTGCCGCGGTCGCCGACGACGCCCTGATAGCCCTGTGGCAAGGCGCCGGCATGCCGGCCGGGGTGGCGCTGGTGGCAGTGGGCGGGTTCGGCCGCGGCGAGCTGTTTCCCTATTCCGACGTCGACGTGCTGGTGCTGGTTCCCGACGGCATTGCGGTGGGCCACGATCCCGACCTCAAGCGCCGGGTGGAAGCCTTCATCGGCAGCTGCTGGGACTGCGGGCTGGAAATCGGCTCCAGCGTGCGCACGGTGGAGGAATGCGTGGCGCAGGCCGCCGGCGACGTCACGGTGCAGACCAGCCTGCTCGAGGCGCGCCTGCTGACCGGTTCGCGCAAGCTGTTCGCCGGCTTTCAGGAGCGCTTTCGCGCCACCGTCGACGCCCGCGCCTTCTTCGTCGCCAAGACGCTGGAGATGCGCCAGCGGCACAACAAGTTCGAGAACACGCCTTACTCGCTGGAGCCGAACTGCAAGGAGTCGCCGGGCGGGCTGCGCGACCTGCAGGTGATCCTGTGGGTGGCCAACGCCGCCGGCTTCGGCAAGACCTGGGACGAGCTGGCGCGGCGCGGCCTGGCCACGGCCTTCGAGGCGCGCCAGATCAAGCGCAACGAAGCGCTGCTGGGACTGATCCGGGCCCGCTTGCACATGGTGGCGCAGCGGCGCGAAGACCGGCTGGTGTTCGACCTGCAGACCGCAGTGGCCGAGACCTTCGGCTACAGGGCCACCATGCGCCTGGACGGCCGGGTGCTGCAGCGGGCCAGCGAGCGGCTGATGAAGCGCTACTACTGGGCGGCCAAGGCCGTCGCCCAGCTCAACCAGATCCTGCTGCTGAACATCGAGGAGCGGCTGAACCCGGCGGCGCAGGAGCCGCATCCCATCAACGGGCGTTTCTTCGAGAAGGCCGGCAACATCGAGGTGGCGAGCGACGACCTGTACCTGCGGCAGCCGCAAGCCATCCTCGAGACCTTCCTGCTGTACCAGACCACGCCGGGCGTGAAGGGCCTGTCGGCCCGCACGCTGCGCGCGCTCTACAACGCGCGCAAGGTGATGGACGCAAGCTTTCGCAACGACCCGGTCAACCACGCCACCTTCCGCGCCATGCTGATGCAGCCCAAGGGCATCACCCATGCCATGCGGCTGATGAACCAGACCTCGGTCCTGGGGCGCTACCTGTGGGTGTTCCGCCGCATCGTCGGCCAGATGCAGCACGACCTGTTCCACGTCTACACGGTGGACCAGCACATCCTGATGGTGCTGCGCAACGTGCGCCGCTTTTTCCTGGCCGAGCACGCCCACGAGTACCCGTTCTGCAGCCAGCTGGCCGCCGGCTGGGACAAGCCGCACATCTTCTACATCGCGGCGCTGTTCCACGACATCGCCAAGGGCCGAGGCGGCGACCACAGCGAGCTGGGCGCGCGCGAGGTGCGACGCTTTTGCCGCCAGCACCGGATCGACCCGGAGGACTGCGCGCTGGTCGAGTTCCTGGTCAGGGAGCACCTGGCGATGAGCCAGGTGGCACAGAAGCAGGACCTGGGCGACCCGGCCGTCATCGAGGCCTTCGCTGCCCGGGTCGGCAACGAACGCTATCTCACCGCGCTGTACTTGCTGACGGTGGCCGACATCCGCGGCACCAGCCCCAAGGTGTGGAACGCCTGGAAGGCCAAGCTGCTGGAGGACCTGTACCGTTACACGCTGCGCCGCCTGGGCGGCCGCGCGCCTGACCCGGCGGCCGAGATCGAGGCGCGCAAGCGCGAGGCGCTGGTGCAGCTGCAGCTGCTGGCCGAGCCGTTCGAGGGGCACAAGAAGCTGTGGGACACGCTCGACGTCGGCTACTTCATGCGCCACGAGGCCGGCGACATCGCCTGGCACACGCGCCACCTGTCACGCCACGTGGGCAGTGCCAAGGTGATCGTGCGCGCGCGCATGTCCCCGGTGGGCGAAGGCCTGCAGGTGCTGGCGTACACGCCGGACCAGACCGACCTGTTCGCCCGCATCTGCGGCTACTTCGACCAGGCCGGCTTCAGCATCCTGGACGCCAAGATCCACACGGCCAGCAACGGCTGGGCGCTGGACACCTTCCAGGTGGTGACGGCGATGCTGCCGGAGCACTACCGCGAGCTGTGCAGCATGGTGGAGAGCGACCTGTGCGCTACCATCACCGCCGCCGGGCCGTTGCCGGCGCCCAGTCGCGGCCGCGTGTCACGCCGGGTGCGCAGCTTCCCGGTGCCCCCGCGGGTGGAGCTGCGGCCCGACGAGAAGGCGCAGCGCTGGCTGTTGTCGATCTCGGCCAGCGACCGGGTGGGGCTGCTCTATTCGGTGGCGCGGGTGCTGGCGCAGCACAACCTGAACCTGCAGCTGGCCAAGGTCAGCACGCTGGGCGAACGGGTGGAAGACACCTTCCTGATCGACGGGCCGGAACTGCAGCACAGCCGGCAACAGATCGAGATCGAAACCGAGCTGCTGCAGGCAATCAGTTCCTGACAGGCGAGGGAGCCGAACCGCGGTCAGCGTTTCGTCATGCGGCTCTTGCTGTCGCGCATCGGGCCGACCGTGCGGCGCATGAGTTTCAGCAGCACCAGCATGACGGCCGCGCCGGCGACACCGGTCATCAGCGCCATCCCGCTGAAGCCGGGAGCCACGGTGCCGGTTTCGCTCAGCACCGAAGGCAGGAACTCGCCGCCGATGAACGCGCCGAAGATGCCCACGCAGATCTCTTCGATGCGCACGGTCTTGCCGTTGCTGCCCATGATGGTGCCGGCCAGCAGGCCGACGACCGCGCCGACGGCGCACCAGATAAGGGGATTGATGACTGCTCCACGCCATGGAGGCCATGGATGTCCGATGGTGACAGCTTCCGGCTTCGGGCCCTGAGTTTATTTCCTACGCAATTCACTTAAAGCCGCGCCAGTGGGGCTCGGTACCATCGCCACCACGGCCGAGCAAGGCCGTTTCGCATTTCAAGAGGGATCCCCATGTCGAAGACCACCGCCCGCCGCGGATTCGTACTGCTGGCGCTCGCCGCCGCCGCCACCACCGCTTTCGCGCAGAAAACCGCTCCCGCCGTCGCCTGGCCGACCAAGCCGGTCCGCATCATCGTCGGCTTCCCCGGCGGCTCCACGCCCGACCTGGTCGCGCGCACCATCGCCGAGCCGCTGTCGCGCGCGCTCGGCCAGCCGGTGCTGGTGGAAAACCGCGTCGGCGCGGGCGGCAACATCGCCGGCGACATCGTGGCCAAGGCGACCGACGACCACACCATCGGCGTGATGATCAACGGCAACATGACCATCGCCAAGATGCTGAACCCGGCGACCCCGTTCGACCCGCTCAAGGCCTTCCAGCCGCTCAGCCTGATCGGTACCGCCCCGCTGCTTCTGACCGCACCCGCCGACGCGCCGTTCAAGAACGCGCAGGAGTTCTTCCTGGCGGCGCGCAACGGCGGCACCAAGTGGAGCTACGGCTCGCCAGGCATCGGCACGGTCGGCCACATCGGCATGGAACTGCTGGCCACCAAGACCAACATCACCCCGGTGCACATTCCCTATCCGGGCAACCCGCAGGTGATCCAGGCGCTGATGACCAACCAGATCCAGCTGTCGCTGCTGCCCCCGGCGCTGGCCGCCGCGCAGATCCGCGCCGGCAAGCTCAAGGCCGTGGGCGTCACGTCCCTGAACCGCAGCCCGCTGGTGCCCGACTACCCCAGCCTGAACGAGCAGGACGTGCGTGGCTTCCAGCTGGAAATCTGGACGGCCGCCGCCGCCCCGGTGTCGATGCCCAAGCCGATCGCCGCCAGGCTGTCGCAGCTGATCTCCGAGATCACCCGCTCGCCCGACGTGCGCGGCAAGCTGTTCCAGCAAGGCTGGCAGGTGGCCGGCACCTCCGCCGAAGGCCTGGCCAACCGCATCAAGTCCGACACCGCCATGCTCGGTGGCGTGATCATGATGCGCGGCATCACGGCGCAATGACATCACCTGAAAATCGCTCAAAGCGATTTTTTCAGGTGACTTGATCAGCGTGGAGAGGACCGCAAAGCCGCCTCCTCTCCACCAGGGCAACCAGTCCGCGCCATGCGCAGCCCGGTTTTCGATTCGTGAAGTCCAGGCCAGCGCCCTGGTCGGCGTTTCCTCAGGCCATTCACCAGTGCCATCGGTCACCGCGGCGGGCCGCACTGGCGCACTGGTCCTGCCTGCCCGGCAGGCGCACCCTCACCAGGCATCGCAGGAGATGGCCATGGTGATCCTGATCGCGCAACTCGCAACAGCCCTGGGCCTTGCCCTGGGCTGCGCCCTGCTGGACGTCTGGTGGGGTGGCGCCGGCCCGCTCGCCTTCGAGCTCTGGCTCACCTGGTTGCCCGCGCTCGCCGTCGGCGCCGTGTTGCCCACGGGCGCAAATGGCCTGCTGCTGGTCGCCCTGGTGCTGGCTGCCCAGCATCTGTTGCTGGTGCGGCTGCTCGTGCTGGTTTGGGCGAGGCTGCGGCCTCAGTCGTCGTCGCCGGCGTCCAGCCCCGGGAACAGCACCTCGGTGAAGCCGAACTGGCTGAAATCGCGCACCCGCATCGGGTAGAGCTTGCCCAGCAGGTGGTCGCACTCGTGCTGCACCACCCGCGCGTGGAAGCCCTCGGCTTCCCGCTCGATCCGCCGGCCTTGCGGGTCGAACCCCGTGTACAGGATCCGGCGGTAGCGCGGCACCACGCCGCGCAGCCCGGGCACGGACAGGCAGCCTTCCCAGCCGTCTTCCTGTTCCTCACCGATGGGCATGACCACCGGATTGATCAGCACGGTGCGCGGCACCACCGGGGCCTCGGGGTAGCGCGGGTTGGGCGCGTCGGTGCCAAAGACCACCAACTGCAGGTCCACGCCGATTTGCGGCGCGGCCAGCCCGGCGCCGCTGGCGGCCTGCATGGTGTCGTGCATGTCCACCAGCAGCGCGCGCAGCTCGGGGGTATCGAACGCCTCGACCGGTTTCGCCAGGCGTAGGAGGCGCGCGTCCCCCATCTTCAGAATTTCTCGTACAGCCATGCGCACGAGCATACCGCCGCTGCCCGGCCGCAGCTGGTATCTTCTGGCCCATGGATCCAGGCGCGCCAGAACCCCTCCCGCAACTGACGGGCGCTGCCCGCTACGCCATGCTGGCATTGGCCGGACTGTTCCTGCTGCTGGGCGTCGTTGGCCTGTTCCTGCCGGTGATGCCGACGGTTCCATTCCTGCTGGTGGCGGCCTGGGCGGCGGCGCGCTGCTCGCCGGCCCTGCACGACTGGCTGCACAACCATCCGCGCTTCGGCCAGCAGCTGTGCGACTGGCGCGACGGCGGCGTGGTGCCGCGCCGTGCCAAGGTGCTGACCACCGCGATGATGTCCTGCAGCACGGTCTTCATGCTGGTGTTCGTGCCGCAGAAATGGGCGGTGGGCATCACCATCTCCATCATGGCGCTGGTGCTGGTGTGGCTGTGGCGGCGGCCGGAGTGCAAATCGCCCCCGTGAGACAGAACGTCAAGCGGTGGTCGTGCTCCGGTGCGCAGCAAGCTGCACACCTCACGAAGGGGCCAGCAGCGCCCGCAAGCCTTCTTCGTCCAGCACCGTCAGCCCCAGCGCCAGCGCCTTGTCCAGCTTGCTGCCCGCCTCGGCCCCTGCCACCACGTAGTCGGTCTTCTTGCTGACCGAGCCGGCCACCTTGGCGCCGGCCGCCTCCAGCATGTCCTTGGCCTCGTCGCGCGACAGCGTTGTCAATGTGCCGGTCAGCACCACCGTCTTGCCGGCCAGCGGTTTGGGCGTTTGCACCGCCGGCTCGCCTTCCGGCCAGTGCACGCCGCAGGCGCGCAATTGCTCGATCACCTCGCGGTTGTGCGGCTGCTGGAAAAACGCGTGCACGCTTTCGGCCACGATGGGGCCGATGTCGGGCACCGCCAGCAACTGCTCGACGCTCGCTTCCATGATGCCGTCGAGCTTGCCGAAGTGGCGCGCCAGCTCGCGTGCCGTCGATTCGCCCACATGCCGGATGCCCAGCCCGAACAGGAAGCGCGGCAGGCTGGCGGTCTTCGACTGCTCCAGCCCGGCCAGCAGGTTCTGCGCCGATTTCTCGCCCATCCGCTCCAGGTCGACCAGGTTGCCCAGCCCCAGCTTGTACAAGTCGGGCAAGGTGCGGATCACGCCGGCTTCGACCATCTGGTCGACCAGTTTTTCGCCCAGACCCTCGATGTCCATGGCGCGGCGCTGGGCGAAGTGCAGGATGGCCTGCTTGCGCTGGGCGCCGCAGAACAGCCCGCCGGTGCAGCGGTAGTCGGCCTCGCCTTCCCCGCGCAAGGCTTCCGAGCCGCAGACCGGGCAGCTGCGCGGCATGGTGAATTGCAGCGCCCCGGGCAGGCGCCTGTCCGGCACCACGGCTACCACTTCGGGAATCACGTCGCCGGCGCGCCGCACGATCACCGAGTCGCCCACCCGCACGTCCTTTCGGCGCGCTTCGTCCTCGTTGTGCAAGGTGGCGTTGGTGACGGTGACGCCACCCACGAACACCGGCGCCAGCCGCGCCACCGGCGTCAGCTTGCCGGTGCGGCCGACGTAGATGTCGATGGATTCCACCGTCGTCACCTGCTCCTGGGCGGGGAACTTGTGGGCCACGGCCCAGCGCGGCTCCCGGGTGACGAAGCCCAGCTTCCTTTGCAGCGCCAGGCTGTCGACCTTGTAGACCACGCCGTCGATGTCGAACGGCAGGCTGTCGCGTTCGCGGCCCACGCCCTGGTGGTAGGCGATCAGGTCGTCGGCGCCGTGCGCCACCGTGATGCGATCCGACACCGGCAAGCCCCAGGCCTTCATGGCCCGCAGCACTTCGTGGTGGCGCTCGAAGGCCGGGCCGCCCTGCTCCGGCGCCGTGATTTCGCCCCAGCCATAGGCGAAGAAGCTCAAAGGCCGCTGGCGCGCGATGGCCGGATCGAGCTGGCGCACCGCGCCGGCGGCGGCATTGCGCGGGTTGACGAAAGTCTTTTCGTTCTTCGCGCCCTGTGCGATCTTGGCCCGCTGCAATTCGTTCAGGCGCTCGAAGTCGGCGCGCGACATGAAGACTTCGCCCCGCACCTCCAGCACGGCGGGCCAGCCGCTGCCCTTCAGGCGCAGTGGAATCTGGCCGATGGTGCGGATGTTCTGCGTCACGTCCTCGCCCACCGCGCCGTCGCCCCGCGTTGCGGCCTGCACCAGCTTGCCGCCTTCGTAGCGAAGGTTGAGCGCCAGCCCGTCGAACTTCAGTTCCGCGATGTAGGCGACCGGCGGATCGTCGTCCTTCAGGCCCAGCTCGCGCCGCACGCGGGCATCGAAATTGCGCGCGCCGGTCGGCTCGATGTCGGTCTCGGTGCGGATCGACAGCATGGGCACGGCGTGCCGCACCTTGGCGAAGCCTTCCAGCGTGGCGCCGCCGACCCGCCGGGTCGGCGAGTCGGGCGTTGCCAGTTCCGGGTGCTGCGATTCCAGCTCCTGCAGTTCGCGCAACAGCTTGTCGTATTCGGCGTCCGGCACTTCCGGCGCATCGAGCACGTAGTACTGGTGGTCGTGGTGGTGCAGCAGCTCGCGCAATGCGTCCGCCCGCTCCTGGATGCGTGCCGCAACCGCCATGAGACTCAGGAGAACAGGCGCCGCGCCTGCGGCGAGCCGGCCGACAGGTCGCGCGCATCCAGCGTGTCGTACAGGCTTTCCAGGTCGGCGCCGATCGCGTCCAGCGCCTCCGGCGGGATCACCCGGCCGTCGTCGTCGGTGATCACGCCGTCCATGGCGGCGGCCAGCGCAATGGCGGCGTCGCGCATCCGCACGAACGGCTGCTCGGCGCGCGGCACCTGCGGCACGTCCAGGCTCAACGTCAGGTCGCGGATCGCGGTCTGGGTCGGGTCGTCGGCCATCGCCGCCTGGGTCGAGAACGCCAGGCCCAGGATCGCCGGGCCGCCGGCCGCGCCGGCCGGCAGCACCATGCGGCCGGGGATGGCGCCGACCACGAAGCCGCAGCGGCTGGCGTGCTGGTGCACGTAGCCTGGGCTCCAGGCGGCGTTGCGGGCGCGCAAGGTGAAGCCCAGCTGGGCGTCGTGCGTGCTGGCGAACTGGTCCAGTTCGCGGGCTCGCGCCACCTCGTCGCGCATCTCGGGAAAGTCCGCCGCGCCGTTGATCGCATCGGCGAAGGCCTGCGCCTTCATCACGAACTCGGAGTACTCGATTTCGTTGAGCGCGCCGTTGCGGTTGGCCAGTTGCACGCCAGCCTGGAAGCCGGCGTAACGCTGGCCCCCGCGCGGGGTTTCCCACTCGCCGCTGGCGTCGTTGCGGCCCTCGATGGCAAACGGCTTGCTGCCGGCGCGCCGGGTCGGCGGCATGGCGGCCAGCGCCGCCTCGCCGGAGACCGGGCCGTCCACCGCGATGCTGGCCAGCACGTCGATCAGGCCGTCCAGGCCCGGTTTTTTCTCCGGCAGCGGCAGCGGCGTCAGCGGCGCGTCGTCGAACACCGGCTCGCTGCGCTCGGGCGCGCCGGCCTGCTCGGGCGCCACGGCTGCGGCCTCGGGCTGGCGCGGCGTGTTGCGTCGGGTGGTCCAGGCGTTCCAGCCGACCAGGATGGCGAGCAACAGCCCGCCCAGGACGGCCAGGCCGATCGTGAACCCGCTCATTCGGAAACCTCCCCCCGGTTTGTCCGCTGCGCGTCCTGCGCCTCCGCCCTCCGCAAGCGGAGGGGGCGAGCGCCTTCGGGCCGCCGTGCGGCGCTCATGCCAGCTCGGCCATCGACTTGGCGGCCTCCATGTCGACCGCGACGATGCGCGAGACGCCCTGCTCCTGCATGGTCACCCCGATCAGTTGTTTGGCCATTTCCATCGCAATCTTGTTGTGGCTGATGAACAGGAACTGGGTTTCCTTGCTCATGCTGCTGACCAGCTTGGCATAGCGCTCGGTGTTGGCGTCGTCCAGCGGCGCATCCACTTCGTCCAGCAGGCAGAACGGCGCCGGGTTCAGCTGGAAGATGGCGAACACCAGGGCGATCGCCGTCAACGCCTTCTCGCCGCCCGACAGCAGGTGGATGGTCTGGTTCTTCTTGCCGGGCGGCTGCGCCAGCACCTGCACGCCGGCGTCCAGGATCTCCTCGCCGGTCATCACCAGCCGCGCGTTGCCGCCGCCGAACAGCTCGGGGAACATCCGCCCGAAGTGCTCGTTGACGGTCTGGAAGGTGCTGCCCAGCAGCTCGCGGGTTTCGCCGTCGATCTTCTTGATGGCGTCTTCCAGCGTGCTCATGGCTTCGTTCAGGTCGGCCGATTGCGCGTCCAGGAACTGCTTGCGCTCGCGCGCCGTGCTCAGCTCCTCCAGCGCGGCCAGGTTGACGGCGCCCAGCGCCGCCACTTCGCGGTGGATGCGGTCGATGTCGCCCTGCATGCCGCCCAGCCGCACGTTGCCTTCGGCAATCGACCTGGCGACCGCCTCCAGGTCGGCCTGGTTGTCGGCCAGCAGCTGGGTGTATTGCTCCAGCCCCAGCCGCGCCGCCTGTTCCTTGAGCTGGAACTCGGTGATGCGCTGGCGCAGCGGGTCGAGCTCGCGCTCCAGCTGCAGCCGGCGCTCGTCGCTGGCGCGCAGCTTGGCCGTCAGGTCGTCGTATTCGCTGCGCTGGGCGCCCAGCGACTGCTCGCGCGCGGACTTGAGCTCCAGCGCGGTCTGCAGCCCGGCCTGCGCGGCGGCGTCGGTCAGCCGCGTCAGTTCGACCTGGGCCCGTTCTTCCTCGGCCGCGAGCGAGCCCGTCTGCTGGGTGGCGGTCTCGATCGCCCGCTGCAGTTCGCCGCGCCGCGCCTGCAGGGCGCGCTGGGCAAACTGGGCTTCTTGCGCCTGCCGCTCCAGGCTGCGGTGCTGCTCGCGCGCCTGAGCCAGCTTGCGCTCGACCTCGATCACGCGTTCATCGAGCTGGGCATGGCGCTCCTGGCTGTCGGCCAGCTGCATGTCCAGTTCCTCGAAGCGGCCCTCGGCGGCGACGCGGCGCTCCTGCAACTCCTCCAGCAAGGCGTCCACTTCGGCCAAGTCGCCGCTGATCTGCTCGCTGCGGGCGCGGGTCTGTTCGGCCAGCTGCGTCAGGCGCAGCGTCTCGACCTGCAGCTCATGGGCGCGCCCCTGGTGCTCGGCGGCCTCGCGCCGGGCCGTGGTCAGGCGCTGCGCGGCGTCGCTGTACGCTGCTTCGGCCCGCACCAGGGCGGACCGCGCTTCTTCGGCGATCAGCGACTGCGCGCGCAGCTGCTTGTCCAGGTTCTCGATCTCCTGCTGGCGCGCCAGCAAGCCGGCCTGCTCGGAATCTTGCGCATAGAAGCTGACGCTGTGCGCCGTCACCGCATGGCCGGCCTGGACGAAGATCGCCTCGCCCGGCTGCAGCCGGTCGCGCGCGGCCAGTGCCTCTTCCAGCGTGCCAGCGGTGAAGCAGCCGTGCAGCCAGTCCGACAGCAAGGCCTTCTGGCCGGCATCGTTCAGGCGCAGCAGGTCGGCCAGGCGCGGCAGCGCGCCGGCCGCTGCCGGCACGGCGGCCGCCGGCGGATGGTAGAAGGCCAGCTTGGCCGGCGGCGGGTCGCCGGCGAAGGCGCGGACCATTTCGATGCGCGAGACTTCCAGCGCGCCCATGCGTTCGCGCAGCGCCGCTTCCAGCGCGCTTTCCCAGCCTTGCTCGATGTGGATGCGGCTCCACAAGCCTTGCAGGCCGTCCAGGCCATGCTTGGCCAGCCAGGGCTGCAGCTTGCCGTCGGTGCGGACCTTGTCCTGCAGCGCCTTCAAGGCCTCCAGCCGGGCCGACAGCTCGGACTGTCGGGCGCTCTGGGCATTGACGTCCTGCTGCCGGGTGCGACGGTCTTCGTCCAGCTGCGGCACCTGTTCCTGCAATTCGTGCAGGCGGGCGTCGGAAGTTTCGGCGCTTTCCTGCGCGGCGGCCAGCTGGGCCTGCAGCTTGACCAGCCGGGCTTCGTCCGGCGCGGCCAGCGCGTTGCGGTCGACCACCAGCCGCTCGCGCCGCTGGTTCAGCTGGCGCGATTGTTCCTCGATGTTGCGCTGGTCGGCGGCCAGCACCTGGATCTGCTGCTGCACCTGGCCGACGGCGCTGCGCTGTTCGGAGGCGCGGGCCTGGGCCTGGCGCTGCGCCTCTTCCAGGTCGGGCAGCTGCGTGTCCTGCTCTTCCAGCTGGGCGGCCAGCAAGGTGGCGCGCTCCTCGGCGTCGACGCTCATCGCGGCCAGGTTCTCGGTCTCGGCCAGGGCTTCGTCCTTGCGATCGGCCCATTGCGCGGCCTGCTCCTTGAGCTGCAGCAAGCGCTGCTCGACCCGTTGCCGGCCTTCGACCACGAAGCGGATCTCCGCTTCCAGCCGCCCCACTTCGGCGCTGGCTTCGTACAGCTGGCCCTGGGCCTGGTTGACCTGGTCGCCGGCCGCATAGTGGGCCTGGCGCACCGTCTCGAGTTCGCTCTCGATGCGGCGCAGGTCGGCCATCCGCGCTTCCAGGTCGTTGACGGCCTTGTCGGCATCGGCCTTGACGCGGCCCTGGTCGACCTCGGCTTCCGAGCGCTTCAAGAACCACAGCTGCTGCTGCTTGAGCGTGACGTCGGCCTGCAGCTTGTTGTAGCGGGCGGCGACTTCGGCCTGCTTTTCAAGCTTTTCCAGGTTGGCGTTGAGCTCGCGCAGGATGTCTTCCACCCGCGTGAGGTTCTCGCGCGTGTCGTGCAGCCGGTTCTCGGTCTCGCGTCGGCGCTCCTTGTACTTGGAGACACCGGCGGCCTCTTCCAGGAACAGGCGCAGCTCCTCGGGCTTGGACTCGATGATCCGGCTGATGGTGCCCTGGCCGATGATGGCGTAGGCGCGCGGGCCCAGGCCCGTGCCCAGGAACACGTCCTGGACGTCGCGCCGGCGCACCGGCTGGTTGTTGATGTAGTAGCTGGAGGTGCCGTCGCGCGTCAGCACGCGCTTGACCGCGATCTCGGCGAACTGGGCCCACTGGCCGCCGGCGCGCTGGTCGGGGTTGTCGAACACCAGTTCGACCGACGCGCGCGAGGACGGCTTGCGGGTGGTGGTGCCGTTGAAGATCACGTCCTGCATCGACTCGCCGCGCAGCTCGCTGGCGCGGGACTCGCCCAGCACCCAGCGCACGGCGTCCATGATGTTGGATTTGCCGCAGCCGTTCGGGCCGACCACCCCCACCAGCTGGCCGGGCAGCAGGAAGTTGGTCGGATCGGCAAAGGACTTGAAGCCGGAAAGCTTGATGGAAGTGAGACGCACGACCCCTCGCCTTTGATGCTGACGCGAATGAGAACGCCGGCTGGCAGCCGGCGTCCGATGCGGGAAATCATAACCGCTGGCCCGGCAGGGCCGGTGCCCGCCTGTTACAGCAATCCCCCGTGGCGCCCGGGTTCTGGCACAAACGGTGAAAACACCCTCCCGCACCCCATGCCAGGCAGGATCCTGATCGGCGTTTCCGGCTGGCGCTACCCGCCCTGGCGCGGCCATTTCTATCCCGAGGGCCTGGTGCAGGCGCGCGAGCTGGAACACGCGGCGCGCGCCTTCCCGTCGCTGGAGCTGAACGGATCCTTCTATTCGCTGCAGCGGCCCTCCAGCTACGCCATGTGGGCGGAGCAGACGCCGCCGGGCTTCGTGTTCGCCGTCAAGGGTAGCCGCTACATCACCCACATGCTGCGGCTGCGCAACGTGCGGGTGGCGCTGGCCAACTTCTTCGCCTCCGGCCTGTTCGCGCTGGGCGACAAGCTCGGGCCGATCCTGTGGCAGTTCCCGCCCAACCTGCAATACGACCCGGCGCTGTTCGAGGCGTTCTTCCGGCTGCTGCCCCGGACCACCCTGGCGGCGGCCGAACTGGCGCTGGAGCGCGACGGCCGGCTGGAGGGACGCGACTGCCTGCAGGTGGACCGCAGCCGGCGCCTGCGGCACGCGATCGAGGTGCGGCACGCAAGCTTCGTCACCCCCGACTTCATCCGCCAGCTGCGCCGCCACCGCATCGCCTGGGTCGTCGCCGACACGCCCCGACCCTGGCCGCTGTACGAAGACGTGACGTCCGACTTCGTCTACATGCGGCTGCACGGCGCCACCGAGCTGTACAACAGCCGCTACACCACCGAAGAACTGGAACGCTGGGCGCGCCTGATGGCCGCCTGGGCCGCGGGTGGCCAGCCGGCGCACGCGCGGCTGATCGCGCCGGGCGAGCCGCCGTCGCAGCGCACCCGGCGCGACGTGTTTTGCTACTTCGACAACACCGACAAACGCCATGCGCCGGACAACGCGCGGGAGCTGATGGCGATGCTGGAGGGCCCCGCTGCCTAGAATCGGCTGCCACGCCCTCCCGCCGCCGCCTCCTTGCCGCCGTTCCGCTCGCCCTGCCGGGGGGCTGCGCGGCGCGCTTCTACGACGACCGCGCGGACAGCACGCCGCGGCTTCTGCGTCGGGCCTCAGGCGCTGCCAGCCGGCGACATCGCGTTGCGCCATCCCCAGCCGCGGCAGGCGCACGTCGAGCGGAGGCACGCCTTCGTGGGCGCGCCGGTCGGCACTCGCTACAACTTCATGGGCTTGATGCTGCAGGCGCCGTTCTTGACCGAGCGGCGCTTGTGCGAGCTGGCCCTGACGCCCGCACTGGTGCGCGAGTTCTGGCTGCACGCGTGGGCGCCGTGCAGCTCGGGCTCGGTCGCAGTGACCGCTTTTTTTGCTCTCCGTTCGTGCTGGCGGCGTACCGGCGAGCCGGGCTGCCGCTGACGAACGCCGATCCCCGGGCGTCCTTGCGGCGGCGGGGATAATCCCCGCATGAATCCCCTGTTATCCCGCCTGCAGCCCTACCCATTCGCGCGGCTGCGGGAGCTGTTTGCCGGCGTTACGCCGAACCCGGCCTACCGCCACATCAGCCTGGGCATCGGCGAGCCCAAGCACCCGACCCCCGCTTTCATCAAGCAGGCGCTGGCCGCCGCGCTGGAAACGCCAGGCCACGACCTGGCGGGGTATCCACCGACGGCCGGCACGCGCGAGCTGCGCACCGCCTGCACCGGCTGGGTCCAGCGGCGCTACGGCATTGCGCTGGATCCGCAAACGCAGGTGCTGCCCGTCAACGGCTCGCGCGAGGCGCTGTTCGCGTTCGCCCAGGCCGTGATCGACCCGACGCGGCCGGCGGTGGTGGTCTGCCCCAACCCGTTCTACCAAATCTACGAAGGGGCGGCGCTGCTGTCGGGCGCGCAGCCGTACTACGTCCCCAGCGACCCGGCGCGCAACTTCGCCATCGATTGGGACAGCGTGCCCGAGGCGACCTGGGCGAAGACGCAGCTGCTGTTCGTCTGCTCGCCCGGCAACCCGACCGGCGCGGTGATGCCGCTGGACGAGTGGCGCAAGTTGTTCGCGCTGCAGGACAAACACGGCTTCGTGATCGCCTCGGACGAGTGCTACAGCGAAATCTACTTCCGCGCCGAGCCGCCGCTGGGCGGGCTGGAGGCGGCGGCGCAACTCGGTCGCACAGACTTCAAGCAGCTGGTGGCCTTCACCAGCCTGTCCAAGCGCAGCAACGTGCCCGGCATGCGCAGCGGTTTCGTGGCTGGCGACGCTGGCCTGCTGCAGCAGTTCCTGCTGTACCGCACCTATCACGGCAGCGCGATGAGCCCGATCGTGCAGGCTGCCAGCGCCGCGGCCTGGAGCGACGAGGCGCACGTGGTGGACAACCGCGAACAGTACCGCCGCAAGTTCGCCCAGGTCACGCCGCTGCTCGAGCCGGTGCTGGACGTGCGGCTGCCCGACGCCGGCTTCTACCTGTGGGCGGGGGTGCGCGGAAGCGACACGGCGTTCGCCCGCGCCCTGCTGGCTCAATACAATGTGGTCGTGCTGCCGGGCAGCTTCCTGGGGCGCGAGGCCCACGGGGCCAACCCCGGCGCCGGCCGCGTGCGCATGGCGCTGGTGGCCGACACCGCCGAATGCCTGGAAGCCGCGCAGCGGATCGTGCAGTTCGTTCAAGATACCCGAGACCAGAGTCCCCAATGACCCAGCAACTCCAGCAGACCATCGATACCGCGTGGGACGACCGCGCCAACCTGTCGCCCGGCAAGGCGCCCAAGGAAGTGGTCGAGGCCGTCGATCACGTCATCTCCGAGCTGAACGTGGGCAAGCTGCGCGTGGCCACCCGCGAAAGCGTGGGCAAGTGGACGGTGCACCAGTGGCTCAAGAAAGCCGTGCTGCTGTCGTTCCGGCTGAACGACAACGTGCTGATGAAGGCCGGCGACCTGGCCTTCTTCGACAAGGTGCCGACCAAGTTCGCCCACCTGTCGGCCGAGGAAATGGCCGCCACCGGCGTGCGCGTCGTGCCGCCCGCGG
The DNA here is from genome assembly GCF_028292805.1 of Ramlibacter sp. Classification (GTDB taxonomy): domain Bacteria; phylum Pseudomonadota; class Gammaproteobacteria; order Burkholderiales; family Burkholderiaceae_C; genus Ramlibacter. The sequence goes on along the minus strand of NZ_JAQGLS010000055.1, from coordinate 555 downwards.
TCGCTCGCCGGGGCAGCTTCATCGCCAAAGGCGCGATCCTGATGCCCAGCTACGTGAACATCGGCGCCTACGTCGACGAAGGCACCATGGTGGACACCTGGGCCACGGTCGGTTCCTGCGCGCAGGTCGGCAAGAACGTCCACCTGTCCGGCGGCGTCGGCCTGGGTGGCGTGCTGGAGCCGCTGCAGGCCAACCCGACCATCATCGAGGACAACTGCTTCATCGGCGCCCGGTCCGAAGTCGTGGAGGGCGTGATCGTCGAGGAGAACTCGGTCATTTCGATGGGCGTGTACCTGGGTCAGAGCACCCCGATCTACGACCGCACGACCGGCGAAACGACCTACGGCCGGATCCCGGCCGGCTCGGTGGTGATCTCCGGCAGCCTGCCCAAGGACGGCGGCAAGTACAGCCTGTACGCCGCCATCATCGTCAAGCGCGTCGATGCCCAGACCCGGGCCAAGACCTCGCTCAACGACCTGCTTCGCCCCTGACCGGGGCCATCCCATGCCGAAGGTGGATTCATGAGCACGATGGAGCGGATCCTTCGCCTGATGG
>NZ_JAQGLS010000308.1 GCF_028292805.1 Ramlibacter sp. | reverse complement strand
GTTCGTGATGAACCAGCTCAACGAGCGGCTCGGCCAGTTCATCGCCGCCCGCGAGATCGACCGCATGACCAACCCGGACGTGCGCGTGGCGCGCAACCTGGCGGCCCTGTTCAACCCGGTGCTGTTTCCCGGCGTCGGCGAAATGCTGCGCATCACGCAGCAGGAGCTGGCCTACCTGGTCGGCCTGTCGCGCCAGCGCGTGAACGAGGCGCTGGCGTCGCTGCAGGAGCAGGGCATCATCCAGGTGGAATACGGCGGCGTCCGCATCTTCGATTTGCAGGCGCTGCGCACCAGCGTCTTTCCCACCCGCGACCATGCCTGAAACTTATCCTTCCGCCCCCACCCCCACCAGCCGATTGAACAAGCGCATGGCCGAACTGGGCATGTGCTCGCGCCGCGAGGCCGACGACTGGATCGCCCGCGGCTGGGTGAAGGTGAACGGCGTCCTCGCCCCCATGGGCCTGCAGGTGGCGCCCGACGCCCGCATCGACGTCGATCCCAGGGCCCGCGGGCATCAGCGCGAGCTGGTCACCATCCTGCTGAACAAGCCGATGAGTTACGTCAGCGGCCAGCCCGAGGACGGCCACGAGCCGGCCGTGGTGCTGGTGCAGGAGCGCAACCGCTGGCAGGGCGACGCCGCGCCCATTCGCTTTGCGCCGTCGCAGCTGCGCGGCCTGGCGCCGGCCGGCCGGCTCGACATCGACTCCATCGGCCTGCTGGTGCTGACGCAGGACGGCCGCGTGGCCCGCCAGTTGATCGGCGAAGACTCCGGCATGGAAAAGGAGTACCTGGTGCGGGTGGAGTTCGGCGCCGCCGCCGCCAACGTGCAGGCCGCGTTCCCCGCGGCGCAGCTGGCACGCCTGCGGCATGGCTTGAGCCTGGACGGCCAGCCGCTCAAGCCGGCCAAGGTGGACTGGCAAAACCCCGAGCAGCTGCGCTTCGTGCTGACCGAAGGCAAGAAGCGCCAGATCCGCCGCATGTGCGAGGCCGTGGGCCTGAAGGTGGTGGGCCTCAAGCGCGTGCGCATCGGCCGCATCGCGCTGGGGCAGCTGCCGGTGGGGCAATGGCGCTACCTGGGGCCGCAGGAACGGTTCTGACAGGGCCCAGGAGCCGGCATCACCGGGCCGCCGTTCAGCGCCTCCTGGCGCTGTCCGTGTTGAATTCGACCTCGACCCGGACCTGCGACCGCACCGCCACGGCCTGGATCTCGCCGGGCTTGAAGTGGGCTCTGGAAAAGGTGTCCCGGATCACCTGCTCGAACACCGGTTGCACGTCCGGGGTGTCCACGCGCACCCGCCGCACCAGGCCCTGTTCGTCGATGAACAAGGTGGCCTGCACCTTGAGGTCGACGACGCCCTTGACGCCGTCGGGGAAAGGCACGTCCACCAGCGTCAGGGGAACCGGCCCCGCGGTCAGCTGGCTGCGGGGGATGTAAGGCGGATCGGGCTCTGGCGGCGGGGCTGCCACTGCGGGGGCGAAAGGACGCGGCGGTGAAGTCACGGGAGGCGCCGCGGGGCCCGGCGCCGTTGTGGCGGCGGGCAGCGGCTCGGAAGCGGGCGCCGGCGCCGCGATCGCAACCGCTTGGTCCTTCTGCTTGACCTGCAGCGGGCGCACCTGGAAGACGCGCGGCGGCGCAACGGCCAGGCCGCGCTGGATCGGCGGCGGCGCGGCCTGCAGCAGGGTGAGGACCGCGCCGTGCCCCAGCAGGACCAGGGTCAAGACCGGCCAGAATGCCCGGCCCCTTCCCACGTCAATCCAGCAGCTCGCGCCAGGAGGTGCGGCGCAGGGTGCCACCGGTGGCGGGCGGCATGCCGACTTCGGTCTGCAGCGTGCCGTCGCTGCGGGTGATGATGGTCACGATGCTGCCTGCCGCCGCGCCGGTCACCAGCTGCACCACCGTCAGGCCCTGCACCAGCACGTTGCCGACGTAGCTGGCGGTGGAGGTCCCGTTGGCGATGTCGAACTGGTAGAGGAACGACTCGCCGCCCACCGAGCAATCGTCGTCCTTGGGCAGGTTTGCGCCGACGTAGAGCGTGTCCAGCGCCAGTTGCGGGTTGACCGACACGCGTTCGCCACCGACCGGGAAGTCCACCCGCCAGCCGGACTTGGTGGCCCAGTTCACCGTTCTGGCGCTGCTGGTGCGGGTGGGCGTGTTGCCCGAGACCCCCGCGGTGATGGTCTGCGCCTCGAAGTCGGTGTTGGTCCGCAGGTTGCCGTAGGAGGTCGCGTTCAGCGGGTCTTTGATGGCATAGATCGACTGCACCTCCTTGTCCTTGGCGTCCTCGTTGCGAAAGTACGTGCCGGTTGCCACATACACCACAGGATAGGTCGCCCCGTTGTAGGACACCGCGGCCAGGGCGGGCTTGGACGTGATCGGCTGGACCGCGTTGCCCACCGGGCCCCGCAGCTGTGCGAGCAGCAATGCCTTGCCGTTGGGCTCCACCAGGTTGTCGAGGTCGAATCGCCAGACGTTGCCGAGCTCGTCGCCGCCGTAGAAGCGCTGCGAGGTGTTGATCAGCTCGGATTCCACCCACGAGTTGATGCGGGCCAGGCCGCTCGGGGCGCTGGCGGTCCCGGCCGCGACGCCGGAGGACAGCTCGGTGGGGATGTTGGCCTGGAGCGCGCCCGTGTTGGCGTCCAGCACGAACAGGTGGCCGTTGCCGTCGCCGGGCGAGACGTTGTCGTAGCCGGAGCCGAACACCACCACCCATTTGCCGTCCTTGCGCTTGGTGATGATGGGGTTGCCGTAGGTGTAGCCCAGGTCGTCGTGCTTGTATTCCCACAGCAGCTTGGGCGTTTGCGGCACGGTCACGTCCAGTGCGTAGTAGCCGCGGCCACCCTTGTTCAGGCCGCCCACGACGATGGTCTTCCAGGCCCCGTCCACGAAGATGTCGCCGATCTGCGGCGAGCCGTCGACGAAGTACGAGTGGTTGGTCTCGTATCCGGTATCCGCCAGCTTGTACAGGTTGGGCAGCACGAAGCTGGGGATGAAGGCCCACAGTTCCTCGCCGCCCACCGCTCCGGTCCCGGACGGATCGGTGGAGCGGGCGAAGGCGTGCAGCATGCCGTCGTTGGCGGCGGCCAGCACCACGGCCCTGCGGCTGGCGTTGGCGCTCGCGAACGTGGAGTAGCCGTTTTCCGTGTACCGGAAGCTGGGCTTGCCGATGAACAGCGGGGACGCGTTGATGATGTCGCCCAGCCGCGCCGAGCGCTTGCGAAAGTAGCCCTTGCCCTGGTCGCCGCGCAGGTACTCCACCAGGTTGGCGCCGGAGTTGGCCGCCGCCATGTCGGTGCTGTTCAGCGCCGCGCACTGGGCCGGGGCCAGCCCGCCGCCGGCCGCCGGCTTGGTGCAGAAGTTGTCGAAGTCGCCCTCGTAGTTGTCGGCGTCCAGGTTGGTGTACGTGAACTCCTTGAGCTCCGTCTCGGTCGCGCCCTTCTTCTTGTAGTAGATCTTGCGGTTGGCGGGCGCCTTCTTGTCGAGTTCCACCTTGGCCGACCAGGTCGGCTTGGTGGTGATGGCGCCGGTGTTCGGGTTGATCTCGTACGCGAGCACGTCGCCCACCCATTCCACCGTCGTGAACTGGGCCACGTAGATGTCGTTGTCGCCGGCAACCGGCTGCAGCGAACTGGTGGACGCCGCGGAAGCGGAACCGCTGACCGCCTGGATCGCGGACAGCGCCGAGCTCAGGCCGTCGATCAGCGAGTTGGGATTGCCCGCGCTGAAGTACTGGCCGCGGCCGTTGACGGCGGCATGCCACAGGTCGTCCACCGTGGTGTGATCGCCGGAAGCGACGTTCGGCCAGTTCTTGCTGCGGTTGACGATGTCGTGGAAGTCGCCGCTGCGCTGCGAGATGTACTTGGGGTCGTACTTCAGGCTGCCGCTCACGCCCAGCCCCAGCGTGAAGGTCGTCATGTGCTGCTGGCGCTCGGCGTCACCGAAAGACCTGTACGGGTCCGTCAGGGCCAGGCCGGGCACCTCGTTGGTACAGACGTCCTTGCCCAGCACGCCCGTGCAGTTGCCCAGCCCGGAGCTGCGCAGGTCGGTTTTGTAGTAATAGGCCGCCACGTCGGCCAGGGTGTTCTCCGCCCCGCCGGTCGAGCTGTACACGGCGGTGATGACCTTGTCGGTGGTCTTGGACACCGGAGTGCCCACCACCGTCTCGACCGCCGGTTTGTTCTGGATGCTCTCCGTGGGATCGGGCGGCGTCATCGGGGACAGGGTCACCGTGCCGGTGCCTGTGACCGACCAGCCAGAGGTGACCGGCGTCGAGCTGACCGATTCGCACGCTGTTCCTTCGCTGCGGCTGACTTCGGTGACCGGCCCCAGGACAGTGCTGGTCGCAACCTCCGGGTCGGGCTGGACGATGGCGCTGACGGTGGTCCCCGCTGCGACCGTCTGGCTCTCGATCACGTCGGTCGGGGCAATGGTGGCGCTGCTCGACACGGTCGAGTTGGTCACGCCGTTGGTCACCGTGACCACCGTCTGTTGCGCCGTGCCGTCCGTGCGCAGCAGGACGACCGTGGCCGTGGCCGTGGCCGTCGTCTTCTCCGTCGTGGTTTCGGTGGCGGTCGTCGTGTAGAGCTGTTGCTCGATGACGGTTCTCTTGTGGCGCTTCTTGTCGGTGCAACCGGTGTTGCTGCCCTGCTCGGTCCTCGTGCGCTGCTCGGTCTTGGTCACGCCGCTGCCGGTCCTGCCGGTGATCCGCGTCGTGACCGTCACCAGCGGAATCGTCTGCTTGATGCGGGTTTCCCTGAGCTCGTCCCACTTCTCCGTGGTCACCACCTTCAGCGAAACGCCGTCCGCCATGGGCCGGGGCAGGTCGTTGTCCTGGTTGCCCACGGCGGTGGTGCGGTCCAGCTTGTACGCACCGTATTGATTGGCGCTCGACTCGCCGGCGCGGTTGCCGCCGGTGTTCCACAGGCCGTCCGTGGAGAGGATGGAGAAGTTCCGCTGGCAGTAGTACTGCATCGGGTCCTTGTCCTGGCTCAGCGCCTTGTTGGCGAAGTACTGGCCGGCCTTGGCCAGCGCGCCACGCAGCGGGGTGCCGTAGATGCCCGGCCGGGCAGCGTACAGCTGATCGTAGAACTTGTGCCGGTGGGCATCGTTGTAGTCCTCGACGTGCAGGAAGTCGCCCACCCCCGCCTGGGCCTTGGGCTGGCCAATGGTGGTGTAGCCGATGCGATAGCGGTCGTCCAGCCCCTTGAACGCCAGGCCGGCCGAATGCTGCATGGTCATCACGCGGTTGCGGTAGTACTTGGCCCAGTTGGCGTAGTTCTGCTTGTCGTCGTCGGTGCTGCCGGCCACCGTCACCGCGGTGAACTTGTCCTTGTAGGTGCCGTCGATGGCGCCATTGCAGTGCTTGTAGAAGTCACTGGCGGAATTGACGGCGCCGGTGCTCGTGTACCAGTCGAGTCGAGCCGTGTTGCCCTTGTACTTGTAGTACACCCCGGAAGCCGGCTCGCCCTTGCCGACGGTCATCGTGCCGCCCAGGGTGCCCACCCGTCCGCGCACGGAAATCGAAAGCACATACCGGCCGCCGTTGATGGAAAGGCCGCTCATCTGCCCCACCAGGTAGTTGGCGGCGTCCTTGTAGACAGTGACCGTGTCCGCGGGGTTGCCGGGAGCAACGAAGTAGAGCCCGGAGGAGCCGGTGACAAGGGTGACATCGACCGTGCCGGCGCTGTTGATGTCGCTGCTGACCGCATAGACCGCGTTCGGCTCGGTGGTCTGGTTGGCAGGATCGGGCGCGATGTGGGTCAGGGCTGCCGGGCCCTTGGACTGCACCTTGTCGCCGGCATCGATGTAGACCGGCACCCCGTACTTGACGTCGGGGTCGTAGGCCAGGCCGTTGCAGTGGGCCGACCAGCGCCCGTACATGCCCCGATGCAGCACGCTCGCGGCGTCCGGCAGGAAGTCCCACTGCATGGAGCCCGAATCGTCCATGATGAACATGATGTTGGGCTTGACCGCGGTGCTGCCCCCGGTGAACAGGGGCGCGTTGGACAGGTCGTTCAGCGCCAGCGCATGGCCGACCGAAACGCCGGCCACCACCGTGACCAGGGTGCGCAGGACCGCACGCAGACGGCGACGGAAAAGGGGAGTGGCAGGCTTCATGAGGGGACCTCGCAGGAAATCTCTGTCAAAAGTGAACGATCGACTCGGTGTAACTCGTCGTGTTGCGCGGGCCTTGCACGCGCACGATGATCCGGTAGTAAGGGCTGGCCATCGCGCCGCTGAGGCGGCCGCCCGGCTGCAGCTCCCCGCGCTCCTTGGCCGTGGTGGTGCTGCTGGTGGCGGGGCGCACGCACAGGTTGGAGCCGCCGGTGGCGGGCCCGGTGGCGTCGCACAGCCGCATGATCACCCACTGCACGACGTTGCCGTTGACGTCGGCGCCGCGGAACGGCACGATCACGCAGGTGTCGTAGGTCGCGGTGGTCATGCCCAGGCAGTTGCCGTCCCAGTTCACGATGGGCAGCTTCTTCGCGGCGCTGGTCCGGTTGCCAGCCACGTCCAGGGCGTCGACGTGGCTGGCGTAGTAGCCTTTGTTGGCCACGTCGTTGTCGAGGCTGACGCCGCTCTTGTTTGCGTCCAGCCAGACCATGGCCTGTTCGGCCGCGCTCGAGCTGGACATCACGGCGTCCTGCTGGAAGCTCAGGTTGCCCATGATCAGCGTGCCGGTGTCGACCGAGCGCGTCAGCGCCACGGCGCCGAAGCCCATGATCACCAGCGCCATCAGGGCGAACAGCAGCGAGATGCCGCGCTGGGCGCGCGCGCCTGCCGACGGCAAGCGGGAGGTGGGACGGGCGGCTGGCATCAGGAGTTCCAGAGCATGTTGCGCAAGGGGATGACGGTGTCGAAGACGCGGTACCGGTATCGCTTCCAGCCGGCGTCGACCGTCTCCACCTTCAAAGTCAGGCACTTGCTGGCGCCGCAGGTCGCAAGGCCCGTCAGGGCCGTCGTGCCGATGGTGCCCACGTCCCACAGCGGATTGGCGAAGGTGACGTCCGCCTTCTCGAACTGGCTGCTGCGGGCGACGACCGCCAGCCGCACTGCCATCACCTGCAGCCAGCCGGCGTTGTTGACGGGGGTGACGTTGTTCCAGGTGTCTACGGCGCCGTCGTTGTCGGTGTCCTTGCCGTACAGGGCCTGCAGGTTCACGATGTCCGGGAACAGCTCGACCGCTTCGTAGGACGGTTGGGTGTCGGCGGCGGCGAGGTTCAGCCGGGAGACCCGCAGCGCGTTGTTGACGATGGAATATGTGGTGTCGACGGGGCTGCCCAGGTTCACCAGGAAGTTGCCCTGCCCGTAGCTGGCGGTCGGCCAGTTCGGCGGGTTCCACCTGGCATCGTCGTCGCGCCTCACGTTGGTGGGGTCCGGCGGGTCGCCGGTCACCTGGAACATCTCGCAGATCGCCGAGGCGTCGCTGGCGGCCAGCATCAGGTCGCCGGTCTGGATGCCGCGGATGCTGGCGATCGGCACCGTCTTGGCGCCGGCGGCATAGCCCGGCGGAATGATCCGGCCCGGCACCGAGAACGAAGTCTTGCCGCTGGCCAGCACCCGCACCGTGTCGGGCGCACCTGCAGCCCCGTCGGTGATCGTGACCGGCACCAGCGAAGCGGGGAAGCCGGCGATCACCGCGTTGTTCCAGCGCGCCGAGATGGGGCAGCCGATCACCATCGGGGTGGCGGCGAACCCGTAGCCGGCGGACTGGATCGAGCGCTGCAGCGTGCTCAGCGACAGCGCGCCGTTGATCTGCGCGTCCGAGCCCGCCATGGTGGTGCGCTTCTGGCCTTCCGAGTTGACCAGCACGTGCGTGACCGCCAGGCTGGCGAGCAGCCCGATGACCACCCCGATCATCAGCTCGATCAGGGTGAAGCCGGCCTGTCGTGCCCGGTCAGCGGATGGATGTGGTGAGCACATGGGTATGCGTTCCTTCGGCCGAAAGCGACCAGGTGATGGTCATCGTGACGACGCCGGTGGCCTGGCTGGCGGCGATGGCCGCCTTGCCCTGGGGCAGCGAGCTGGCGACCTTGCCCGACCAGTCCTTGCACGGCGCGTAGCCGGCGCACGCATCGGCGCCACCGGTGTTGAAGCTGTCCAGCTTGGTGCGGTCGGCCCACATCTGGCCCAAGACCTGGGAGCCGAGGTAGGCGGCATCGGCACGGTACTTGGCGGTGCCTTGCGCGCGGGTCATCGCCACCTGCAGGCCGACCAGGCCGATCACGCCGAAGGCGAAGATCAGGACCGCCACCAGCGCCTCGATGAGCGCGATGCCGCGCAGCCTGGAGCGGCCGGCGTGCCTGCGGTTGCTTGCGGTTGCCATGCGGGGGGTCCTCAATTGCAGGCCCGGGGATCGGGGCTGGTCACGTCCCGGTCGCACATGCGGATGCCGCCGCCACCGGCGATCTGCAGGCGCAAGCGGCGGGCCGAGATGTCGGTATGGGAGATGTCGATGCTGCGCAGCGGCTTGCCGGTGCGCACGGCCTGGCCGAAGCCGTTGAAGCTGACGGACGAGGCCGCCGCGGCATCCTGGTCCAGGCCCGACACGGTGATGCCGGCCACGCTCGGGCCGGGGCCGTACACCTCGACGATCCGGGGTGTCTCGGTGGCCGACGGGGCGGTGGCGCACTTGCCGGCCGGGTTGTCCAGACTCACCACCCAGGCGGCGGAAGCCGCCGACAAGGCGCAGTCGTTGGTGGGAGCGCTGGTTGCGGTGACCATCCAGAAGGTCACGATCTGGTTGCGCCGCATGGCTTCCATCCTGGCTTTCTGCAAGCCGGTGTTGGTGGTCTCCGCCAGGTTGCGCACGGCCGTGGAACGCATCCAGTCCGTCACGCTGGGCACCGCGGCGGCGACCAGGATGCCGAGCACGGCCAGGGTGATGATGGCTTCGACCAGGTTGAACCCGCGCTGGCGGCGCTGGATCAGCACTCCGAGCCTTTCAGCAGCCAGCAGTTCTTGCCGGCCACCGCCTGGCCCTTGAACTGGGTCGTGGTCTGGGCGTTGTCATGGCTGACCGTGTAGACGTGACCGACGGCGCGACCGGCGCTGCCGGTGGCAGTGATGACGTAGCCGGCGCCGGTACTGGCGCAGCTGAAGGTGAAGAATTTGGCGCCGTTGGGCTGGAAGTTGTTCCAGGCCGGGGCGTTGGCTGCGTTGGCGCAGGCGCCGGGGGCAGCGCCGTAGTTGCGGAAGTCCTGGAAGTAGTGCTCCATCTTGACCCGGTAGTCCGCCATGGCCGAGAAGGCCTCGGGCAACTGCGCCCGGCGCACGTAGTCCGTGTACGCGGGATAGCCGACGCCGGCCAGGATGCCGACGATGGCCACCGTGATCATCAGTTCGATCAGCGTGAAGCCGGCGGCGGGCGCGCGACGGGTAGAACGGATAGTGGCCAAGGGGTCCCTCCAGGTTTTGCTTTGGGCAATCCTATGGGGGGGCGCGCCATGCCGCCACGGCGTCGCGCCTAGCGGTCCCGGGGATGTGACGAGCGGTAAGCGGCGCTTGCCGGTGTGGGCGCGGCGCCACGCGCTGTGGGCGGAACGCGCCAGGTGGGCCATTGGCCGCGGTTCAGCGGGCCGGTTCCTGCAAAGTCAGGGTGAGCGCGGCGTGCGCGCCGGCCCGCACTTCCACCCTGGCGACACCCGCCTCGACGCCGGGCCACCCGCCCGACAGGGGCAGCGGATGCGGATGCGCCGGTACCGTCAGCGTATGGGCGTCGTCGTGGGCGCGCTGGGCTTCGGCCCAGGTGGGAATTGGCAACTCGATCCGCATGGGAAGGAATGTAAACGGCGTGTTGCCAGGTGCAACCAGGCCTCACCTGCGGCGGAGCTGGAATCGTCGAATAGTTCACGTCGAGGTGCGCTAGCATCCATCTGCTTGAAACATTCGCGTCCCGGCCCCAGTTCGGGAGCGCGCTTTCCCCAGAACACACCATCCCATGAGCCAGAAACAGACCCTTTCCTTCCAGGCCGAGGTGGCGCAGCTGCTGCACCTGGTCACGCACTCGCTGTACTCCAACAAGGAGATCTTCCTGCGCGAGCTGATCTCCAACGCGTCCGACGCCTGCGACAAGCTGCGCTTCGAGGCGCTGAACGACGCCGGCCTGTACGAGGACGCACCCAGCCTGGAAGTGCGGGTGAGCTTCGACAGGCAGGCCCGCACCCTGACCATCGCCGACAACGGCATCGGCCTGTCGCAGCAGGAGGCCATCGACAATCTGGGCACCATCGCCAAGAGCGGCACCAGGGAATTCATGGGCCGGCTGTCGGGTGACCAGAAGGCGGACTCCCAGCTGATCGGCCAGTTCGGCGTCGGCTTCTATTCCGGCTTCATCGTCGCCGACAAGATCAGCGTCGAGTCGCGCCGGGCCGGCCTGCCCGCGGAGCAGGGCGTGCGCTGGGTCAGCGGCGGCGCCGGCGACTTCGAGGTGGAGGCCATCACCCGGCCCGAGCGCGGCACCAGCGTCACGCTGCACCTGCGCGACGACGCGCAGGACTACCTGTCGAGCTGGAAGCTCAAGTCCATCGTCAACAAGTACTCCGACCACGTCTCGCTGCCGATCCTGATGCGCAAGGAGGAGTGGAAAGAAGGCGAGGAAGGCCAGCCCGGCGAACACGTCGTCTCCGATGAATGGGAAACCGTCAACCAGGCGACCGCCCTGTGGGCCCGGCCCAAAAAGGACATCACGACTGAGCAGTACCAGGAGTTCTACAAGGCCCTCAGCCATGACTTCGAGCCGCCGCTGGCCTGGACGCACAACCGGGTCGAAGGCAGCACCGAGTACACGCAGCTGCTGTTCGTGCCGGGGCGCGCGCCGTTCGACCTGTGGAACCGCGACAAGGCCGCCGGCGTCAAGCTGTACGTCAAGCGCATCTTCATCATGGACGACGCCGAGGCGCTGCTGCCTTCGTACCTGCGCTTCGTCAAGGGCGTGATCGATTCGGCCGACCTGCCGCTGAACGTCAGCCGCGAGCTGCTGCAGGAAAGCCGCGACGTCAAGGCGATCCGCGAGGGCAACACCCGGCGCGTGCTGTCCATGCTGGAAGACCTGGCCAAGGCGGAGCGCGACGAGGCGGCGGCCGAGGAAGACAAGGGCAAGTACGCGAAGTTCTACGCCGAGTTCGGCGCCGTGCTCAAGGAAGGCCTGGGCGAGGACTTTGGCAACCGCGAGCGCCTCGCCAAGCTGCTGCGCTTCGCCTCCACCGCCAGCGACAGCGCCAGCGTCTCGCTGGCCGACTACAAGGCGCGCATGAAGGAAGGCCAGCAGGCCATCTATTACGTCACGGCCGACACGCAGGCCGCCGCCGCCAACAGCCCGCAGCTGGAGATCTTCCGCAAGAAGGGCCTGGAGGTGCTGTTCATGACCGATCGGGTGGACGAGTGGGCGCTGGGCCACGTGGAAGACTTCGACGGCACGCCGCTGCAGTCGGTGGCCAAGGGCCAGGTCGACCTGGGCTCGCTGCAGGACGAAGCCGAAAAGAAGGCCGCCGAGGAAGCCGCGGAATCGTTCAAGCCGGTGCTGGCCAGACTCAAGGAAGCGCTCAAGGACAAGGCGCAGGATGTGCGCGTGACGACGCGGCTGGTCGACTCGCCCGCCTGCCTGGTGGTCAGCGAAGGCGGCATGAGCCTGCAGCTGGCGCGCCTGCTCAAGCAGGCCGGGCAGAAGGCGCCGGAGACCAAGCCGGTGCTGGAGGTGAACGCTTCGCATCCGCTGGTGATGAAGCTGGACGGCTCGCCCGGCTTCGACGACCTGGCGCACATCCTGTTCGACCAGGCCCTGCTGGCCGAAGGTGGCATGCCGCAAGACCCGGCCGGCTACGTCAAGCGGGTGAGCGCGCTGCTGGCGCAGGGAGGTCTCTGACGACCGTGGCGGGTTCATCCGCCTCAGGTCGGAATTGCAACACCGTTCGTCGGACCGGTGGCGCAGAAAACGCCGCCGGGCAGCGGGGACAAGTGAAGTAACTAACGCTTTGGCCAGTTATCGCGTGCAAGTCGTTGATTTTGCTACGTTCTGCCGATTGCAACTCGTTACAACGGCTTCTATACTTCGTTCGCAGTAAGAAATTGACCTAAGGCCCGTTGGGCCCTTTGCTTACAAGGAGCGATCTATGAAGAAGCTGAGCCTTATCGCCGCTGCCCTCCTGCTGGCCGCCGGCAACACTTTCGCGGTCGATGCGACCGACCAGTTCAGTGTCTCGGTGACACTCACGAGCTCCTGCTCCGTGACCACCGCGGCCACCGACCTGGCGTTCACCTATAGCGCACTCGACCCCCTCGACGCCACCGGTAGCACGCGCACCGTGTTCAGTTGCACGCGCGGCCTGACGGCTCCGACATTCCAGTTCGACAACGGAGCCGCGGGCGAACAGACCGGTTCCGCCGCCGCTTCGACCGGCACCATCACCGCCCAAGGCGTGATCAAGGGCTTGCTCTATACGCTGACGGCCGCAGTTCCCGCCGTCACGGGCGGCACGGCCGCCTCGGCCGGGGTCGCCGGCACGGGCGGCACGGGCGGCACCGCGGACACCTACACCGTCAGCATCAGTGGCTCGATCGCTGCCGGCCAGGCCGGCGACGCGTCGGATGGGAGCAGCCACACCCGGGTTCTGACGATCACTTACTGATCGACGTCCCGACGGTTCCCGCGGCCAGGTCGGCGGGAGCTTTCAGGCAGTCCACCTTCGAACAAGCAGATCCAGAGGCCGCCATGCCCCGCGTTGTCCAGCCCTGGCTTGCCGTCCTGGCCGTTGCCGCGGGTGGCTTGTCCACTTCCACTGCCGCCGGCCAGGCGAGCGCCGCCTTGCGCGTCAGCGTGGAACTGCTGCAGCCAGCCGCGGTCGGCTGCACCACGGCACTCGACCCGGCAGGCAACCGCGGCGTACGCTGCGGGCACGGCGCCGGCGCCATGCTCGGCGCCGGCGGCGACGAGGCGCGCATGCGGGCGCCCGACAACGCCCATGCCATCGGCGCCGGGGCCTTCGTGGTCGGCGAATATTCCTCCCGCACGGTGGTTGCGGAGGGCTTCGAATATGTGGAAATGACGCTGACCTGGTGAGGTAAGCTGTCGAGCTGGCCCCTCCTCATCGAGAGAACCGTCATGAAGCACACCCTGGCCGCGGCTTTCCTGCTCGGCGCAACCGTTCTTTCACTGACGGCGCAAGCCGCCCAGTTCACCATCACGCCGGTTCGCATCTTCATGGCCCCGCGCGACCGCGCAGTCGCCGTCACGGTGTCGAACGACAGCGACGAACAGGTGGTGATGCAGGCCGACCTCTACAGCTGGAAGCAGAAGGCGGACGGCTCCGACGACCTCGAGCTCACCGAGGACCTGGTGCTCACGCCGCCCATCCTCAAGCTCGCGCCCAGGTCGCGCCAGGTGGTCCGGCTGGCGCTGCTGACGCCGCGTCCGGCCGGCGTCCAGCAGACCTATCGGCTGATCGTGCGCGAGGTGCCCGAGGCAAGGCCGGCCGGGCAGCTCCAGCTGCAGCTGGCGCTGGCCTTCTCGCTGCCCGTCTTCATCACGCCGCCCGGCGCCAGGCGCGAACTGCAGTGCGTGGTCGAGCGCAGCGCCGCTGACCGGGCGCAGGCCCGCTGCGGCAACTCCGGCACCGCCTACGCCCAGATCCGTTCACTCGAACTGATCGATGAAAAAGGCCTTCGCCTCGCCGGGCGGGACACCGTCGGCTACGTGCTGCCGGGCATCACGCGCTCGTTCGAACTCGTGCGTGGCGACGGCAGGATCCCCGGCGGCAAGGTCAAACTGCAGGCGGCGCTGGACGACGGCACGCTGCAGGCATTCGACGTCACCCTGCCAGAATGATCCAGGCGAGGGCATGCATCCTGGCCACCGTCCTGCTGCATGCACTGCCCTTCGCGGCGCTGGCGCAGCCGAGCCGGCCGGAAATTCGCGCGTCCAGCACCGTGCAAGACCGCATCGTTCCGCTGGAGGCCACCGTCAACGGGGCGAAGGCCGGCGGCTGGCCCTTCGTCGAGCGCGCCGGCCGGCTGCATGTCGGGCCGGACGCCCTTGAAGAGTGGCGCGTGCGGATCCCGCCGGACGTCAATCCCATCCGGGTGCGCGGGCTCGACTTCATTCCCCTGGATGCGATCCCGGGGTTCGATGCGAAGCTGAACTTCGGGGCGCTGACCGCCGAGATCACGTTCTCGCCGGATGCGTTCATGGGCAGCCGGCTGGTGCTGGCCAGCGAGTCGACCCGTCCCCAGCCCAGCCCGGTGCTGCCCAGCCTGTTCCTGAACTACGACCTGAACTTCCAGCGCTCCGCGTCTGGCGGCGTGTCCAGCCAGGATCTGGGCGCCTTGCTGGAGCTGGGCGCTTCCACCCGCTGGGGCGTTCTGACCAGCAGCCACGTGGGGCGCAATCTCACCGGCGGGTCGCTGGGCCTGCGCAAAGAGTGGCTGCGGCTGGAATCCACAGTGACGCGGCACTTCCCGCAATCCAACCTCAGCTTGCGCCTGGGGGACTCGGTCACGCGCGCCGGCCTGTGGGGCCGCCAGGTCTATTTCGGCGGCATCCAGTTCGGCACCAATTTTTCCCTCAGTCCCGGCCTGCTGACCCAGCCGCTGCCGCTGCTGCGCGGAGTGTCCAGTGCCCCGTCGACGGTGGAGCTGTACGTCAATGACGTGCTGCGCAAGGTGTCGCAGGTTCCCACCGGCCCGTTCGTCATCGACGACAGCCAGGGCCTGACCGGCAGCGGCGAGGCGCGACTCGTCGTGCGCGACGTGCTCGGGCGCGAGGTGGTGATCCTGCAGCCGTTCTTCAGCACCGTGGAGCTGCTGGCGCCGGGCCTGAACGACTGGAGCGTGGAGCTGGGTGCGGTGCGGGAGAACCTGGGCGTGACCAACGGCGACTACGGCGACCGGTTCGTGACGGGCACCTGGCGCCGGGGCATCAGCGAACAGTGGACCGGCGAGGGCCGGGCCGAATGGAGCCGGGTGCACCAGGCCGCGGGTGCCGGCGCGGT
>NZ_JAQGLS010000299.1 GCF_028292805.1 Ramlibacter sp. | reverse complement strand
CGCGGGCTTCGGCGGCGCTGATCTGGTTGCGCTTGACCAGGTCGGTCAGGTTCTGGTCCAACGTCTGCATGCCCACGCTGTTGCCGGTCTGGATCGACGAGTACATCTGCGCCACCTTGGCTTCGCGGATCAGGTTGCGGATGGCCGAGGTGCCCAGCATGATCTCGTGCGCCGCCACCCGGCCGGTTCCGTCCTTGGTCTTGCACAGCGTCTGCGAGATCACCGCCTGCAGCGACTCCGACAGCATGGCGCGGACCATTTCCTTTTCCTCGGCCGGGAACACGTCGATGATCCGGTCGATGGTCTTGGCGGCGCTCGAGGTGTGCAGGGTGCCGAACACCAGGTGGCCGGTTTCCGCCGCCGTCATCGCCAGCCGAATGGTTTCCAGGTCGCGCATTTCGCCCACCAGGATGCAGTCCGGGTCCTCGCGCAGCGCCGACTTCAGCGCGTTGGCGAACGACAGCGTCATCGGCCCCACCTCGCGCTGGTTCACCAGGCACTTCTTGGACTCGTGCACGAATTCGATCGGGTCTTCCACCGTCAGGATGTGGCCGTACTCGGTTTCGTTCAGGTGGTTGACCATCGCCGCCAGCGTGGTGGACTTGCCGGACCCGGTGGGGCCCGTCACCAGCACCATGCCGCGCGGCTTGAGCGCCAGATCCTGGAAGATCTTGGGCGCGTTCAGCTGCTCCAGCGTCAGGATCTTGGACGGAATGGTGCGGAACACGGCGCCGGCGCCGCGGTTCTGGTTGAAGGCGTTGACGCGAAAGCGCGCCAGGCCCTCGATCTCGAACGAGAAGTCGACTTCCAGGAACTCCTCGTAGTTCTTGCGCTGGGTGTCGTTCATGATGTCGTACACCATGGCATGCA
The DNA here is from genome assembly GCF_028292805.1 of Ramlibacter sp. Lineage (GTDB taxonomy): Bacteria > Pseudomonadota > Gammaproteobacteria > Burkholderiales > Burkholderiaceae_C > Ramlibacter. The sequence continues at coordinate 9,497 of NZ_JAQGLS010000299.1, read as the reverse complement.
CCTGCTTGTGATCCATGGGGTCGACGTTGATGCGGCGCACGTCCCCGTGCACCCGGATCATCGGCGGCAGGCCGGCCGAAAGGTGCAGGTCGGACGCCTTGTTCTTGACGCTGAATGCCAGCAGCTGGGTAATATCCACGGATCCCTCTTCTTTGATACCTCTCCCTCCGACGGCAGGCAGTCCCGGCCCCGGGGTGGCTGGGCAATTATGACCACGATTGCGGACAACCTCCAGCGCCTCCACCAGCGGATCGCCGCCGCCTGCACGGCCGCCGGACGTGACGTGAACGATGTCACGCTGCTCGCCGTGTCCAAGACGTTCGGGCCCGAGGCCGTGCGCGCCGCGCAGGCGCAGGGCCAGGCCGCGTTCGGCGAGAACTACATCAAGGAGGGGGTGGAAAAAGCGGCGCTGCTGGCCGACTTGCAACTGCAGTGGCACTGCATCGGGCCGATCCAGAGCAACAAGTCGCGGCTGGTGGCGGCGCACTTCGACTGGGCGCACACGGTGGACCGGCTCACGGTCGCACAGCGGCTGTCCGAGCAGCGCGACACCCGCTTGCCGCCGCTGCAGGTCTGCATCCAGGTCAACGTCGACGGCGGGCCGACCAAGGCGGGCGTGCCACCGGCCGGGGCGCTGGCGCTGGCGCGCGAGGTGGCCGCCTTGCCGAACCTGCGGCTGCGCGGCCTGATGACGATCCCCGAGCCGGCACCCGACTTCGCCAGCCAGCTGGCCGTGCACCAGAAGGCGCGGCGGCTGTTCGACAGCCTGCGCGATGCCGGGCTGGCGCTGGACACCTTGTCGATGGGCATGACGGCCGATCTCGAAGCAGCGATCCAGGCCGGCAGCACCCTGGTGCGGGTGGGCACCGCCATCTTTGGCGGCCGCAGCGACGCCAATGTCACTTCTTCGGTGGCGCGATCGGCTTGATGTTGCCGCCATCGGCCTTGCGCCACTGGCCGAGCCTTCCATCTGCATTGTCCCGGCCTTGCCCGCCACCGTGGTCTTGACCGTCATGCGGCAGCGGTCGGCCTCGGGCTGGGCATGCAGATTTGCAGCGCCATGCCGCCGCCGGCGGGTGCCATCCGCACACGCTGGCTGGCCGCCAGCGCGACAAGCTACACCCGCAGCGGCAGCTGCGCGCTGCTCTTGACCTCCTCCATCACCGCATAAGTCCGGGTTTCGCGCACCCCGGGCAGTTGCCACAGCACCGTGCCGGCGAAGTCGCGGTAGGCATGCATGTCGGCCACGCGGGTTTTGAGCAGGTAGTCGAAGCCACCGGCCACCATGTGGCACTCCATGATTTGCGGATAGACCCGCACCGCCGCCTTGAAAGCCTCGAACACGTTGGGGGTGGTCCGGTCCAGCAGCACCTCGACGAACACCAGCAGGCCGGCGCCGAGCTTGAGCGGGTTCAGCCGCGCCTCGTAGCCCAGGATGTAGCCGTCGCGCGTGAGCCGCTGCACCCGCGCCAGCACCGCCGTCGGCGACAGCGCCACCAGCTCGGCGAGCTTGAGGTTGGACAGGCGGCCGTCCGCCTGCAGCACCTGCAGGATCTTCAGGTCGATGCGGTCCAGGGCGTCTGCGGTGCAGGCCATGCTCGAAGATTCGTTCGTTGAAGCGACGAACTTTAGCGAAAAACTAGGCCAATGCCGGGCCACCATGGATGCGATCCACAGGAACCCGCCATGCCAGACAGCCCGCAACGCCTGCCCGATCCCTGCCGCCCGGAAGCCGCCGTCGTCACCGACCGGCTGCAGGCGCTGCACGCTGCCCTGGACTGGGCCGCCGCAGTCGCGGTCGCGGCGCCCTGGGTGGAGGCGGTGCGGCGCAACCCGCCGCCGTTCTGGGCGATGGAAAGCCTGCTCAAGGAATACCCGATCTCCAGCGCCGAGGGACTGGCTTTGATGCGGCTGGCAGAGGCGCTGCTGCGGGTGCCGGACGCCGAAACCGCGATCGCGCTGACTGCCGACCAGTTGTCGCGCGCCGATTTCGACGGCGCCGCCGATGGCGCGCTGGCCCGGCTGTCGCGAAGCGCCATCGCGCTGTCAAAGACATTGCTGCCGGGTGAGACTGCGACAACGCAGCCCGGTCTGCTGGGCAAGCTGGGTGCCCGCACCGTGGTCGCCGCCACCGTGCGCGCCGTCCAGTTGCTGGGGCGCCAGTTCGTCCTGGGACAGGACATCGTCCAAGCCATGAGCGAGGCCAGCGGCGCGCGCCGGCGCCAGCCCGGCATGCGCTTTTCGTACGACATGCTCGGCGAAGGCGCGCGCACCGCCGAAGGCGCGGCCCGCTACCTGTCGCATTACCAGGAGGCGATCCGCGCCATCGCCACCCAGGCCGACGCCCGCCAGCCGGTGCAGCACAACGACGGCATCTCGATCAAGCTGAGCGCGCTGCATCCGCGCTACGAGGCGCTGCAGCGCGAGCGCGTGCTGCGCGAGCTGGTGCCGCCGGTGTGGGGCCTGTGCCAACAGGCGGCGCGGGCCAACATCAACCTCACCATCGACGCCGAGGAGGTCGAGCGGCTGGAGCTGTCGCTGGAAGTGTTCGAGGCGCTGGCGCGGCAGGTGGCGCGCCAGCACCCGCGGTGGCGAGGCTTGGGGTTGGCGCTGCAGGCCTACCAGAGCCGCGCGCTGGAATTGATCGGGCACGTGGTGGGGGTCGCGCGCCAGCACCGCATCGGCCTGATGTGCCGGCTGGTCAAGGGCGCCTACTGGGACGCCGAGATCAAGCGCGCCCAGGAGCTGGGGCTGCCGCACTACCCGGTGTTCACCCACAAGCACCACACCGATGTCTCCTACCTGGCCTGCGCCCGCGCCTTGCTGGCCGCGCCCGACGCAATCTATCCGCAGTTCGCCACCCACAACGCCGGCACCATCGCGGCGATCCTGCAGATGGGACGCGCCACCGGCGCGCCGTTCGAGCTGCAACGCCTGCATGGCATGGGCGAAGGGATCTACCGCGAACTGTCGCGGCAGACCCCTTCGGTCGGATCGAGGCCTGTTCCCAACCAGCCTCCCCCCCGAGGGGCAGGAGCCATACCGGTGCGCGTCTACGCGCCGGTCGGCATCCACCGCGACTTGCTCGCCTACCTGGTGCGCCGGCTGCTGGAGAACGGCGCCAACTCCTCCTTCGTGCACCAGCTGGCCGACGAGTCGCTGGGCATGGACGACCTGTTGCGCTCGCCGCTGCAGCTGGTGACCGAAGTGGCGCTGCCACTGCCGCCCGACCTGTACGGCGCCACCCGCCGCAACAGCGACGGCCTCGACCTGGCAGTGCCGGCCATGCGCGCCCCGCTCGCGGCGGCACTGGCGCAGTGCACGCTGCCGCAGATCCCGCTGGCCGACATCGGGCAAGTCCAGTCCGCAGTGGCGAGCGCCGACGCCGCCTTCGAACACTGGTCGGGCACGACGGTCGAACACCGCGCCGGCATCCTGCGCAGCGCCGCCGATGCGATGCAGGCGCAGCTGCCGCAGCTGTCCGCCCTGCTGGTCAAGGAAGCTTGCAAGACCTGGGGCGACTGCGTCTCCGAAGTGCGCGAGGCGATCGACTTCCTGCGCTACTACGCCAATGAGGCCGAGCGTGTCATGCAGCCCATCGCGCTACCCGGCCCGACCGGCGAGACCAACCTGCTGCGGCTGCACGGGCGCGGCCCCTGGGCCTGCATCAGCCCCTGGAACTTTCCGCTGGCGATCTTCACCGGCCAGGTGGCCGCGGCGCTGGTCACCGGCAACACCGTGCTGGCCAAGCCGGCCGAGCAAACCCCGGCCACCGCCGCCGAGGCGGTGCGGCTGCTGCACGCGGCCGGCGTGCCGGCCGCGGCGCTGCAATTGCTGCACGGAGCGGGCGAGACCATCGGCGCGGCGCTGGTGGACCAGCCCGGCATCGCCGGCGTGGTCTTCACCGGCTCCACCGCGGTGGCCAAAGTCATCCAGCGCGCGCTGGCGGCCAAGGACGGCCCCATCGTTCCGCTGATTGCCGAGACCGGCGGCATCAACGCCATGCTGGTCGACTCCACCGCCTTGCCGGAACAGGTGGCCGACGCCGTGGTGCAAAGCGCCTTTCGCTCGGCCGGCCAGCGCTGCTCCGCGCTGCGCCTGCTGTGCGTGCAAGAAGGCATCGCCGACGCCGTGATCGCGATGGTGCAGGGGGCGGCGCGCGAGCTCGCCACCGGCGCGCCGGCGCTGTGGCAAACCGACGTCGGCCCGGTGATCGACGACGAGGCGTTCGAGGGCCTGCAGCGCCACCTGGACCGGCTGCACACGCAGGCGCGGCCGCTGCTGGCGCCCTCGGCATTCGATGCCCGGACCCGGCTCATCGCACCGCAAGCCTTCGAAGTGACAAGCATCGCCGACGTCACGCAGGAGATCTTCGGTCCGGTGCTGCAGGTGGTGCGCTGGCGCGGCGATCCGCAGGCGGTGATCGCCGCCATCAACCGGCTCGGCTATGGCCTGACGCTGGGCATCCAGACCCGCATCGACAGCCGCGCCGAGGCACTGGCGCGCCAAGCCCGCAGCGGCAACGTCTACGTCAACCGCACCATGATCGGCGCGGTGGTGGGCGTGCAGCCGTTCGGCGGCGAAGGCCTGTCAGGCACCGGCCCCAAGGCCGGAGGGCCGCACTACCTGACCCGGTTTTGCGGCGAGCAGACGGTGACCGTCAACACCACCGCCGCCGGCGGCAACGTGGCGCTGCTGGCCTGAGGCGGCCGGCTGCGGCGCCGGCGCTGCGCCGACATCGTCCTTGACCTTGAACTTGGCGACGGTCTGCACCAGCAGGCTGGCCTGCTGCGCCAGGTGCTCGGCGGCGCCCGCTGCCTGGTCCACCATCGAGGCGTTCTGCTGGGTATGGCCCTCCATCTGGACGATGGCCTGGTTGACCTGCTGGATGCCGGCCAGCTGCTCGTTGCTGGCGTGGGCGATCTCGGCGATCAGCGCATTGACCTTGCGCACCGAGGCGACGATCTCGTCCATCGTGCCGCCGGCCTGTTCCACCTGCCGCACGCCGCCCTCGACCCGCCCGCTGGAGTCCTCGATCAGGCCCTTGATCTCCTTGGCCGCCTGCGCCGAGCGCTGCGCCAGCGAGCGCACTTCGGCCGCCACCACGGCAAAGCCGCGGCCCTGGTCGCCGGCGCGCGCCGCCTCCACTGCCGCATTCAGGGCCAGGATGTTGGTCTGGAAGGCGATGCCGTCGATCACGCTGGTGATGTCGGCGATGCGGCGCGAGGCCGCCTGGATGCCCTGCATCGTGCTGACGACGGCGCGCACCGCCTCGCCGCCACGGGTGGCGACGGCCGATGTTTCCTGCGCCAGCCGGTTGGCCTCGCCCGCGCCTTGCGCGTTCTGCTGCACGGTGGCCGTCAATTGCTCGATGCTGGAGGCCGTCTCCTCCAAGCTCGCCGCCTGGTCCTCGGTCCGAGCGGCCAGGCTCGCATTGCCGCGCTCGATGGACTGGGCGCCGCCGCGCACGCCGATGGCGGCCTGCCGGATGTCGCCGACCGCATCGGCCAGCGACATGCGCATCCACTCCAGCGCGCCCACCAGTTGCGCCGTCTCGTCGATGCCGTCGGTTTCCAGCTCCTGCGTCAGGTCGCCCTGGGCGACCTGCAGCGCCGCTTCCCGGGCCGCATGCAAGGGGCGCACCACGCCCCGGGTGGTGACGAAGGCCACCGCCGCGCCGACCAGGATGGCGGCGGCGGCAATGCCGGCGATCAGCGTGACCACCAGATCGAACTGGCCGCGCGCTTGCGCCACGGACGTATCGGCGTCGGCCCGGGCCGCACTGAAGGAGGCCAGCAACAGGCCGTGCAGTTCCCGGTATTTCGGCAGGGCAGTCAAGGCCTGGTCCCGCTTGGCCGCATCGACGGTCTGCTCCTGCGAATCCAGCAGCGGCTTCTCCAGTGCCGCAACGGCGCGGCCGACTTCCAGGATGCTGATGGCGACGGCGCGCGAGCGCTCGCCCGTCGCGACCTCGGAAAAACGGCGCGCCACGCCGCCGTAGGTCATCGTGTTGGCCTGCAGCTTGTGCACCGCGCCGGCCTGGTCCTCCGCCGTGGCGGCGGTGGCCAGCTCGCGGACCATGGCTTCGCGCTGGGCGCCCAGATCCTGCAGCTGGCCGACGACGTCCAGCATCTCGATGTGCTGCTTGACCAGGGTCTCGGCCTGGGCCTGCATGCGTTGCAGCTGGTGCAGGCCGAAGCCGGCCACGCTCACCAGCAGCACGATCATGAAGCCGAAGCTGAGCCAGAGGCGGGTGGCGATGCCCCGGTTCTGAAAGTACCTCATGGCGCCGGATTGCCGGCGCGGGCGGGCTGCAAAGGCATGATTCTCCTGAACGGAAACCGGCGCGGCGCACCGGTCGTAACTTGTAGTTACAGAATTTGCCTTAATGGCCGATCCAGCACAAGGAGCCCGGCACCCCGCTGTAGTGTGAAATCGTCCTTCTCCGTGAAATACCGCATGCCGCGGGCTGCGCCCGCCGGATCAGCACTTCAGGAGATTGCGCGCCAGGCACTCGCGGTCCGGATCGCCCAGCAGCTCCACCGCGCTGGGCAGTTGACCGTCGTAGCCGCCCAGCACCTCGGTCAGCGCCTGCAGCGTGCGGGCGACCTGCGGGTCGGCGCTTTCACCATGCCGGCGCAGCTCGTGACGGGCATCGTCCAGGGCGCGGAACAACAGTGCGCGGGTGTTGCCGCGGATCACCAGGTTGCCGTCTGCCTGCCAGACTGCCTTGTGCATGTATTTCATGAAGGATCTCCCTGCGAAGCCTTCAGGATGCTGCGCCGGCGGCGGCCAGCCTGTGGGTGCAGGCGGAGAGCCGCGGACGGCAGGAATCCGCAGCGGGCGTCAGCGCGCGGCACAGCGGCATCGCCGGTTCGGGCCGCAGCCGTGTCAGCGCCCGCCGCGCCGGGCTGACGGCAGCCGGCGGTGCGGTACGCCTGGCGCAGCTGGCGCTTGAGGACCTTGCCGATCTCGCTGCGCTGCAGTTCGGCAAGAAAGCCGGGCCAGCGCGACGGCCTTCAGCGCCGCGGCGAACCGGGCGCTGGTGCAGAACTTGGTCTTAAAGACGGGTCGCGCCGGTCCAAGTGCGGCAGCGCCATCAGCCGCTGGTCCTGCACCGGAACCAGCATCGCGTGGGTGGCGCGCAGCCGCTCGGCCAGGTCACCCACGCATGCCGTGCGGCTGCACGACGCCCTGGGCCTTGGCCGGTGCTGCCGGACGAACTCCCGCGCATGGACCCGCAACAGGTCGGGCATGGCCTGGAAGGGGGCAATCCGGCGGCTGGGAGATCGATCATCAGGGCCGGGCTGCCCGGCGTTGCACTGTACGGGAGGCGCTGCGTCCGACAAGCCGCCGATGCGACTGCCGACGGCCCACCGGCCCAGCCCGGTCCAGACTGGCTGTATTGCCAACCAAGGAGACGGACATGGCCTTCAGCAGCATCCTCGGCGCGGACGTCGCGCCAGCCCAGCCCAGCGGTCGCGACGCGGACCTGCTGGGTCCCAGCGACAACTCCGACAGCGGCAGCGACGCCATCGGCACCAGCGAAGCCCATGAGGACAGCGACGCGGCCGGCACCGGCTCGCGCGGCGCGGTGGCCGGCTCCGACGCCCGCGAAGGCAGCGACATCATGCCGGACCGCATCGTCAATCTCGCCGAGGGTGAAGGCTTTCCGGAAGCCGACCCCGACGGCATGGAGTTCACCGACCTGGACAACGGCGACGCTGCCTCGGACGAAAACGACATTGGTGGAGGCAAGCCCTGACCCGCGTTGCGGCGACGGCCCCGGACGCAGCGGCCGGGCGCCGGGTCGGCACGGTGCTGCGCAAGACCTTCGGCCTGCACCGGCTGCGGCCCGGCCAGGCGACGGTGATCGAGCGCGTGCTGGCGGGCCAGCCGACACTGGCCGTGATGCCCACCGGCGCCGGCAAGTCGCTGTGCTACCAGCTGCCGGCCCTGCTGCTGCAAGGCCGCACGGTGGTGGTGTCGCCGCTGATCGCCCTGATGAAGGACCAGTGCGAATCGCTGCAGGCCCTGGGCATCGCCGCCGTCCAGGTCAACAGCGCCAACGACAGCGAGGAAGCGCGGGCCGCCGAAAAGGCGGTGGCTGACGGCAGCGCCCGCATCATCATGACCACGCCCGAGCGGCTGGCCGAGCCGGCGTTCCAGGATCTGCTGCTGTCGCACCCGGTGGCGCTGCTGGCGGTGGACGAGGCGCACTGCATCTCGCAGTGGGGCCACGATTTCCGCCCGGCCTTCCTCGAAGTGGGCCAGCTGCTGGCGCGGCTGGGCCGGCCGACGGTGCTGGCGCTGACCGCCACCGCCACCGACGAGATCGCCGCCGACATCTGCCAGCAGCTGGGCATCCCGGCCAAAGGCGTGATCAACACCAGTTCCTACCGCGCCAACCTCGACCTGCGGGTGCTGGCGCTGGCCAGGGAGGCCGACAAGCTGGCGCAGGTCCTCAAGCTGGTGCACGGCTGTGAGGGCAGCGGCATCATCTACTCGGCCACCGTCAAGGCCGCGCAGACGGTGTACGAGGCGCTGCAGGGCGCCGGCGAGTCGGTCGGCATCTACCACGGCAAGCTGGCCGCGGCCGAGCGCCATGCAGTCCAGGAAGACTTCATGCAGGGCCGGCGGCGGGTGATGGTCGCGACCAACGCCTTCGGCCTGGGCATCGACAAGCCCGACATCCGCTTCGTGCTGCACTACCAGCTGCCAGCGACGCTGGAGGCGTACTACCAGGAAGCCGGCCGTGCCGGCCGCGACGGCGCACCGGCGCGTTGCACCCTGTTGTTCCTGCGCGGCGACAAGGCGATCCAGCAGTTCTTCATGGCCGGCCGTTATCCGGACGAGGACGACGCCGCCGCGGTGGTGCAGGCGCTGCAGCAGGATCCGCCCGAAGGCGCCGGCGCCTGGACCCTGCAGCTGCTGCAAGCGCGGGTGGCGCGGCCGCGCTCCAAGGTGCAGGTGGCACTGGGCCTGCTGCGCAAGGACAAGATCGTGGCGCAGGCGCGCGACGGCACGCTGCGGCTGCTGCAAAAGGCGGCCGACGGCGCGCGCATCCGCGCGCTGACCGCGTCCTACGGCCGCAAGCGGGACCTGGACCGGGAGGCGCTGGAGCGCATGGTGTTCTACGCGCAGACCGGCCAGTGCCGCTGGCGCGTGCTGCTCGACCACCTGGAAGGCGGCTCGCCGCTGGAGCGCTGCAACCACTGCGACAACTGCCGCCGCATCGCCGCCCACGAGGAGGCGGTGGTGGAGGAGCTGCTGCGCAAGGCACCGGCCCCCGACGCGCAGGCGCAGCAAGCGGCCGAGCCGACGGCCTTCGCCCGCGGCGAGCTGGTGGAAGTGCGTCGCTACGGGCGCGGCGTCGTCGAGGAGGCCAGCGCCACGCAGGTGACGGTGGCCTTTGCCGACCGCAGCCGGCGCAGCTTCCTGCCCGAGTTCGTGCGCCGGGCGACGCCCGCGCGGCGCGCGCGCAAGCCGGCCGGCGC
>NZ_JAQGLS010000278.1 GCF_028292805.1 Ramlibacter sp. | reverse complement strand
CCACACCGCCGGTGACGAAGACGAATCTGGTCATGTCAGGTCGGGAGGCGCAGCTCCCCGAGGAGGTGGTAAAGCGAGATTATAGAGGGGAGGGTCCAGGGTCCAGGGGCTAGGGGTCAGGGGTTCGGGTCCGGGTCCGGGTCCGGGTTCGGGACAACCCTGGCGCTTCACCCCTGGTGCCTGACCCCTGGTCCCTCGACTGGCTACACTCCCGCCCATGAACGACCTGGCCGGCAAGCACATCGTCCTCGGACTCACGGGCGGCATCGCTTGCTACAAGGCGGCGGAGCTGTGCCGGGCCCTGGTCAAGGAGGGCGCCACCGTGCAGGTGGTGATGACCGAGGCCGCGCAGCAGTTCATCACGCCGGTGACCATGCAGGCCCTGTCCGGCCGCATCGTCTACGGCTCGCAGTGGGACGCGCGCGAGCCGAACAACATGCCGCACATCAACCTGTCGCGCGAGGCCGACGCGATCCTGCTGGCGCCGTGCAGCGCGGACTTCATGGCCAGGCTGGTCCAGGGCCGCGCCGACGAGCTGCTCAGCCTGCTGTGCCTGGCGCGACCGATCGAGCGGGTGCCATTGCTGGTGGCGCCCGCCATGAACCGAGAGATGTGGGCCCACCCGGCCACCCAACGCAACATGGCGCAGCTGGCCGCCGACGGCGCCACGCTGCTGGGCGTCGGCAGCGGCGACCAGGCTTGCGGCGAAACCGGCGACGGCCGCATGCTGGATCCGCAGGAGTTGCTGGCCGACCTGGTCGCCTTCTTCCAGCCCAAGCTGCTGGCCCGCCGGCGGGTGGTCGTCACGGCCGGGCCCACCTTCGAGGCGCTCGACCCGATCCGCGGCATCACCAACCATTCCTCGGGCAAGATGGGTTTCGCCATCGCGCGGGCCGCCCGCGAAGCCGGCGCCGAGGTGACGCTGGTGGCCGGCCCGGTCAGCCTGGCCACGCCGCGCGGCGTGCGCCGCGTCGACGTGAGGTCGGCGCGCGAGATGCTGGCGGCCACGCAGGCCGAGGTCACGGCCGCGGACGTCTTCGTGGCGACGGCTGCCGTGGCCGACTGGCGCCCGGTCGCCGAGGCCGGCCAGAAGATCAAGAAGGACGGCAGCGGCGACGCCCCCGTGGTCGCCTTCACCGAAAACCCCGACATCCTGCTGGCCGTGGCGCAAAGCGAGCGCGCGCGCAGCGGCACCCTGTTCTGCGTCGGCTTCGCCGCCGAAAGCCACGACCTGCTGACGCACGCCAAGGCCAAGCGCGAGCGCAAGGGCATCCCGCTGCTGGTGGGCAACATCGGCCCGCTCACCTTCGGCCAGGACGACAACCAGCTGCTGCTGGTGGACGCGCAAGGCGTGCAGGAGCTGCCGCGCGCCTCCAAGCTGGTGCTGGCGCGCTGGCTGGTGGCCGACATCGCGGCGCGCCTGCCGGCCGCGGCCACGCCCTGAAACACCGAATGAAAATCGACGTCAAGATCCTCGATCCGCGGATGGCCGACCAGCTGCCCGCCTATGCCACGCCCGGCAGTGCCGGCCTCGACCTGCGCGCCTGCCTGGACGCGCCGCTCACGCTGCAGCCCAATGCCTGGCAGCTGGTGCCCACCGGCATCGCCATCTGGCTGCAAGACCCCGCCTATGCGGCGCTGATCCTGCCGCGCTCGGGGCTGGGCCACAAGCACGGCATCGTGCTGGGCAACCTGGTGGGCCTGATCGACAGCGACTACCAGGGCCAGCTGATGGTGAGCGCCTGGAACCGCAGCGACACCGCCTTCACCCTGCATCCGATGGAGCGGCTGGCCCAGCTGGTGATCGTGCCGGTGGTGCAGGCGCAGTTCAACGTGGTCGACGAGTTCCCCGCCACGCAGCGCGGTGTGGGCGGCTACGGCTCCACCGGCAAAAGCTGACCGCTCACCTTCGTGGGGCGCGGCCTACGCGCTGTCGACTTGCCTCCTACATGAAGCTGCGCGATTGCCTGCGCCCGGCGAGGGCCGGGAACCGCTCCAATGGGCGCACAGGGCAAGGCCGATGGCTGCGCCATGTGAACCATTCAGCACGAAGGAGAATTCAATGAAAAAACACATCCGGGTCCCGGCCCTCGTCACTGCCCTGGCCGCAGCCGCCATGCTGGCGGGCTGCGCCACCAACCAATACCCCGCGACCTCCAGCTATCCGGCCAGCAGCTATCCGTCCAGCAGCTATCCGGCGACCTCGCAGATGGCCGGCATGGAGTACGGCCGCATCGTGAACATCGAGTACCTGCCGGTCGGCACGGCGGCACCGCAAAGCAGCGGCATCCTGGGCGCGGTGGTCGGCGGCGTCGCCGGCGCGCTCCTGGGCAGCACCATTGGCGGCGGCTCGGGTCGCACCGCGGCGACGGTCCTGGGCGGCGTGGCCGGCGCGGCCGTGGGCAACAACATCCAGCGCAACCAGCAAGGCGTGGTCACCTCGCCTGGTTACCGCATCACGATGCAGACGGACCAGGGCTCGATGCGCACCTATGAGGTGCCGGCCACCGGCGACCTGCGCGTGGGCGACCGCATCCGCGTCGACAACGGCGTGATCCACCGCGCATGATCGTTCACTTCAAAAACACCGCGTGTTTTTGAAGGGTCTGACCAGATGAAAAAACCGGGCCTTGCCCGGTTTTTTCATGGTGGGCCGCCGCACGATGTTCCGCCGGCCGGCAGGAGGTGCCCTAGTTGTGATGCTTGAACAGCTTGTTCACCCGCAAGAGTCCGGGAGACTGGAGTTACGACGCTTCAGCACTCTGGCAGCAATTCCCCCGGACGAACAGCCATAAGAATGCCAGCCGACCTTCGAGCGTCGCAACTTGCGCATTCACGCATTTCGGTGATGGGGCTGCCGGCATCAGCTGCCAGAGCGCGCGCAAGTGGCTTTGCCACTTTGAGCAAGGCGGCGAGAAAAGCCTGAGGGATCGCAGTTCGCCCCCGGGGCGCACACGCAGTACCCCGGGGCGCGAAACGCAGTACCGTCGACGCCGAACTTGCTTTGCGGCTCGAGCAGCTACGCCGCTCGCGCATGCCGATGCGGCGCATTGCCCCGGTTGTCGGGCGTAGCGTCGCCACGGCAAGCCGGCTGCCAGCCCGCTTGGGGCTGCCCGGGCGGAAGGCACTTGACCCGCGGTGGAGCCGGTGGTGCGGCGTGAGCCAGAGGGCCCGGGGCGGGCTGCTGCACATGGGACACCACAAGCTGGGACGCATCGTTCGTCCTGGCCCCCGCGTCGCCGGCGACCGCAAAGACTTCGTGGACGGCGCCGGCTGGGAGTTCGCGCACGTGGCCATCGACGAGCACCGTGACGATCAAGCGTCTGTCGACGGACAACGACAAGTTGGCTACAAGCCTCCAGCTTCCCGCTCCGGCGGAAAGAACCTACTGCAACTCAACACCTAATCGATCTTGAAAAAGCCCGCTCCCAGCGTGCCGGCGCCCACTTCCTCTTCGCTCGCCTCGCGCACCCCTTCCACCTTCAGGTGCAGCCGCAGCGCGATGCCCGCCAGCGGGTGGTTGGCGTCCAGCACCACGTGTTCGGGGTAGATCTCGGTCACCGTGAAGAGCGCACCGGGCGGCAGATCCTGGCTGGTGGCGCCGGCCGGCAGCACCTCGTAGGTCATGCCTTCCTCAAGTTCTTCGGGAAAGATGGCGCGCGGCTCCAGGAACACCCGCGTCTCGTCGTAGTCGCCAAAGGCGTCCTCGGGTTCCAGGTGCAGATCGAGCCGGTCACCGGCCTCGTGGCCTTGCAGCGCTTCCTCGATTTTTTGCAGCAGGTCGCGTCCACCCAGCAGGAACTCGACGGGCTCGTCCAGCTGGTCGAGTTCCTCGCCCAGGGTGTCCTTCAAGGTCCACGTCAACGCGACCACGCAGTTCGGTGTGATTTCCATAGGAGAATTGTCACTCGAAAAAACCGCGATGCGGTTTTTTCGAGTGACTCGATCAGTGAGGCGAGCACCGGCAGAGCCGCAGCCTCACCACAAAGGGAGCCGCGCTGCACGATGCTCCGCGCGGTTCTCGAAACGGATATATGGACACAACCCAGCCCCTCGCCCTGCTCGGCGGCCTCACGCCGGCGCAGTTCATGAAGCGCCACTGGCAGAAAAAGCCCTTGCTGGTGCGCAATGCCATTCCCGGCTTCGAACCTTTGCTGGCGCGCAAGGACCTGTTCGCGCTGGCCGCGCGCGACGAGGTCGAGTCGCGGCTGGTGGCGCGCGAAGGCCGGGCCTGGCGCATGCGGCGCGGCCCGTTCGGGCGGCGCGCCTTGCCGCCCCTGCAGCAGCCGCGCTGGACGCTGCTGGTGCAGGGCGTCGACTTGCACCTCCAGAGCGTGCACGAATTGCTGCACGGCTTTTCCTTCGTGCCGGCCGCGCGGCTGGACGACCTGATGATCAGCTGGGCCAGCGACGGCGGCGGCGTCGGGCCGCACGTCGACAGCTACGACGTGTTCCTGCTGCAGGCCCAAGGCCAGCGCCGCTGGCGCATCGGCCGCCAGCGCGACCTGACGCTGCAGCAAGGCGTGCCGCTCAAGATCCTGCGCAACTTCGAGGCCGAGGAGGAGCACCTGCTGGGGCCGGGTGACATGCTGTACCTGCCGCCCGGCTACGCGCATGACGGCGTGGCGCTGGGCGAGTGCCAGACTTACTCGATCGGCTTTCGCGCGCCCGACCGGGCCGAGCTGGCCCGCGAGCTGCTGCAGCGGCTGTCGGACGACGCCGGCGACCTCGGTCCGCGCCTCTACCGCGACCCGGCGCAACCCGCGACCGACACACCGGGCGCGATCCCCGCCACCCTCGCCGCCTTCGCCGGCGACGCCGTGGCGGCCGCGCTGAAGGATCCGTCGGCGCTCGCCCGGGTCCTGGGTGAATACCTGACCGAGCCCAAGGCCGGGGTGTGGTTCGCCGCCGCGCCCGCGCCGCGCCGGCTGGATGCGGTGGTGCTGGACGCGCGCACGCGCATGCTGCACGACAGCCGCCACGTGTTCGTCAACGGCGAATCGTGGCGCGCCGGCGGCCGCGATGCGACGCTGATGCGGCGCCTGGCCGACCATC
>NZ_JAQGLS010000257.1 GCF_028292805.1 Ramlibacter sp. | reverse complement strand
GCGAGCTCAGGGGGCAGGCCCGCGTCGTCGGCGCCCGCGGTGGCGCCGGGCAGCTGCCGGCGCAGCGCGGTGGCGGTGGGCAGCGGCGCCCGCTGCTCGAACGGATCCTGCGCCACCTGGTAAGGCTGGTCGGCAGCGCTGGCCCAGGGAAAGGAGTCCAGCGGCAGCCGGTAGCCCATGGGCGAGTCGCCCGGCACCAGGTACAGCCGATCGTCGCGCAGGTGCCAGGGCCCGGTGCGCCACGGCGGGCCCTCCAGCTCGGGGCCGTCGTCGCGCGCCTGCAGCGGCAGTGCATAGCCGATCACCGCGTCCAGCTTCTGCGTGAAGACCCGGCGCAGCCGGGTGCGCTCGAGCTCGTCGTCCAGCCGCGAATCGAACGGATCGACGTTGACCGGCAGCTTGCGTTCGCGCCACAGGTAATAGAACACGTCTTCGTAGCCGGGCTGGATGTAGGTGTCGGTCAGCCCCAGCCGGGCCGCCAGCCGCTGGGTGAAGCGGCGGGCGTCCTCGGTGGTGTAGCGGGTCGGCTGGCGCTCGTCGGCGAACAGCGCGGGCTTGCCCCAGCACGGCTGGCCATCGGCGCGCCAGTAAATCGACAGCGCCCAGCGCGGCAGCTGTTCGCCCGGGTACCACTTGCCCTGGCCGAAGTGCAGAAAGCCGCCCTCGCCGTACTGCGCCCGCAGCTTGTGCACCAGTTCGGTGGCATAGCCGCGCTTGGTCGGGCCCAGCGCATCGGTGTTCCATTCGGCCGCATCGCGGTCGGCCACGGCGACGAAGGTCGGCTCGCCGCCCATGGTCAGGCGCACGTCACCGGCCTGCAGCTCGCGGTCGACCGCCTCGCCCAGCGCCAGCACCTGGGCCCACTGCTCCTCGGAATAAGGCCGCGTCACGCGCGGCGACTCGTGCACGCGCGTGACGCCCATGTGGTGGCTGAACTCCACCTCGGCGTCGTCCACCAGGCCTTCGATCGGCGCCGCGCCGGACGGCTGCGGCGTGCAGGCCAGCGGAATGTGGCCTTCGCCGGCCAGCAGGCCAGAGGTCGGGTCCAGCCCGATCCAGCCGGCCCCGGGCAGGTAGACCTCGCACCAGGCGTGCAGGTCGGTGAAGTCCACCTCGGTGCCGCTGGGGCCGTCCAGCGCCTTGACGTCGGGCGCCAGCTGGATCAGGTAGCCGGAGACGAACCGGGCCGCCAGCCCGAGCCGGCGCAGCAGTTGCACCAGCAGCCAGCCCGAGTCCCGGCAGGAGCCGCTGGCCAGCGCCAGCGTCTGCTCCGGCGTCTGCACGCCCGGCTCCATCCGGATCAGGTACTTGACGTCGCCCTGCACCCGCTGGTTGAGCGCAACCAGGAAGTCGATGGTGGGGCGCGGTGTGCGGTCGATCTTGTCCAGGTAGGCCTGCACCAGCGGCGTCATCGGCTCGGGCGCGAGGTAAGGCGCCAATTCCTGGGCCACCCCGGGTTCGTACTGGAACGGGAAGTTGTCGGCGCTGGGTTCCAGGAAGAAGTCGAACGGGTTGTAGACCGCCATCTCGACCACCAGGTCGACGGTGACCTTGAACTCGGTGGTGGGCTCGGGAAAGACCAGCCGCGCCTGGAAGTTGGCGAACGGGTCCTGCTGCCAGTTGACGAAGTGGTTGGCCGGCGCTACGCGCAGCGAATACGAGATGACGTTGCTGCGGCAGTGGGGCGCCGGACGCAGGCGCACCACTTGGGGGCCCAGAGTCACGGGCCGGTCGTACTTGTAGTGGGTGACGTGGTTGAGGGCGGCGTGAATGGACATAGCCGTTCATCGTAGCAATGGTCCTGCTCCCGCGGGGGCCGCGCTTTTCACCAGCCGCCGTTGTTCTGCGGCCCAGGCACTCCATGGTGGAGCCCGATGCGTGACAAAGTGGGCAGCGCTGGCCTTGTAAGCTCTTTCACCTCTACGCTATGCTGTAACTAAATGCGACAACACCCCGAAGACCGCACCAGCGACGACGCATCCATGGCGCCGCGCTCGGCCGACTTCGGTCCGAGTTCGCTGGCGCTCGACATGGCCGTCGAGCCGGGATCGGTGGTCGCGACCTTCCTGTATGCCCGGCTGCACGGCTTTTCGGCGGTCTGCCAGGCCATGGGTTCCGAGGATGCCGCCGCTTTCGTCACCGAGGTGCGGCGGATGCTGACGGACGTGGTCGCCAAGCTCGGCGGCGAGGTGGCGCAGCGGCGGCCCGACTCGATCCTGGCCGTGTTCGGCAACAAGCCGGACGAGCGCAAGCCCAACCACGCCCAGCGCGGGCTGCACGCCGCCATCCTGGCCGTGCACGAAGCGGTGCAGCTGGCGCAGGCGCTGGCTTCGCGGCCGCACTTCGCCGGCCTGCCGCCGCTGACGATCGCCGCCGGCGTCCACCTGGGGCCGGCCGAGGTCAAGCTGCGCGGCAAGGGTGGCAACGGCATGGTGCATGCCGTGGGCGAAGCGGTCGAGGTGGCGCGGATGCTGGAAGTGACCGCCACCGACCTGCACTGGAGCGTGGCCACTTCCGCCGCCACCCGGCTGGCGGCGGCCGGGCGCGCCGATGGCGGCCGCATCGGTTCGGTCTCGCTGCCCGACAACTCGTTCATCGACGTCGTCGAAGTCACCGGCCTGGTGCCGCGCAAGGGCTCCAGCACGCCGCCGCGGGTGTTCGAGATGCTGCGCGAATCGATCCAGCTCAACCAGCAGACGCGCAAGCGCGGCCATACCGGTCCGAACGCGGCCCATCCCGGGGCAGCTGGCGGCCACTTTCTGATCGAAGGCTACCGGGTGCTGCGCAAGATCGGCGAAGGCGCGATGGCCTCGATCTACCTGGCGCAGTCAGCCGAGGGCGGGCCGCCGCAGGTGCTCAAGGTGATGCGGCTGGACCATGGGGTGGAGGCCGACGGCCTGCAGCGCTTCATCCAGGAATTCGCGCTGCTGGCGCAGCTGCACCACCCGAACGTGGCGCGGATCTTCCGGCAGGACTTTTCCGTCGGTCACGCCTACATCGCAATGGAGTATTTCCCGCGCGGCGACCTGCGGGTGCGGATGCGCGACCCGGTCGATACCGACACCGCCATCGGCTACATCAAGCAGATGGCCGGCGGCCTCGGCGCCATCCACGAAGTGGGCATCGTCCACCGCGACCTGAAGCCCGACAACCTGATGCTGCGCCAGGACGGCTCGTTGGCGCTGGCCGACTTCGGCGTCGCCAAGCAGGTGTCGATGAAGATCACCGACACCGGCGACGGCGACATCGTCGGCACGCCTTACTACCTGTCGCCCGAGCAGGCCCTGGGCCAGCCGGTGGACGCCCGCTGCGACATGTATTCGCTGGGCGTGCTGGCGCACGAACTGCTGACCGGGCGCAAGCCCTACCACGCCGCCTCGGCGCAGGAGCTGCTGCACATGCACATCAACGCGCCGGTGCCGCTGCTGCCGCCCGAGCACCAGCACCTGCAGGCGGTGCTGGAAGGCCTGATGGCCAAAGACCGCCAGCAGCGCTATCCCTCGGGCCAGACCCTGCTGGACGACCTGGCCCGGATGGGGCTGTGATGCATCCCTTGTCCGCCACCCAGGCCGGCCGCGAACGCCTCGCCGACCGGCACGCCGCTGCCGCCGGCTCGCTCCCGCCGGCCCAGCTGCAAGGGCAGGTGCGGCCGGTGCTGGGCGACTTCCACCTGCTGCGCCAGCTCGGCCAGGGCCGCCGCTCGGTGGCCTGGCTGGCCCATGACATGCTGCGCGATGCGCCGGCGGTGCTCAAGGTGGCGCAGCGGCGCGGCGCCGACGGCTCGCCGTTCGCCCGCGAATTCGGGATCGGGTCGGACCTGCGTCATCCCAACGTGGTCGCGCTGCTGGAGCACGGCAGCGCCGGCGGCATGCCATACCTGGCGATGGAATACATCGGCGGCGGCGACCTGGCGCAGCGGCTGCAGCAGTCCATGGGCCAGGCCGAGGCGCTGGCCTGCCTGCGCGACGCCGCCGCCGGCCTGGCGCAGCTGCACCGGCGCGGCCTGGTGCACCGCGACGTCAAGCCGGCCAACCTGCTGCTGCGCGCAGACGGCAGCGCGGTGCTGGCCGACTTCGGGCTGGCGGTGGCGGTCGGCAGCGTCGACCCGGCAGCCCAGCCCGGCGCCATCGTCGGCACCCCGCGCTACGTCGCGCCCGAACAGCTGCAAGGCGCGCCGGCGCGGCCGGCCGCCGACATCTACAGCCTGGGCGTGGTGTTGCACCACATGCTCGCCGGCAGCCCGCCGTTTCGCGGCCAGACGCTGATGGAGGTGCTGTCGCAGCAACTGGTGGCGGTGGCGCCGCGTCTGCCCGAATCGCGTGCCGCGTTGCAGCCCCTGTGCGACGCCATGCTGGCCAAGGAGCCGCGCGAGCGGCTGCCCAATGCCGACGCAGTGCTGGCGCGCATCGCCATGCTGCAGACCGATCTGCTCCCGGTGCCCGCCGGCCCGTCCGGCAAGAGGTGGTCCTTGTGACGCTCAATGAACAATACCTGGTCGACGTGATCGGCTTCAACCCGGTGGAGCGATCGATGCTTGCCAGCATCTTCGCGCTGGCGGCCCGCCGCGACCCCGGGTTCGTGCAGTACGACCCCAACATCACGGTCGGCGGCACCGCCGACATTTACCTGGTGGACGCCGACAACCCGGAAGCGGTCAACGAGTTCCGCGCCCTGAGCAAGCGGGCCAACCTGCCGGCCGTGATGGTCGGGGCGGCGCCGCCGGATCTGGGCTTTCCGGTGCTGGCGCGCCCGCTGCAATGGGCCCGCCTGCTGCAGGCGCTGGAGGACACCGTGGCGGGGGCCAGCGGCTCGGCCGGCCAGGCCGACGCGCCGGGCGAGGGCACGCTGCCGCTGGC
>NZ_JAQGLS010000239.1 GCF_028292805.1 Ramlibacter sp. | reverse complement strand
CGGCACCCGCCGCTTCCCCATTCTTGACAGGAAAGCCCTGAGCCCCAGTACGGGTTCAGGTCTTTTGCTGCCAGGCTGGCGCTCAGCGGGCCGGTCGCAGCAGGAGATAGGTGGCCAGTTCGCCGCGGCGCAGGAGCACCGGCACGGCCTTGCTGCGATCGATCTTGGCGACCGTGGCGTCGAAGTCCTTGACCGACGCGACCTCCGTATTGCCAATGGCGACGATGACATCGCCCTCGCGGATGCCCGAGCGCTGCGCCAGGTCGGCGACGGCATCGACCTTGACCCCGCCCTTGATCTTCAGATCCTTCTTCTGCGCGTCAGTCAGTTCGCTGACCACCAGGCCCAGCGACTGCGCCGCAGCCGAGGCCTTGGGCCGGTCGTCCGGCGCCTGTGCCTTGCGCACCGGCGGCTTCTCGGGCTCGAACTCGGCGATCTGCACGCCCAGGTCCCTGGAGCCGCCGCGGCGGAACACGGTGAGCGTCGAGCGCGTGCCCGGCTTCGTGTTGCCCACCAGCCGCGGCAGGTCGGTTGCCTTGTCGATCGCCTGCCCGTTGAACTTGGTGATGATGTCGCCGGCCTCGATGCCGGCCTTGTCGGCCGGCGAGCCCGCCTCGACGCTGCGCACCAGCGCGCCCTGCGGCTTGCCCAGGCCGATGGACTCGGCCACGTCCTTGGTCACCTGGTCGATCTGCACGCCGATGCGCCCGCGCGAGACGCGGCCCGAGGTTCGCAGCTGCTCGGCAACCCGGACCGCCTCGTCCATCGGGATCGCGAACGAGATGCCCATGAAGCCGCCCGAGCGCGAGTAGATCTGGCTGTTGATGCCGATCACCTCGCCGCGCATGTTGATCAGCGGGCCGCCGGAGTTGCCCGGGTTGATCGCCACGTCGGTCTGGATGAAGGGCAGGTAGTCGCCGGTGTCGCGCCCCTTGGCGCTGACGATGCCGGCGGTCACCGTGTTGTCGAGGCCGAACGGCGAGCCGATGGCCATCACCCATTCGCCCACCTTCAGCTTGGAGACGTCGCCAACCTTCACGGCCGGCAAGCCCGTCGCCTCGATCTTGACGACCGCGACGTCGGTGCGCTTGTCGGCACCCACGATTCTGGCCTTGAACTCGCGCTTGTCGGTCAGCGTGACGATCACCTCGTCAGCGCCCTCGACCACGTGCGCATTGGTCATCACGAAGCCGTCCGCGGTCAGGATGAAGCCGGAGCCGACGCCGCGCGGGGTTTCCTCTTCACCGCCGCCGCGCGGGCTGGGGCGCGGGCTGCGCGGCGCGTTGGGCCCGCCCGGGGCGCCCGGCATCGGCACGCCGAAGAAACGCCGGAAGAACTCCTGCATCTCCTCGTCCATCGGGGCGCCGCCAGGGCCGGTTTGCGGGCCCGCCGCCGTGCGGGAGCGCTCCGTGGTCCGGATGTTGACGACGGCCGGGCCGACCTGGTCGACCAGGTCGGTGAAGTCGGGCAGCGAGCGCGGCTGCGGCGCCGACTGCGCTACCACCGGCTTGGCCGGCATCAGGGCGACCGTCGCAGTCACCGCCAGGGCCATCGCCAAGGCATAGCTGCGCACCTTCTTCCAATCCATGCGGAACATACAGACCTCTCCAGAAAGGGTCGGGGAAAACAGATGAGACTACGCTGCGGCGTGTTGGTTCAGCGCCAGTGAACGACGCATCCCGCGACCGTGCGGCGCCAGCCCGGCTGATGGTTCAGATGCGGACTCAACGCCGCCGCTCAAGGCTCGAACCGAAAGCTTTGAGCGTCTGCGGCGGCACTTCGCCCACCGCCGTCAGCCACCAGTCCTGCACGCGCTGCGCCATGGTGTGGGTGGCGCCGCTGGCGAACACGCCTTCCTGCGTGTGGCGCTTGGCGTCGTACTCCTCGACGAACAGCGAGACCGAGGCCAGACCATCCGAGAAGATCCATTGCAGCACGCCCTCGGCCGGCCGCTTGTAGCAGCTCATGGGCTTGAAGCCGGCCACCGGTGCGCGTAAGGTCCAGCCCTCGGTCAGCGGCGTGGTCTTGACGGCGTCGCTCTTCTCCACCCGCCAGCCGGCGGGCACCTGCATCATCTGCGCCAGCTTGTCCATGCGCACCGGGGCATCGAGCTGCAGCTCGGAAAAGGCGGCGTCCTCGAGCACCGTGCCGTCGGCGGCCAGCGTCTGCAGCTTGACCACCAGGCCGCTTTTCTTCTCGCTCCAGATCCGGTAGCCAAAGCGCAGGTCGTCCTTGGGCGCGATGTGGACCACGTCGGCGTCGAAGCCGGCCACGCGGTCGCTGCCGACCTGGCGGGCGGAATAGAACTCGGGGATCGCGGTCTCGGCGGGCTTGAGCAGCTCGGGAAACAGGCCGAGCGACTCGCGCCGCTCGCGCCGCACGGTGCGCGTCTCCGGGTGGAACGTCAGCACCTCGTCGTCGCGACGGAAGGTCGAACGCGGCGCGCCCGTCAGCGACTCGACCCGCTCCATCTGGCGCTGGCCGTCGCAGGCATGCCAGATCCTGGCGCTGGACATGGCGCCGGTGCCGGACGAGACCACGAAAGTGCCGATGTAGCTGCGCTGGCGCGAGGCGTCGTGCATGCGCAGCAGCCACTCGCTCACCGTGCGCTCCCTGCCGTCGGCGCGGGATGCGGCAGCGCCCTGCCCGAGCGCCAGGCCCATGGCGCCGGCAGCCCACAAGGCCACCAGGCCCTGGGCGAATCGGACGCGGCTGCGTGCGGACAAACGGGCCATGTCGCGCCCTAGCGGGCCGGCCCTTCGAAGGTCGCGTTGCGCAGGAACCCCGAGGGCGTTTGCAAGGCGGTCGCACCGCCGAGCTGGCGGTGGGCCTGCAGCAGCTGGTCCAGGCGCGGATCGCGGATCATGAGCGGCGTGCGCTGGGCGGCGACCGGGAGCACCGACGACGGCGCCGCGGCGAGCTGCGGCGAGCCGGCCGGAGCGACGGCGCCGAACATGTTCCAGCCGACGGCGGCCACCGCCGCAACCGAGGCGAAGCCCGCCACCAGCTTCCAGCGGCCTTCGTTGGCGGCCTGGGCCCGAGGCGGCCGGACCACGATCGCCGGCACCGCCGGCATGCTGCGCGGCACCGCGGCCTCTTGCGCCAGCCGCACCTGCAGCCGGACCAGAAAGGCCTCCGGCGAGCTGCGCCCGACGGGCGCGTGGCCCGAGCGCAGCACTTCGCCGATCACCTGGTAGGCGTCCCAGCTGGCGCGGCCGTCCACCGTGGCCGCAGCCGCGGTCACGCCCAGCGCCATGTCGGCGCCGCGCAGCTGCCCGTCGGCCAGCGCCGAAATCATCTCGTGCTTGTCCATCTTGTCCATTGCCTTCACCTTGCCGCCCATCCCTTGCACCCTGCCCCGCCCTACCACCGCTTGCCCGACTGGTTTTCCAGCATGGGTCTGACTTTGGCCGAAATCGCCTCGCGCGCCCGGAAAATCCGCGATCGCACCGTGCCAATCGGGCAATTCATCACTTCCGCGATCTCTTCGTAGCTCAGGCCTTCGATCTCGCGCAGCGTGACAGCCTGCCGCAATTCGTCCGGCAACGCCTCCATGGCCGCGTTCACCGTGGCCGCGATTTCCTTCGCGGCGAGCACCGTTTCCGGCGTCTCGGAGGTGGTTAGTTCGTTCTCGACGCCGGAAGTTTCGTCGTCATCGTCACCTCCTTTGAGGGAACTTTCGGAAACCACCGGATCGCGACGCATGTCGACCAAGGCTTTTTTCGCGGTGTTGACGGCAATGCGGTACAGCCAGGTGTAGAACTGGGCTTCGCCGCGGAACTGGGCCAGCGCCCGGTAGGCCCGGATGAAGGTCTCCTGGGCGATGTCTTCCACCAGGTCGGAGTCGCGCACCATCCGCCCGATCAGCCGCTCGATGCGGCGCCGGTACTTGATCACCAGCAGCTCGAACGCCTTCTGGTCGCCCGCGACCGTGCGCTCCACCAGCTGGAGGTCGGTGTCGGACGGGGAAGGAGGGGGAGCGGCGGGAGGCGTCTTGGTCATCGTCAGGCCACCGGCGGCGGTGCCCCATGCGGTGCGTGGGTGCCGGGGCGCGAATATACCGCACGGCGCAGCGCATCCCAGTGGTCGGCCGCGGCCAGGCGCTCCGCCGTCAGCCAGCGCACGGCCCCGCCGTCGGCCGCCCACCGCAGCAGCAGGCGTGACTGCAGATCCAGCGCCACTTCGGGGTGGCCGCCTTCGGTGGCGCCCTGCGCCGGTGTCCAGAGCCAGCCGCCGCCGTCCCAGGCCAGCGTGCCGGCCGGCGAACGCAGCCAGGCCGCGCCGGCCAGCATGCCGCAGGCGGCGACGCCGCCCCAGGCCAGCGCCTGCCGCCAGCCGGGTTCATCCGCGGACAGCGTCCAGGCGACCGCGCCGGCCAGCGCCGCCAGCCAGGCCAGCGCGATGGCGACCAGCGCGAAACGGCTGCGCCCCACCGGATAACTTGCCGATGGGGCTGCGTGCATGCCGGGGAAAGAAACGGACGCCGAGCGGACGCTCAGATCCGCTTGAACACCAGCGAGCCGTTGGTGCCGCCGAAGCCGAAGTTGTTCTTCAGCGCGACGTCGATCTTCATGTCGCGTGCGGTGTTCGCGCAGTAGTCCAGGTCGCACTCGGGGTCCTGGTTGAAGATGTTGATCGTGGGTGGGCTCTTCTGGTGGTGAATCGCCAGCACGGTGAAGACCGATTCAATGCCGCCGGCGCCGCCCAGCAGGTGGCCTGTCATCGACTTGGTGGAATTGACCACCAGCTTCTTCGCCGATTCGCCAAAGGCGGCCTTGATGGCATTGGTCTCGTTCAGGTCACCCAGCGGCGTGGACGTTCCGTGCGCGTTGAGGTAGTTCACCTGGTCGGCGTTCACGCCGGCGTCGCGCAGGGCCGACACCATGGAACGGCGCGGGCCGTCGATGTCGGGCGCGGTCATGTGGAAGGCATCGGCGCTCATGCCGAAACCGGCGACTTCCGCGTAGATCCTGGCGCCGCGCGCCTTGGCATGCTCGTATTCCTCGAGCACCAGCACACCCGCGCCTTCGCCCATCACGAATCCGTCGCGGTCGCGGTCATAGGGCCGCGATGCCTTTTCCGGGGTGTCGTTGAAGTTGGTCGACAGCGCGCGCGCCTGCGCGAACCCGGCGATCCCGAGCGGGCAGACGGTGCCCTCGGCGCCGCCCGCGAGCATGACGTCGGCGTCGTCCATCGCGATCAT
>NZ_JAQGLS010000224.1 GCF_028292805.1 Ramlibacter sp. | reverse complement strand
GAACTGGCTGTAGAGCGGCAGCGTGACCAGCAGGCTCACGATGGCGCCGATCAGCGCGATCCAGCGCCGCGTGCAGCCGCTCTACAAGCTGCTGGACAACAAGTACTACATGGACTGGTTCAACGAGAACGTGCTCGCGCCGGCGGCGCGCGGCCTCGGCCGGGGCCTCTGGAAGGGTGGCGACGAGGCCGTCATCGAACGCGTGTTCGTCAACGGCAGCGCGCGTCTCATCGGCAAGTTCGCCGGCGTGATCCGCTGGGTGCAATCCGGCTACATCTATCACTACGCCTTCGCCATGCTGCTGGGCGTGGTCGTGCTCATGACGTACTTCGTCAGCTGGCCCATGGTCCAAGAGTGGCTGAAGAAGTAGGGGAACAAGAACAATGAACATGGGACTCCTGAGCCTCGCGATCTGGACGCCGATCGTCTTCGGCTGCGTGCTGCTGGCCTTCGGCCGCGACGACCAGGCGCGCACCGTCCGCTGGGTGGCGCTGATCGGCTCGCTCCTCGGTTTCCTGGTGACGCTGCCGCTGTATGGCCGCTTCGACACCGGCACCGCCGCGATGCAGTTCGTCGAGAAGGCGCCCTGGATCGCGCGCTTCAACGTCAGCTACCACCTGGGCCTGGACGGCATCTCGTTCTGGTTCGTGCTGCTCACCGCCTTCATCACCGTGGTGGTGATCATCTCGGCGTGGGAGGTGATCACCGAGCGCGTCAACCAGTACATGGGCGCCTACCAGATCATCTCGGGGCTGATGATCGGCGTGTTCTGCGCGCTCGACGGCAACCTGTTCTATACCTACTTCGAAGCGACGCTGATCCCGATGTACCTGATCATCGGCATCTGGGGCGGGCCCAACAAGATCTACGCGGCGTTCAAGTTCTTCCTCTACACGCTGCTCGGCTCGCTGCTGATGCTGGTGGCGCTGGTGTTCCTG
This sequence comes from Ramlibacter sp., assembly GCF_028292805.1. Lineage (GTDB taxonomy): Bacteria > Pseudomonadota > Gammaproteobacteria > Burkholderiales > Burkholderiaceae_C > Ramlibacter. The sequence continues at coordinate 40,494 of NZ_JAQGLS010000224.1, read as the reverse complement.
TACTCCAAGTCGGGCGGCAGCTTCGACATCCTGACCTGGCACAAGCTGCCGCTGTCGGGGCTGTCGCAGACCTTGCTGTTCTTCGGCTTCTTCGCCGCTTTCGCGGTGAAGGTGCCGATGTGGCCGGTGCACACCTGGTTGCCTGACGTCCACGTGGAAGCGCCCACCGGCGGCTCCGCCGTGCTGGCGGCCATCATGCTCAAGCTGGGCGCCTACGGCTTTCTGCGCTTCTCCATGCCGATCGCGCCGGACGCCGCGCGCGAGTGGGCCTGGCTGATGATCGCCCTGTCGCTGACGGCCGTGATCTACGTCGGGCTGGTGGCGATGGTGCAAAAGGACATGAAGAAGCTGGTGGCCTATTCGTCGGTCGCCCACATGGGCTTCGTCACGCTCGGCTTCTTCATCTTCAACGACCTCGGCACGGTCGGCGGCATCGTGCAGATGATCGCCCACGGCTTCGTCTCGGCCGCCATGTTCCTGTGCATCGGCGTGCTGTACGACAGGATGCACTCGCGCATGATCGCGGACTACGGCGGCGTCGCCAACACCATGCCGAACTTCACCGCCTTCGCCGTGCTGTTCTCCATGGCCAACGCCGGCCTGCCCGGCACGGCAGGCTTCGTCGGCGAGTGGATGGTGATCCTGGGCGCCGTGAAGTACAACTTCTGGATCGGCGCGGGCGCCGCCACGGCGCTGATCCTGGGCGCCTCGTACTCGCTGTGGATGGTCAAGCGGGTCTACTTCGGCCCGGTCGCCAACGACAACGTGCGCGCGCTCACCGACATCGGCGCGCGCGAGTTCCTGATGCTGGGCCTGCTGGCCGCGGCCGTCCTGTACATGGGCATCCACCCGAAACCCTTCACCGACATCATGAACGTGTCGGTGGCCGACTTCCTCAAGCACGTCGCGGCCAGCAAGCTGTGACCGGGCAGCGAGCAATTTCAAAATGATCGACAAACTGAGCCTGATCGTCGTCTCGCCCGAGATCCTGCTGCTGGTGATGGCATGCATCGTGGCGCTGGTCGACCTTGGCGTGAAGACCCGCCTGCGCAACCTGACCTACTGGCTCACCATGGCGACGCTCGCCGTGGTCGCCTGGTTCAGCGCCGACTTCGCCATGCGCGGCGACACGCTGTACGCCTTCAACAAGATGGTGGTCAGCGACCCCATGGGCAACTGGCTCAAGTGCTTCTCCGCCATCGCCATGATGGTCTGCCTGGTGTACGGCCGCCCGTACGCGGGCGACCGCGACATGCTGCGCGGCGGCGAGCTGTTCACGCTGGCGATGTTCTCGCTGCTGGGCATCAACGTGATGATCTCGGGCAGCAACTTCCTGGTGATCTACCTGGGGCTGGAGTTGCTCACGCTGTCCAGTTACGCGCTGGTGGCGCTGCGGCGCGACAACGCCACCGCCAGCGAGGCGGCGATGAAGTACTTCGTGCTGGGCTCGATGGCCAGCGGTTTCCTGCTGTACGGCCTGTCGATGCTGTACGGGGCCACCGGCTCGCTCGAGATCGAGACCGTGTTCAAGGTCATCGGCACCGGTCAGGTCAAGCCGACCGTGCTGGTGTTCGGCCTGGTGTTCATCGTCGCCGGGCTGGCCTTCAAGCTGGGCGCCGCGCCGTTCCACATGTGGATCCCGGACGTCTACCAGGGCGCGCCCACGGCGGTCACGCTGATGATCGGCAGCGCGCCCGAGCTGGCCGCGTTCGCGATCGCGATCCGGCTGCTGGTCGAAGGGATGATCCCGCTGGCGGTCGACTGGCAGCAGATGCTGGTGGTGCTGGCGGTCGCCTCGCTGTTCATCGGGAACCTGGCGGCCATCGCGCAGACCAACCTCAAGCGCATGCTGGCCTATTCGACCATCGGCCAGATGGGCTTCGTGCTGCTGGGCCTGGCGTCCGGCGTGGCCAACGGCAACACGCTGAACGCCCAGGCGGCTTACAGCGCGGCGATGTTCTACGTCATCACCTACGTGCTGACCACGCTGGCCAGCTTCGGCGTGATCTTGCTGCTGGCCCGTGAAGGCTTCGAGTCCGACGAGATCGCCGACCTGGCCGGCCTGAACCAGCGCAGCCCGCTGTACGCCGGCATCATGGCCATCTGCCTGTTCTCGCTGGCCGGCGTGCCGCCGCTGGTGGGCTTTTACGGCAAGCTGGTGGTGCTGGACGCGCTGATCGCGACCGGCAGCGGGTTCTACCTGGGCCTGGCGATCTACGCCGTGCTGATGTCGCTGGTGGCGGCCTTCTACTACCTGCGGGTGGTCAAGGTGATGTACTTCGACGCCCCCATCACCGCCACCACCGTCACCGCGCCGCTGGACGTGCGGGTGGTGCTGACAGTCAACGGCGCCCTGGTGCTGATCCTGGGCATCCTGCCGGGCGGCCTGCTGACGCTGTGCGCGCAGGCGATCCTCAAGACCCTGGGCAGCTGATGCCCACCCCGTGATGTCGCAGACCGCTTCCATCTGGCTGGTGATCGTGCTGGCGTTCGCCGCGGCCAACCTGCCCTTCGTGAGCCAGCGGCTGCTGGGGGTGGTCAGGCTGGCGCGCGGCAAGTCGCTGCCGGTGCGGCTGCTCGAACTGGTGGTGCTGTACTTCGTGGTCGGCGGCGTCGGTATGCTGCTGGAGCAGAATGCCGGCCAGATCGCCCCGCAAAAGTGGGAGTTCTTCGCCATCACCGGGGCCCTGTTCCTGACCTTCGCTTTTCCCGGCTTCGTGTGGCGTTACCTCGCCAAGCACAGGAAATAACCATGGGCGACGACAGCCACCTGATCGAGGAAACCACGGAGCGGGAGGAAATCCTGCGTGGCGGCTTCCTGCACGTCGTGCGTGACACGGTCAAGCTTCCCAACGGCCGTTTCGCCACCCGTGAGTACGTGCTGCACCCGGGCGCGGTGGCCGTGGTCCCCATCCTGGACGACGGCCGGCTGGTGCTGGAGCGGCAGTACCGCCATGCGGCCGGCGGCGTGATGATCGAGTTCCCGGCTGGCAAGCTCGATGCCGGCGAGCTCGCCCTGGCTTGCGGCCGGCGCGAGCTGCTGGAGGAAACCGGCTACGTGGCGCGCGAGTGGGCCTATGCCTTCACGATGTATCCCACGGTGGCGTACTCGGACGAGGCCATCGAGATCTGGTTCGCCCGCGGCCTGGAACTCAAGGGTGCGCAGCTGGACCAGGACGAGTTCCTCGACGTCTTCACCGCCACCCCCGACGAGTTCCTGGGCTGGTGCCGCGACGGCAAGGTCGCCGATTCCAAGACCCTGGCCGCGGCGCTGTGGGTGCAGAACGTGATCGCCGGCACCTGGAAACTCGACTGGCAGACCCCATCTGTGGCTGCATGAAGGTCCTCAACCTGCAATGCGCGTCCGGTCACGGCTTCGAAGGCTGGTTCGGCTCGGAAGACGACTTCCAGGACCAGCTGGCGCGCGGGCTGCTCACGTGCCCCCTGTGTGGCGACGCGCAGGTGGCCAAGCTGCCGAGCGCGCCGCGCCTGAACCTCGGCGCGCCGGCCCCGGACGGCAAGCCGGTCGCGCAAAAACAGGAAGTGATGGCCACGCCGGACGCCACCATGCAGGCGGCGCTGATGAAGATGGTGCGCCACGTGCTGGCCAACACCGAGGACGTGGGCGAGCGCTTCGCGGAGGAAGCGCGCAAGATCCATTACGGCGAGACCGGCGAGCGCGGCATCCGCGGCCAGGCTTCGCGCGAGGAAACCGAGGCGCTGCTGGAAGAGGGCATCTCGGTGCTGCCGCTGCCGGTGCCCAGGGGCCTGAAGGGGCCGTTGCAATAGGCACAGGGGCCAGGGTCTTGGGAAAGACCAAACCCTGACCACCGGCCTAAACCATGAACTGCAGCCCCGCCAGCCGCGCATAGAGGCCGCCGGCCGCCATCAGTTCGTCGTGCGTTCCCGACTCGACGATCCGCCCGTGGTCCAGCACCACGATCCGGTCGGCCTGCTGCACCGTGGCCAGCCGGTGCGCGATCACCAGCGTGGTCCGGTTGCGCATGGCCCGCTCCAGCGCCGCCTGCACCATCCGTTCGCTTTGCGCATCCAGTGCGCTGGTGGCTTCGTCCAGCAGCAGCAGCGGCGGGTTCTTGAGCATGGCGCGGGCGATCGCGATGCGCTGGCGCTGGCCGCCCGACAGGCGCACTCCGCGTTCGCCCAGGAAGGTCTGGTAGCCCTCAGGCAGCGCCAGGATGAAATCGTGGGCAAAGGCGTCGCGCGCCGCCGCCAGCACCTCCTCGTCGCTGGCATCCGGCCGGCCGTAGCGGATGTTCTCCATAGCGGAGGTGGAAAACACCACCGGCTCCTGCGGCACCACACCGATGCGGCCGCGCAAGTCCTGCAGCCGCAGCGAAGCGATAGCCACGCCATCCAGCGCGATGCCGCCTTGCTGCGGATCGTAAAAGCGCAGCAGCAGCTGGAACACCGTGGTCTTGCCGGCCCCGCTGGGGCCGACCAGCGCCACCGTCTCGCCGGGCCGCACCGACAGGTTGAAGTCCGCCAGCGCCGGCGTCGCCGGCCGCGAGGGATAGTGGAAACGCACGCCTTGCATCGCCACCGCGCTGCCGGCGCCGACCGCTGACAGCAAGGCAGGGTGGGCCGGCGACGTGACCGGCGAGCGGCTGGCCAGCAGCTCCATCAGGCGCTCGGTGGCGCCGGCCGCGCGCAGCAGCTCGCCGTAGACCTCGCCCAGCACGGCCACGGCGCCGGCGAAGATGCCCACGTAGAGGGCCGCCTGCCCGAGCTGGCCGGCGGTGATCTGGCCGCGCAGCACGCCCTCGGTGCCCTGGTACAGGCCCCACAGCATCAATGCGGCGTTGGCGATGATCACGAAGGCGACCAGCACGGCGCGGGCGCGGGTGCGGCGCACGCCGGTGCGGAACGCGTGTTCCGTGGCGAGCCGAAAGCGCTGGGCCTCGCGCGACTCGGCGGCGTAGCTTTGCACCACCGGCACCGCGTTCAGCACCTCCGCCGCGATCGCGCTGGAGTCGGCCACCCGGCCCTGGCTGGCGCTCGACAGGCGCCGCACCCGGCGCCCGAACAACATCGCCGGCAACACCACCAGCAGCAGCACCAGCAGCACGATCGACATCACGTAAGGGTGCGTCGCCACCAGCATGACCAGCGCGCCGACGCCCATCACCAGGTTGCGCAGCCCCATCGAGAAGGACGAGCCGACCACGGTCTGCACCAGCGTGGTGTCGGTGGTCAGCCGCGACAGCACCTCGCCGGTCTGGGTGCGCTCGAAGAACTCCGGGCTCTGCTCCAGCACGTGCGCGTAGACTGCGGTGCGTACGTCCGCCGTCACCCGCTCGCCGATCCAGCTGACCAGGTAGAAGCGACCGGCGGAAAACAGGCCCAGCGCCACCGCCACCCCGAACAGCATGAGAAAGTACTGGCGCAGCGCGACCAGCCGGTTGCCGGCCTGGCCGCTGAGGCCTTCGTCGATCATCCGCCGCAGCGCCACCGGAAACAGCAGCATTGCAACCGCGGCCAGCAGCAGGAAGACCACCGCCAGCAGGATCTGGGCGCGATAAGGCCGCACGAACGGCAGCAGGCCCGACAATGACCTGGGGGATCCGGCGGGCGTGGGGATGGTTGGCATCGCCCGCAGTGTAGTGATTGCGGTGGTTTTTCACGGTCGGCAGCTCAGGGTTTCCCCCGGCCGTCTGCTTTTGACTACCCTGGGGAGGTCGCCTGCACCGTGCGTCGGCGTTCCCCAGGTCCGAACCTGGACTGACCCGGCCCTGGTGTTCCGCATGCGCATGGAGGCAAGAGAGAGTTTTTTCGACATGGCAGGCAGCGACTCCAAACCACCGGCTTCCGGCACGCTCGACTTGTACGCGCGCGGCGACGCCATCCCGGTCCCCGAGGCCAAGGAGACCAGCGGCGATTCCGCCTGGGCCTTGTTCTCCGAGATCTCGCGCCAGCACGACAACCGCTTCGCCGACACCGCGCCGGCCTCCGTCGGCGCCAGCTTGTCGGCCAGCGAGGCGGCCGGCTGGGCCAAGACGCGTCCCTTGAGCAACAGCGTGAGCGGTGCCTTGCGCGGTGCTCGCCGGGCCGAGCAGCAACCCCTGTTCTCGCTGGAGTCCGCCATGCTGGTGGCACGCCGCAACAACCGGGTTTGCCCCCGGCCCGAGCGCTGGGTCCAGTTCTTCGCACTGCTGCCACCGCGCAAGACCCTGCGCGGCTCGCAGATGCCGCCGCCGCCGGTGACCGGCCAGGCCTGGAGCGTCACCCCGCCGCTGACCAAGCGGCTGTGCTTTCGCGAGCAGGTCGAGTGGGCCAACCGCGAAGGCGTGCTGGAAAGCGCAATGGCGTTCATGCAGGCCTTGCCCGAAGAAGACTGGCTGCACATGGGCGAGGATTGAGTGATCCGCTCCGCATGCGCGGGTGGCGAAGCCGCCCCTGATGGCGTCGCATAATCGCGAGTGAGCCGGGCCTGTTGCTCCGGCGCCGAACCGCGCACTGCGCACGAGGACCGCGATGACCTACCCCAACACCCAGCTCTTCATCAACGGCGAATGGCAGGACGCGGCCGACGGCCGCAGCCTGGCCGTCTTCAATCCGTCCACCGGCAAGGAAATCGGCCGCGTGGCGCATGCCGGCAAGGCCGACCTGGACCGCGCGCTGGCGGCCGCCCAGAAGGGCTTCGAGACCTGGCGCGACATGACCGCCGCCGACCGCAACAAGATCATGCGCAAGGCCGCCGGCCTGATGCGCGAGCGGGCCGCCGAGATCGCGCCGCACCTGACGCAGGAAAACGGCAAGCCGCTGGCCGAGGCCAAGGGCGAGGCCATGGCCGCGGCCGACATCATCGAATGGTTCGCCGACGAAGGCATGCGCGTCTACGGCCGCATCGTGCCGTCGCGCTGGAACCTGGCCGTGCGCCAGATGGTGCTCAAGGACCCGGTCGGCCCGGTCGCCGCCTTCACGCCCTGGAACTTCCCGATCAACCAGGTGGTGCGCAAGGTCGGCGCCGCGCTGGCCGCCGGCTGCTCGATGCTGGTCAAGGCGCCGGAGGAAACCCCGGCCGGCCCCGCCGCCCTGGTCAAGGCGTTCGCCGATGCCGGCCTGCCGCCCGGCGTGCTCGGCCTGGTCTACGGCGACCCCGCCGAGATCTCCAGCTACCTGATCCCGCACCCGGTGATCCGCAAGATCACCTTCACCGGCTCGACCCCGGTGGGCAAGATGCTGGCAGGGCTGGCCGGCCAGCACATGAAGCGTGTGACGATGGAATTGGGCGGCCACGCCCCGGTGATCGTGGCCGAGGACGCCGACATCGCGCTGGCGGTCAAGTGCGCCGGCGCCGCCAAGTTCCGCAATGCCGGCCAGGTCTGCATCGCGCCCACGCGCTTCCTGGTGCACGAGAGCATCCGCAACGAGTTCGCGCAGGCGCTGGCCAAGTACGCCAGCGGCCTGAAGGTGGGCGACGGCCTGGCCGAAGGCACGCAGATGGGCCCGCTGGCCAATCCGCGCCGCCTCACGGCAATGGCCGAGTTCCATGAAGACGCCGTCAAGCACGGGGCGCAGGTGCTGGCCGGGGGCAAGCGCATCGGCGACACCGGCAACTTCTGGGAGCCGACGGTGCTCATGGACGTGCCGCTGGGCGCCAAGGTGTTCAACGACGAGCCGTTCGGCCCGGTGGCCGCCATCCGCAGCTTCAACACGCTGGATGAAGCCATCGCCGAAGCCAACCGGCTTTCGTTCGGGCTGGCCGGTTATGCCTTCACCAAGTCGCTCAGGAACGCCGACCTGCTCTCGCGCAAGGTGGAAGTGGGCATGCTGTGGATCAACATGCCGGCCATGCCCAGCGCCGAGATGCCGTTCGGCGGCATCAAGGATTCGGGCTACGGCTCCGAAGGCGGGCCGGAGGCGCTGGAGGCGTACCTGAACGCCCGCGCAGTTTCCGTCATGAACGTCTAGCCCAGGATTGGCTGGCCTCCTACAAGGCCGGTTCACGCGACAGGAGAGGATGCACTGGTCAACAACAACATCGGTGCGTGCCAACGTGAAGGTCTTTCTCGTCGAGGACAACATCGTGATCCAGGAGCAGGTGCGGCAGACCCTGGAGGCCGTCCCCGGGGCGCAGGTGGTGCAGGTCGCCGCCTCGGCCCAGCAGGCCGGCGACTGGCTGGCCGCGCATCCGGACGACTGGGACCTGGCGCTGGTCGACCTGTTCCTGGCCAAGGGCCACGGCTTCGAGGTGCTGCGCCACTGCCGCGACCGCAAGCCGCACCAGCGCGCCGTGGTGCTGTCCAACTACACCCGTGACCCGGTGCGCGCGCACGCCGCGCAAGCCGGGGCCGACGCGGTGTTCGACAAGACCTTCGACATGGAGGCGCTGGTGGCGTACTGTCAGGAGCTGAGCCGGGACGTGGCAACGCACTAAGCGGGCTGCTCCCTCTTGTCTCAGGCGCGCTGCGAGCCCGATCCGCCGCCGTCTCCCGCATCGCCGCCGTGCAGCAGCAGCGTGACCAGCACCGCGCAGTTGGTGCGGGCCCGCAGCCCATGCTGCTGCCCGGCCGGCAACACGACCACGCTGCCTGCGCCCAGCCGCCGGACGCCCGAGCCCATGACCACCTCGACTTCGCCTTCCAGGCAGTGGATGGTGCATTCCTCGTCGACGTGGTGCTGCGGCTGGTCCTGGTGCGCCGCCAGCACCATGTGCAGCAGCTGGATGCGGTCGGTCTTGATCAGGCTGGTGCTGACCGATTCGGCCAGCTTCTCGCCCAGTGGGGCGACGTTGATCACGTCGAGGTGTCGCGCATGCGGCAGGGCCATCGTTTTGCATCCCGCGGTTTGTGGAAACCCGATCATCCCGCAAACCGCCCCGGCGCCGTGTAGGACTGCTGCCGTCAGCCGGCCGGCGCCGGTTGCCGTCGTGGCCAGGCGGCCGTGTAGCGCGCCAGCGCCTGCAGCAAGGCCTGCGGCTCCAGCGGCTTGGTCAGGTGGGCGTCGAAGCCGGCCTGCGCCGTGCGGGCGCGGTCGCGCTCGGCGCCCCAGCCGGTCAGCGCCAGGATGAAGGCGCGGTCCAGCCGCGGCAGGCGGCGCAGGCGGCGGCAGACCTCGACCCCGTCCATGCCAGGCAGGCCCAGGTCGAGCAGGACTACCTGCGGATCGAAGGCGGCGGCGCGTTCCAGCGCCTGCGGGCCGTCGCCGGCGCACGCCACCTCGTAGCCCAGGCTCTCGAGCAAGGACACCAGCATCTCGCGCCCGTCCACGTTGTCCTCCACCACCAGCACGCGGGCCGCCGTGCCCGCCGCCGTCCCGTCCCTGGTGCAGGCCTCGGGCGCCGCGGCGACAGCGGCGGCCAGCGGCAGGCGCACGGTGAAGGTGCTGCCCGCGTCCAGGCCCGCGCTGGACGCGGTGATGCTGCCCCCGTGCATCTCCACCAGCGTGCGCACCAGGGACAGCCCGATGCCCAGCCCACCCTTGGCGCGGGCCGCGCTGTGCGGCAGCTGCGTGAAACGCTGGAACAGCAAGCACTGGTCCTGCGGCGGGATGCCGATGCCGTTGTCGGCCACCTCCAGCACCACCGAGCCGCCTTCGCGCTGCGCCGACAGGCGGATCTCCCCGCCGTCGGGTGTGTACTTGGCGGCGTTACCCAGCAGGTTGCCCACCACCTGCACCATCCGGGTGGCATCGGCGTCGATGCACAGGTCGTCGGCCGGCAGCTGCAGCAGCAGCCGATGCCGCGCCGCTTCGATGGCCGGCCGTGCCGCCTCCAGTGCCTGCTCCATCACGTCCGCCACGCGCAGGCGCGCGCGCTGCAGCTGGATCAGGCCGCGGTTGATGCGCGACAGGTCCAGCAAGTCGTCGATCAGCCTGGCCATCTGGGTCACCTGCCGGTCGATGACGTCCTGGGCCCGCGCCGCCTGGGCCGGGTCGCGGGCGCCGCGCAGGATGGCGGTGGCGTACTTGACGGGCGCCAGCGGATTGCGCAGCTCGTGCGCCAGCGTGGCCAGGAATTCGTCCTTGCGCTGGTCCTGCTCGCGCAGCATCGCGGCGTCCCGCACGCGCTCGATGTGGGCCCAGCAGCGCTCCACCACCTCCTGCACCAGCGCGACTTCCTGCTCGGTCCAGTCGCGCGGCGTGTCCTGGTGCACCGCCATCATCGCCACCAGCCGATCGCCCTTGACCAGCCCGGCGCAAATGATGGCCTTGATGCCGATGGCGTTGAACATGCGGCCGCCGCTGTCGTCGCCCAGCTCACGGTCGATGTCGCGCACCAGCAGGTGCCGGCCGCGCCTAAGCCTGGAGGTGGCTTGCGGGCCGAACAGGTCCAGGGCATAGACCCCGGCGCTGCTGGCGATGCCGGCGGCCGTCCAGTCGTTGCGGACGGTGAAGCGGTTGCTGTCCGCGTCGACGTCCGCATAGGCGCAGCGGCTCGCGCCCAGGTACTCGCCCAGCAGGCGGGCGGTGGTGGCCATCACTTCGGTGGCCTCGGTCTGGCCCCGCGTGGCCTGCCCGAGCTGGTCGAGAAAGCGGAAGCGCTCCTCGCTGCGGCGCAAGGCGACCTCCGCCTGCCGGCTGGCCGTGACGTCGACACTGACGCCGACCCACTCGCGCAGCAGCTTGCCCTCGAACACCGGCGCGCCCTGCGCCAACACCTGGCGATAGGCGCCGTCGGCACGGCGCAGCCGGTAGCTCATCTCGACCACGGCGCGGGACTGCACGGCGGCCCGCCAGGCGGCGAGCATGTCCGCGCGGTCGTCGGGGTGGATGGCATCGACCCAGCCCCAGCCGAAGTACTGCGCCTCGGTCTGGCCGGTGAATGCTTCCCAGGACGGATTGCCATGCCGGACCGAGCCGTCAGGGGCGGTGTGCCACACCACGGTCGAGGTATGGGCAGCGAGGGTGCGCAAGCGGACGGAGCCGGCGCGCAATTGGTGCCGGGCTTGCTGGAAGGGGAGCATCCAAAGATGATTGCACCGGACTGCGCGCGCACCTTGACGCCATCCGGCCGAGTTGGCGTGGGCGATTGACCCGACCGTCGCGTCGCAAGAAGGAATTCGGAACCGAAACCGCGGTGCTGGCGGGTGTAGGACAAGTTCTACAAATCAGCGCGGCACCCTGGCCGCGGGCATACGGCTGGGCATACTCATTGCCCTCTGGAGGAACAAGCGATGTCCGTCTTGAAGCGCAACAACGTGATGGTGCAAGGCACCGGCCAGCCGATGGTGTTCGTGCACGGCTTCGGCTGCGACCAGCACATGTGGCGGCTGCTGGCACCGCACTTCGCCGACCGCTACCAGGTGATCCTGCTGGACTTGGTGGGCAGCGGCAACTCCGAGCTGTCGGCCTACGACAAGGAGCGCTACGGCACGCTGCAAGGTCACGCCGACGATGTCTGCGAGGTGCTGCGGGAGGTGGCGCAGGAGCCGGCCATCTTCGTCGGCCATTCGGTCAGTTCCATGATCGGCCTGCTGGCCAATCTGCGCTGCCCGCAGATGATCGCTGCCCAGGTGATGGTGGGGCCGTCGCCCTGCTACATCAACGACGGCGACTACTTCGGCGGCTTCGAGCGCGGCGACATCGACTCGCTGCTCGAGTCGCTGGAGAGCAACTACCTGGGCTGGTCGAGCAACATGGCCCCGGCCATCATGGGCGCGCCGGACCAGCCAGAACTGGGGCTGGAGCTGACCAACAGCTTTTGCCGCACCGACCCCGAGATCGCCAAGCACTTCGCCCGCGTCACGTTCCTGTCGGACCACCGGCGCGACCTGCCGCGGCTGCAGGCGCCGACGCTGATCCTGCAATGCAGCGACGACCTGATCGCCCCGGTGGCGGTGGGCGAGTACATGCACAAGGTGATTCCCAACAGCAAGCTGCGGGTGATCGACAACGTGGGCCATTGCCCGCACCTGAGCGCGCCCAGCGCCAGCGTGGAGGCGATCGAAGAGTTCCTCGCCGGGACCTGAGGCCATGCAATCGGCCGGGCTGCCCGGCGCCGAAGGGCTGTACGACTCCGCGCCTTGCGGCCTGCTGGTGGCCGGCGACAAGGGGCACCTGCTGCACGTGAACCGCACGCTGTGCCGCTGGTTGAAATACGAGCCGGCCGACTTGCTCGAGCAGATGCGCTTCCAGGACCTGCTGACCATGGGCGGGCGCATCTTCCACCAGACCCACCTGGCGCCACTGCTGCGCATGCAAGGCTCCGTGGCCGAGGTGAAGCTGGACCTGCGCCGCAAGGACGGCGTGACCGTCCCGGTGATGCTCAATGCCGTGGAGCGGCACTGGGACGGCCAGCAGATGCTGCATGCGTCGGTGTTCCTGGCCGAGGACCGGCACAAGTACGAAGGCGAGCTGCTGGCACAGCGCCGCCGCGCGGAAGACCTCGCCGCCCGCCACGCCGAAGGCCAGCGCGCGCTGGCGCTGGCGCAAGAGCGGCTGCGGCTGGCGCTGGAGTCGGCCGACCTGTACGGCTGGGACCTCGATCCGGCTACGGGCGAGCGCCGCTACGAGGAGGGCGTGGGCCGGCTGCTCGGGCTGGCGGCGACCGAACGCGTGGACGCCGCGCGCTTCATGGAAGCGATCGCACCCGATGACCGGCCCATCGAGGCGGCGGCCCTGGGCATCGCCTTGCTGTCCGACGGCGACGGCACCTACCGCTGCCGCTACCGCCTGCGCGGCGCGGACGGCGCCGAGCGCGTGGTGGCGTCGTCGGGCCGCGCATTCTTCGAAGGCGGGCGGCTGATCCACTTCACCGGCATCCTGCAGGACGTGACCGACGCCGTGCGGCGGCACGCGGAAGCGCAGGACCGCGCGCTGTTCGCCGAACAGATGGTGGGCATCGTGAGCCACGACCTGCGCAACCCGTTGTCGGCCATCGACATGAGCGCGCAGCTGCTCACGCGCACACCGCTGTCGCAGCAGCAGCGCCTGGTGGTCGACCGCGTGCTGCGTTCGGCGGGCCGGGCGCGGCGGCTGATCTCGGAACTGCTGGACTTCACGCAGGCGCGTGTGGGACGCGGGCTGGCGGTGCGCAAGGAACCGCTGGACCTGCATGCGCTGGCCAGCGAAGCGGTCAACGAGCTGTCGATCGCTTTTCCGGACCGCACCATCCGGCACGTGCAGTCCGGGCCGGGCAGCGCCGCCGCGGACGCCGACCGCATGGCCCAGGCGCTGGGCAACCTGGTGGGCAACGCGGTGGCTTACGGCGCGCCGGACCGTCCGGTGACGGTGAGCACCGGCAGCAGCCTGGGCGTGTTCCGGCTGAGCGTGCACAACGAAGGCGCGCCGATCCCGGCCGACCTCATCCCGCGCCTGTTCGAGCCCATGGTGCGCGGCGACGACCAGAACGTCGGCGGGCGCGGGGTCGGGCTGGGCCTGTACATCGTGCGCGAGATCGCGCGGGCCCATGGTGGCACGGTGCATGTCCAGTCGAAGGAAGGCGAGGGGACGACGTTCACGGTGGCGGTGCCGGTGGGGGAGACGGCCAGCGCCAAGAGCCCTGGATGAGGGAAACCAGCCGGGCCCGGGCGGCCGCTGCCGGCGTCGGCTGCGCGCTGTTGTCCATCGCCCTGGGCACCAGCGGCATGCTGCTGGTCATGGCCATGTACTGGATGCTCGGCTCCACGGCGGTCGCCTTCGGCTTCGGCGCCGCGGTGCGGGCACTGCTGGACAGCCCCGAGCTGGAGTCCAGGTCGATGAAGGCCATTGCACGCGCGGCGCAGGACATGAGCCGGACCAGGGTCTATCGGCGCACGGCGGTGGCGGTTTACCTGTACATGGCGGGGATGCTGTTTTCGGTTGGGGCGGTGGGGACGATCCTGGTGGTGAATCTGGTTTTTCTCCGCGAGTGAGGTGCGGGGAAGGCAGGATGGCGGCGCCTCGCGCCGCCTCGCCGGTGGATGCACGCCGCCCAAAGGCGCATGACTGGCGCGGCGCTGGTGGACCGCCTGGCGTGCGGGCGATCGGCCGCGTGTCCATCCAATCCATGCCGGCCTTTGCCAGGCGCGCTCGACGCGCGCGTCGTTGAAGCAGGAAGCCACGCTCGGCGCCCTGGTTTTCGCATCACCTGGCGCACCGGGACGTGCAAGAAATTCCCTGCAATCGAGCACTTGCGCGGCGGACCGGGCGCGCGCAGCAGCCCGGGGGATCGATGCAGGCGGCAGTTTTGCTGATTCTGTTCCGCTCGTCGGAGCAGCGGATTGGCCGGCCTGGCGGGAACCGGATATAACTCAGCAACTTGCGAGGGCGGCGGAGGAACTATGGCTTGGTCGAGAAAGTGTTATTTCACGCGAGCGCGGTTGAAGTCACGTTAGATCTCATGAACCAGGTCCAGCTTTTCCGCAAGGACGAAAAGCGCACATTCTTTGCTCACCACATGCAGCGCAGACCGCGCTGGCCGTAGAGGGGTTGGCGAACGCTGTGGGATCTCGTGTCGCGACAGATTACCCAACGTTCGAACGTCTCCGGCCGCACGAGAAGTTAGATTCTCTCGTTGCGAGGCTGAAGATATCCCGGAACGGCGACAGTGAGCCATGGACTACGCTCCAATTTCTTGGGGGTTTTCGGAACGACATTGCGGATCCCAAGCCTGAGGTCGTGACAAAAGAGAGTGTCTTGCCTGAGGTAGGTTTGACGAAGACTTCTTTCCGGATCCCGCTGTCTGCGCTCGAACGCGAGCTCACAGTCGGGAAGGCGAAACGTGCATTCGTGGCGGTGCGCGAGTTGAAGGGCCTTTCTGGCGGATGCGATGTTGCCAGAGGATAGTGTCGGCATCTACGCTGATACGTGGCACGGAAGTACCTCGCCGCATGAGATGAGCCTGTCCTGAATTTTGTGTTCGAGGCACAACATGACCGAGAGGACCAGTTATGCCCAGCAAGACAAAGTTGAAGAACGCCGCCATCGCGGCGACAAGATCATCGCCATGTACGCCCGCGGCATGACGATGCGCGAGATCCAGGGTTTCCTGCTGGAGAGCTACGGTGTGGAGGTGTCGCCCGAGTTCATCAGCTCGGTCACCGAGGCGGTGATGGCCGAAGTCACGGCCTGGCAGTCGCGCCCGCTGGAGCCGATGTACCCGGTGGTCTTCTTCGATGCGCTGCGCGTGAAGATCAAGGAAGACGCCGTGGTGCGCAACAAGGTGATCTACTTGGCCCTGGGCGTGCTGCCCGACGGCAGCCGCGACATCCTGGGCCTGTGGATCGAAGGCACCGAGGGTGCCAAGTTCTGGATGAAGGTGTTCAACGACCTGAAGACTCGCGGGGTCGGCGACATCCTGATTGCCGTCACCGACGGCCTCAAAGGCATGCCCGAGGCGCTGGCGGCGGTGTTCCCGGCCACCACCCTGCAGACGTGCATCGTGCACCTGATTCGCAACAGCCTGGATTACGCCAGCTGGAAGGACCGCAAGCTGCTGGCTGCGGCAATGCGGCCGATCTACACGGCCGCCAGCGCGGAGGCCGCCGAAGCTGAGCTGCACGCCTTCGAGCGCGGCCGCGGGGCCAGAAATTCCCCCACCGTCGTGGCTGCCTGGCGTCGGGCCTGGAGCCACGTGATCCCCTTCTTCGCGTTCCCGCCGCAGATCCGCCGTGTGATCTACACGACCAACGCGATCGAGAGCATCAATTCGCAGTTGCGCAAGATCATCAAGAGCCGAGGCCACTTCCCCAGCGACGACGTGGCCAGCAAGTTGCTCTGGCTGGCGCTGCGAAACATTACAGCCGACTGGGGGCGCGCCGCCAAGGATTGGAAGGAAGCCATGAACCAGTTCGCGATCCTCTACGAAGACCGATTCACCAAGCCCGCTGTTTAAGATGCACCGACTTGCCCACCGCGGCGTGCGTCCGTCGCAAGCGACGCCCGCCGCCGTGGACAAGTCTCTGACCGCCTCGAACACAAAAATTCAGACAGCCCCCATGAGATCTAACATGGCAATCGACGCAGACGTCCTTGCGGCGGGCATTCGCCCCCCTACAGTCCGCCGGTCGCTTCTACGTTAGAGCGTAAGCAAAACTGACTCTGCTCATCATCGGCACGATACCCATGAAACAGAAGCTTCACTACATCGTCAGTCGAGGCAAGCGCGCCGGGACTGTTCTGGTCCCGCACCGCTACGAGAATGGTCACTTTCAAGCCCACAAGACCAACTCGAGGAATGACCCTGAGGGGAAACGCGTGAGAACAGAGGCTGAACTCCTGGATCTCGTCCGCTTAGGCTACCACGTGCGCATGAGCAATCCTGCCGCTGGTCATGCGCCATCCACGGTGAAGCCTGAGATCGTGCATGCCTGGAGCGCACTGCCGTCCGGACTTGACGCCCTGAACGAGGGACGGTACTTTCTTGCCGAAGGCGGGTCTGATGGACGCGTGGACGCGTCGTGTCAGCAGTTTCGCCTGCCAGGGGTAGAGTGCGCCGATGTCTGACAAGTCAATCGAAACGGACGCCCTGTCGGCCGACTTCACTCACGAGGGAGGCTGCCTCTGCAATGCAGTCAGGTACCGGGTGCGGGGTTCTGCTCTATGTGCGCTGGTGTGCCACTGTCGCTTCTGCCAGAGGATGACCGGCTCCACTTCGTATGCGAATGCGGTGTTTCCCATCGACGCTGTCGAGCTCAGTGGGAAATTCAACATCTACGCGCACACCTCCGAGACCAGTGCTAAAGCGGTTTATCTTCATTCTTGCCCGACGTGTGCCACCACCGTCGCGCTGAAGTTCGAGCGCTGGCCGCAGTACCTCGCCCTGTCGCGTGGGACATTCGATGATCCGAACTGGGTCGCGATCGACGCCCACATCTGGACGCAGTCAGCCCAGGCCGGCGTGGTCTTGCCGGCCAGTACGGATTGCTACAGGCACGCCCGGACGAAGCTTGACGGATCGCCCCAGGCCGCCGAGCAATTCGCCGTGCCTGTTGCCGTGCGGCGCGATGCCTGACAGCTCGCTCGACGCACCCCGCGAGGGGACGATCGTGAGCAAGGTATTCGTCGACATCGGACTCGGCCTCGATGGCTCCATGCCACCGGAAGGAAACCATGGGCAAGCCCGAGTACGAACTGGGCGTAGAGTGGGACGCGCTGATGGCGTGGATTCTCGGCCAGCAGTGTTTCCGCGAGAACCTCAAGCTCGCACCAGGGGGAGAGACCGGCCCCGTCAATGACCTGCTTCGCAGCACCCCGAAGCGGACCGGCGCCGACATCATGGGCAAGCGAATGTTCGACCGAGCGAGATCGCCCGGCCAGAGGAGGCACCGTTTCACACGCCGGCCTGCGTGCTTGCCCACGAGAGACGGGAACCCTGGGCGCGCCCGGCGGGACGATCTTTCGCTGCATCAGTGATCATCAACGGCATGCGTCGCGGCCGTCCGGCGCGAGCACGTCCACCGCCTGTTCGCGCGGCTACCATTTCCGCATGCAACGCTACGCCAACCTCAGCGGCCGCGCCGGCGTGGTGGCCTATGCGATCGGGCCGGACTCGATCGAGATCCGGTTCCGGCACGGCGGCACCTACCGCTACACCCATGCGAAGCCGGGCAGGGTCCAGGTCGAGGCGATGAAGCGGCTCGCCCGTGCCGGCCGGGGCCTGACCACCTACATCAGCCAGAGCGTGCGCGACGCCTACGAGTCCAGGCGCGAGTAAAGAGCGGGGCGCTCCCTGGTCGCCGCCTGGCTTTGCGGTTGTGGCCATGCACAATCGTTGCCTGTCCGTGACCGCAAGGAGTTCGATGCCAATGACGAGAATGATGACCGCCGTGGCGCTGGTCGCAGCCGTGCTCGCGCTCGCCGGCTGCGACCAGCAGCGCATCGAGCAGCTGGAAGAGGGCGTGGCCACCGAAGCCAGCGTTCGCCAGCAGTTCGGCCAGCCGCATGCCACGTACAGCGAGCCCGATGGCAGCACGACCTTCGAGTACAGCCGCCAGCCCGAGGGCCAGCTGGCCTACATGATCACCATTGGCCCGGACGGCAAGATGAGCGCGCTGCGCCAGGTGCTCACGCGCAGCGAGTTCGCCAAGGTCGTGCCCGGCATGGACACCGCGCAGGTGCGGCGCGTCCTGGGCCGCCCCGCGAGCACCGCGAGGTACGACCTCAAGCCGGACGAGGAGCGTTGGGACTGGCGCTGGCTCGATGGCCAGGCGGCCAAGGTCTTTTCCGTCACCTTCGATCGCGACGGCAAGGTGGTGTCCACCGCCACCACGGAGGACCCGCGGGAGGTGCTCAAGCCGGCATAGCCGCCGCCGCCGGCTCAAGGCCGCAGCGGCAGCCGCAAGGACATGGTGCCGTCGGCGGCCGACGCCACCTTGAACCCCAGCTGCCGCGCCAGCGTCGCCATGGCGCCGTTCTCTTGCAGGCAGCTGCCGATGATCTCGCGGGTGCCGCGCGTGCGCAGGTATCCGACCAGCGTGTCCATGAGCTGGCGGCCCAGCCCGCGGCCCTGCCACCGCGGCGCGAGCTGGATGGCGAACTCGGCCTGCAGATTGTCCGGGTCGCACACGGCGCGTACCTCGCCCACCATCTCCTCGCCCTGCAGCGCGACGAACGTCATTTCGCGGTCGTAATCGATCTGGCAGTAGCGCGCCAGCTCGGAGCGCGGCACCTCGCGGCGCGACAGGAAAAACCGCAGCCGCAGGTCGCGCGCCGGGGCGGCGGCATAGAAGTCGGTCAGCCGGCCCCCGTCTTCGGGGCGGATCGGCCGCAGCTGCAGCACGGTGCCATCGACGGTCAGCGCCCGCTCCAGCGCAGCCGGGTACGGCCGCAGCGCCAGGTGGCTGTCGCCGGCCGGAACGACGGCGCGCAGCCGCACGCGCGCGTCCAGCGCCAGCACGCCTTGCGCGTCCGCCAGCAAGGGATTGATGTCCAGTTCGGCCACGGCTGGCAGGTCGCATGCCAGCCGCGAGACGCGCAGGATGGTGTCCAGCAAGGCCGCTTCGTCGACGCCCGGCTGCCCCCGGTGCGGCGCCAGCAAGGCGCCGATGCGGGTGCGGGACACCAGGCCGCGCGCCAGCGCCAGGTTCAAGGGCGGCAGGTCCAGCGCGCGGTCCTTGCTGATCTCCACGGCCGTGCCACCGGCGCCGAACAGCACCGCCGGGCCGAACACAGGATCGGTGGCGATGCCGACGATCAGCTCGTGCGGCCGCTTGCGCGTGGCCATGGCCTGCACCGTGAAGCCCGTGACCTGCGCATGGGGCGTGCGCACCGCCACCGTCTGCAGCATGCGATCGGCGGCCAGCCGCACTTCGTCGGCCGAGGCCAGCTGCAGCGCGACGCCGCCGACTTCCGTCTTGTGCTGGATCTGCGGCGACACGATCTTCAGTGCCACCGGATAGCCGATCGCCGTGGCGGCCGCGACGGCCTCCTCCAGCACGCGCACCCGCCGCGTCGGCACCGTGGGAATGCCATAGGCCGCCAGCAACGCCAGCGACTCGACGTCGTCCAGCCATTCGCGCCCCTGCGCCTGCGCGCCGGCGACCAGGCGCGCGGCGGCGCCAGCATCCGCCTGGATGCTGGCGGGCTGCGCCTCGGGCAGTTCCCGCAGGGCGTCCTGGTGCGCGTGGTACTGCGACAGCTGCAGCCACGCGGCCACCGCCTGTTCCGGCGTGCCGTAGCAGGACAGGCCCGCTGCCTTGAAGGCCTGGCGCGCGCCTTCCACCACGCCTCCGCCGAGCCAGGAGCTCAGCACGGGCTTGGTCGCGTCGCGCGCCAGCGGCAGGCAGGCCTGGGCGATCTCCAGCGCCGGCACGATGGCCGTGGGCGCATGCATGAACAGCACGCCGTCCACCTCGGGCGCGGCCAGCAGGATGCGCAAGGCGCCGGTATAGCGCTCGACCGGGGCGTCGCCCACCAGGTCGACCGGATTGCCGTGCGACCAGTTGGCTGGCAGCAACGCGTCCAGCGCCGCCAGCGTCTGCGGCGCCAGCTGCGCCAGCACGCCGCCGCCCAGGCAGATCGCATCGGCGGCCAGCACGCCGGCGCCGCCGCCGTTGGTGACCACCGCCAGCCGCTCGCCGCGCCAGGCGCGCGGGTGGGCCAGGGTTTCGGCCGCGTCGTACAAGGCTTCCAGCGTGTCGACCCGGACCATGCCGGCGCGTCGCACGGCGGCGTCGAACACCACGTCGGAGCCGGCCAGCGCGCCGGTGTGAGAAGCCGCGGCTCGCGCGCCTTCGGCCGCCCTCCCGGCCTTGACCAGGATCACCGGCTTGTTGCGGGCCGCGGCACGGGCGGCCGACATGAACTTGCGCGCATGCTTGACCGACTCCATGTACATCAGGATGGCGCGGGTGTCGCCGTCGCTGGCCAGGTAGTCGAGCATGTCGCCGAAGTCGACGTCGGCGCTGTCGCCCAGCGAGATGAAATGCGAAAAACCGATGCCGCGCGTGCTGGCCCAGTCCAGCATCGCGGTGGCCAGCGCGCCCGACTGCGTGACGAAAGCCAGCTGGCCGGGCAGCCCGCTGCCGGGCGCGAAGCTCGCGTTCAGGCCCAGGCCTGGCACCAGCGCGCCGATGCAGTTCGGCCCCAGGATCCGCAGCAGCCACGGCCTGGCCGCCTCCAGCATTGCCTGCTCCAGCGTGCCGCCGTTGCCGGCCGGCACCTTGAGTCCGGCGGTGATGACGATGGCCGCGCGCGTGCCCTTGCGCCCGAGGTCGGCCACCAGGCCCGGCACCGTGGCCGCGGGCGTGCAGATCACGGCGAGTTCGGGCGCGCCCGGCAGCGCGGCCACGTTGGCGAACGCCTCGACGCCGGAGCCGCGGCCGCCGCGCGGGTGGACGGCCCACAGGCTGCCGGCGAACCCCGCTTCGAGCATGTTGCGAACGACGATGCCGCCGATGTTGCCGGGCCGCCCGGAGGCGCCCAGCACGGCGACGGATCGGGGCGCCAGCAAGGCGTCCAGGTTGCGGATGCTCATCGCGCTACACCGACATCAGGACATCGACACCGGACTGGGCGAGGACCCGGCGCGAGAGGCTGCCCTGGGCGATGTCCCTGGCCCGGCTGCCGCTGCCCTTGCCGACCACCACCAGCTGGCAGCCGAGCTCCTCTTCCTGGTCGAGCGTGTGGGCCAGGGGATGCCCATGCAGCAGCAGGGATGCGATGCCCGGGCCGGTCGCCGCGAGCAGCGCGCTCATGCGCCCGACAGCTTCCTGTTCGGCAGCCTGCAGGTAGGCGCGCAGCTGGCGCGCTTCCATGCCGAGCTGGCGCAGCTTGTCTTCAAAGGGCGCTTCGTAGGCATGCAGGGCGTAGATGCGGGCCGCGGGCGCCAGTGCGCGGGCCCGCTGGACGGCAGCCACCGATGCGTCCGAGAAATCGACCGGCACCAGGACCTTCTTCCAGGTCACCTCCGCCGGCGTGCGCACCACCAGCATCGGACGCGTTGCGGCGGCCAGCAGGCGTTCGGCGGTCGAGCCGAGCAGCAGGTGGCGCGCAACGCTGGCGCCACGCGCCCCGAGCACGACGAGGTCGGCCGTCGTCTGCTCGCCGGCGCGCGTGATTGCCTCGATCAGATCGCCTTCGTGGCAGTGCAGCTGGGGTTTGACGCCGTGGTCGCGCGCCAGCGTATCGGCTAGTGCCGCCAGCCCGAAGCGGGCAGCGCCCTCCAGCCGGCTGCGCAGGTCCGCGGGCGCGTGCGCGAGAAGTTGGCGCAGCTGGTCGAGCGCCGCCACCTGCTGCACATGGACCAGATGCAGCGCGGCACCGGTCACGCGGGCGATTCGCGCCGCGCGCAGGACGGCTTGCCGCGCGTGGTCCGACAGGTCGGTGGCCACGAGGATGCTGGTGAACGTTGGCATGCGGATCTGAAGCTCCATTCTGTTGGCGGTCAGCGGGCCAGGTAGCCGCCGTCCACCGGGTAGTAGCTGCCGGTGACGAAGGAGGCGGCCGGCGAGCTGAGCCAGAGCACCAGCTGCGCCACTTCCTCGGCGCGCCCGAGCCGGCCGATCGGATGCTGCGCCACCAGGGCCTGCAGGGCCACCGGGTCGTTTTCCAGCTGGCTGATCATGGGCGTGGAAATGAAGGCCGGGCCCACCGCATTGATGCGCACGCCTTGCGCGCTGTACTCCAGCGCGGCCGCCTTGGTCAGGCCCAGCACGCCGTGCTTGGCCGCGCTGTACGCCGGCGCGCCGGCCATGGCCACCGCGCCGAGCACGGAGGCCATGTTGATGATCACGCCACCGCCGCGCCCGAGCATCTGCGGGATTTCGTACTTCATGCAGTAGAAGACACCCGACAGGTTGACGGCGATCACCTTGTCCCAGGCCTCCAGGGCGTAGTCGGCGGTAAGGCCCAGGTCGCCCCCGATGCCCGCGTTGTTGCAGGCGATGTCGAGCCCGCCGTAGTGCGCCACGGTCTGCTCCACCAGCCGGCGGCAATCGTCCGGTCTGGAGACATCGGCGACGACGAAATGGGCGTCGCCACCTTGCGCGGCGATCATGGCTCGCGTTTCCTGGCCCGGGCCAGCGTTCACGTCGCAGACGACGACCTTGGCGCCGGCGCCGGCGTAGGCGAGCGCGATGGCCCGACCCAGGCCCGAGGATGCGCCCGTCACCAGGGCGATTTTGGATTCCAGCAAGGTTTGCTCCAGATCTGCGGACGAAAATGCATTAGAGCAGCGCAGCAACGGCTGACCTGGCTGCGCAGCTGCGTTCGCGCCCGCGAATCGCCATCGGTTTGACGCAGATCAGGCGGCGCCCGAATTCACGCCTACAGCCGCAACCGCTGCGCATACCCGGTCATTTCCAGGTAGCCGCGCCCGACCTTGCGCCCGTTGCTGTCGATCAGGTCCGACAGCCCTTCCCAGTAGATCGCGCCGGTCGAGGCCCGGCTGTCCAGCTCCTGGCTGTCGACGACCGCGCGCACCGTGTAGAAGCCGGCTGGCGTGCGCACGATCCACTCCACCGGGTAGCTGGCGTTCGATGCGGGGCTGGTCCAGCGGCGCTGCGGCTTGAACTCGGTTTGGCCCTTGCTGGCGATGAACGGCTCGCCGCCGGCGCTGCGAAACGAGCCGCCGTCCCACAGCGATGTGCCGTCTTTGCGCCGCAGCTGGAACGCGGTGAGCGCGCTGCCGTCGTCCAGGTTCATGCCGATCCAGTCCCAGCCCACCGCGTCGGGATGCATCAGCGCCTCGCTCCACTCATGATCGAGCCAGGCTTTGCCGGTCACCGCGAAATTCTCGCCGCGCAAGCCGATGCGGCCGGTGACGGCCAGCTGCGGCAGGCTGTAGTAGTAGCTGGCCTGCTGCGGCTGCGGGCCTTTGCGCGACAGCCCGGCGCGGCCTTGCAGCAGCACCGGTTGCACCTGCTCGCAGCGCAGCTGCAGCCTGAACTCGCCGGCCGGAACGCGCGCCAGCCACGCGTTGCCCTCGCGTACCAGCGACCAGTCGCGCAGGCGCAGGTTGGCATCGCTGGTGGACGCCTCGGCGATGCCGAAGCCTTGCCGCGCGATGCGCTGGTCGTGCCACAGCTTGCCACCGGCCACGTCGGTCACCGCGGCGTGGGCGAACAGCAACTGCCTGGCGGCGAATTGCGATTGCAGGCCTTGCGTGGCGGCCACGCGCGAGCGAAAGAACGTCACCTGGAAACCGAAACTGCGCCCGCCGGTCTCGGCCTGGCCGGTGATGTACCACCACTCGGTGCGCAGGTCGGGATGCGCGCCGTGGTCGGCGGGAAAGACGATGGGCCGCTGTGGCAGCGCCGGCGCTGGGGCGGCGGCCGCCAGCCAGGGCAGGGCGGCCAGGAACGGGCGGCGCCGCATCACCAGTCTTCCTTCACTGCCATCACCGCATCGCGCCCGGCAGCGGCGCGCCCGGCCAGCCAGGCGGTGAGCGTGCCGGCGACCACCACCGCGGCGCACAGCAGCAGCAGGCGCAGCCACGGCACCAGCAGGTCCATGGTCCAGTGAAAGCTTTGCGGATTGACCACGTGCACCAGCACCACGGCCACCGCCAGCCCGAGCGCGAGACCGGCCAGCGCGCCGATCACGGTCCAGGCCGCGCCTTCGCCGGCTACCACCGCCAGGATCTGCCGGCGCGTAAGCCCCAGGTGGGCCAGCAGGCCGAACTCCTTGCGCCGCGCCAGCACTTGCGCGCTGAAGCTGGCCGCCACGCCGAACAGGCCGATGGCGATGGCCACCGCCTGCAGCCAGTAGGTCACGGCGAAGCTGCGGTCGAAGATGCGCAGCGACAGCCCGCGCACCTGGGCGGCCGAGGCCATCTCCAGCAGGCTGGCGTCGCCGCCGTCCTGGCGCACCAGCGCCCGCACGCCGGCCTGCACGGCCTCCGCCGAGGCACCCGGCGCCAGCCACAGCTGCAGTTCGTTGGCGCGCAGATCACCGGTCAGCCGCTGGTAGTCGCGCTGGTCGATGATGACGGCGCCGCTTTGCCGCACGTAGTCGCGCCACACGCCGGCCACGAAGAACGGGCCGGCGCCCAGCGCCGGCTGCAGCGCGTCAAGCGGCTGGCCGCGGCGCGCGCCGTACAGGTCCACCATCGCCTCGCTGACGTACACGCCGACCTGGCCGGGCGGCACCGGCAGCACCTCGCCCACCAGCGGCAGCGTGCGGGCGGCGTCGCCGACCGGGCGGGCCAGCAGGGGAACGGCGGGACGCGTGGGGTCGAGTTGCAGGGCGCGCACGCGCTGGGTGGTGGCGCGCTGCACGCCGGTCAGGGCGGCCGCGCCGCGCACCAGCGCCGGCGTGAGGAAGGCTGTCTCGCCGCTGGCCGTGCTGCTGGAAGTGCGCAGGTACAGGTCCGCCGGCAGCAGCACGTCGAGCCAGTCGGTGACCGACTGGCGAAAGCTCGCCACCATCACCGTCAGCGCCACCGCCAGGCTCAGCGCCGCCACCACGCCGCTGACGGCGACCGCTGCGCTTTCGCGCACGCGGCGCGCGCGCTCCACCGCCAGCAGCGGCAGCAATCGGTGCGCCGCCAGCGGCGCCAGCCGGTCGTACAGCAGGGCGACGGCGCCCGGCAGCACGCCGATGCCGCCGACCAGCAGCAACCCGACGGACAGGTAAGCGGCCAGCGGCATGCCGGCCACCGGCGGCAGCAATGCCAGCACGCCGGCGGCGAGCAGTGCGGCCCAGCCGAAGCGGTGAGGGCGCCCGGGCGGCAGGGCAGCGCCCAGGCCCTTGAGTGTTTGCGCCAGCGGCAGCCGCGCCGCATTGCGCGCCGGCAGCCAGCCGCCGGCCAGCGCCGCCACCACGCCGAGCACGCCGTAGACCAGCGCCGCCGGCGTGCTCCATTGCAGGCGCGGCTGCACGCCGGGGAAGTAGCCACCCCCCAGGTCGCCGCCCAGTACGGCCAGCGCCGTCGCCGCCAAGGCGGTGCCAACGGCGACGCCGGCGCCGCTGCCCAGCACGCCCAGCACTGCCGATTCCCACAGCACCAGCCGCAGCCGCTGGCGCGCGGTGAGCCCGAGCACGCCGAGCAGCGCGAACTGCTGCGCGCGTCGCGCCACGCTGAGCGCCAGCACCGAGAACACCAGGAAGGCGCCGGTGAACAGCGCCACCAGGGCCAGCACGGTCAGGTTGACGCGGTAGGCCCGCGACAGTTCTCCCACCCGCTGGTTGGCTGCCTCCGGCTGCGCTGGCTGCACTTGCGGCGGCAGCTGCAGCCCGCGCAGCCAGCCTTGCCGGTCGACGCCGGGCTGCAGCCGCACCTCGATGCGCGAGAGCTGGCCGCCGCGGCCGAACAGGTCTTGCGCCGCCGCGATGTCCATCACCAGCAACGGGCCGCCGCCGGCGCTGACGGAGCCGGCCACGCGCAGGTCGCGCAAGGCCAGCCCGACCTGCACGCGCACCGTGTCGCCCGGCAGCACCGCACGGGCGGCTGGATTGAGAAAGGCGGTGGCGGGCGCCAGCATGGCAAGGCGATCGGCGCCGGCGGCCGGCACCGGCAACAGACCCGGCGCCAGCGCCGGCGCCACCAGGGCGTCGATGCCGAGCACGCGCACGGTGCGGCGCGAGCCGTCCGCCGTGGCCGCCAGGGTTTGCAGCTCCAGCACCGGGCTGGCCCACGCGACCCGCGCGTCGGTGGCGATGCGGCCATAGAGCGCTTCGTCCAGGCCGCCCTGGGTGGCGCGCAACTCCACGTCGGCCTGGCCACCGGCCGAGCGCGCGGCGCTGGCGAATTCATCCAGCGCCGAGGCGTTGATCAAGTGGACCGAAAAAGCCAGCGCCACGCCCAGCATGACGGCCAGCACCGCGGCCGCAGTGCGCCACGCGTGGTGGCGCACCTCCTGCCAGGAATAGGTGGCGAGCAGCGCAAGCATGGCGCATTGTCCGCTGCGCAAGCGCACCGCTGCCTGGGTTCCCGGGTCGAGCCCGGGAAGGCAGCGTCAAGCCTCTTCCAGCGTGCCCATCAGTTCTTCCTTGCGCGTGGCCAGCTGCTCGCGCATGGCGATCAGGTCCAGCTTGCGGGCCGAGCGCGCCTTGGGGAAGATTTCGTTGCGCTCTTCCTTGACATGGTGGTCGATGTATTCGCCCAGCACCTTCACCTTGGCGTCGAACATCTCGCCGGGCTGCGCCATGCCGGCTTCGATCTGGGCGATCAGGTCTTTGGCGGACGCGTGTTCCACTTCGGCTTCGGCCAGCAGGTCGGTGTCCTTGTTCACTGCGCGCAGAGCCGGGTAGAAGATCTCTTCCTCGATCTGTGCATGCGCCTTCAGCTCGGTGCAGATCTGGGCCGCCAGGTCGGTCTTCTTCTGCGCCGCGCTCTTGGAACGCGAGCCCGTCAGCTCCTCGTACTCCTTGAACATCCTCTTGACCGCGCGGTGGTCCGCATCCAGCAGGTCGCAAGCATCTTTTTCGCCACGTGTCGCCATCTCGTTCTCCTTGGTAAGGAGGCCCATCATGGTCAGCCGCCGCGCTACGCCGTGTAGGAAAATATCGGCAGCTGCGGTGGCGCGCGGCTGACCTGCATCCGGCGATTGCGGTGCGCGCCGTACGCGCCGTTCTGGCCGCAAGCTGAGCGTTCGCCTGACGGTTGAGCCGTTGCCCGCGGCCTAATCTTTCGATCTCGAAACAGCGAGAGTCCCCATGTCCACAGAGACCCCCACCAGCCCGATCGACGAAGCCTGCAGCAGGACCGACGAGGTGCAACGCGAACTCGAGGTCGCCAGCGCCGAACTGGGCCTGACCCACCGCGCGCTCGATCGCCACCTGCCACCCACGCAGCGCACCGGCGACGTCGCCTGGGCCATCGCGCAGAACGAGGTGCTCGAGCGCAAGGTGCAGCAGGCGGCCGAAGACCTGTCGCAAGTGTGCGAGCTGCTCGAGCAGGTGCGGGCCGAAGTGCGTGCGGATTAGCTCGGCAATGCGCTGCGCCTAGAATCCCGTCGATTGCAGCAAGAGAGGCTGGACGCGTGACCGTTCGTGTATTCCTGGTCGAGGACATGCCGCAAGTGCATGGCCTGCTGACCGACCTGCTGGCAAGCGTGGGCGACCTCGTCATTGCCGGCATCGTCCGCACCGAGGCCGAAGCCCGCCTGTGGCTCGACGACCACCCGGATGGGTGGGACCTGGCCGTGATCGACCTGGTGCTCGAGCAGGGCACCGGCATGCGCCTGATCGCGCATGCCCGCGCCGAAGCCGATCGCAGCGGCGGCCGGGTGGTGGTGTTCAGCGACTACGCCAGCGACGGCATCCGCCAGCACTGCCTGAACCTGGGCGCCGATGCGGTGTTCTCCAAGACCAGCGAGATGCAGGGCTTCCTGGCCTATTGCGCCGAGCTCGATGGTTGCGCGGCGAACGCGCCGTGAAGCGCCGCCTGCTGCTGGCTGCAATCACCGGCCTCGCACTGGCCGGCTGCAAGGAGGCGCCCGCCACCGGGGGCGGCGCATCCGTCGCGGCTGCCGGCGCGCGTGTCTCCATCGAGGCCATCGCCGCCGAGGCGCAAGGCTTCACCCTCGGCGCCGCCGCGCTGGCCCGCACCGCCTACGTTTTTTTCGACCCGCAGTGCCCGCACTGCGCGGCGCTGTGGATGGCGGCGCGGCCGCTGCGAACCCAGGCGCGTTTCGTCTGGATCCCGGTCGGCCTGCTCAACGACAAGAGCACGCTGCAAGGCGCCGCGCTGCTGTCGGCCACCGATCCGGTGGCGGCGATGGACCAGCACGAGGTGTCTCTGCGCGAACAGCGCGGCGGCATCGGCCCGCGCGCCGCCGCCCAGGCGCAGCAAGAGGCGGTCAAGCGCAACACCGCGCTGATGACGCGCTTGGGCTTCGGCAGCGTGCCCACCGTCGTGGCGCGCCATGCCCACAGCGGCGAGATCGTCGTGATCGAAGGTTCGGTGGCCACGCCGGTGCTGGCGCAGCGCCTGGGGCTGCAGGCGCCCTGAGGTCGCGGGCACCCTGCGCCGATTGCTGGTGGGGTGGTGCGAGCAAGGCCGCACATCCCGTGAAATGACGGCAGGCAGCCCTCAGCCGGCGCCGATGCCGTCGCTGCGCAGCTGCAGGAGGCGGTCGGCGCGGCCGGCGGCGGCGCTGGAGTGGGTCACCAGCACCAGCGCCGCGCCGGTTTCGCGCGCCTGCTCGCGCAGCACTTGCATCACGCGGGCCGCGGTGGCCGGATCCAGGTTGCCGGTGGGCTCGTCGGCCAGCAGCAGGCTGGGGCGATGCACCAGCGCGCGCGCGATCGCCACCCGTTGCAGTTGCCCGCCGCTCAACTCCTGCGGCAGCCGCGCCCCGAGCCCGGCCAGACCGACGGCCTCCAGCATCGCGGCCACCCGCGCCGCATCCGGTCGCTGCAGCAGCAACAAGGGCAGGCCGACGTTCTGCGTCACGTCCAGGTGCGGCAGCACGTGGAAGGCCTGGAACACGAATCCCAGCCGGGCGCGCCGCAGCAACGCGCGTTGCGCGTCGGCCAGCGTTCCCAGGTCGGCGCCGGCGATGGCGATGCTGCCGGCGTCCCAGCTGTCCAGCCCCGCCATGCAATTGAGCAGCGTCGACTTGCCGACGCCGGACTCGCCGACGATGGCGACGAATTCGCCGGCCGCCACCGACAGCGACACGTCCCGAAAGACCGTGGTGTCGCCGTAGCGCTTGGCCAGGCCGCGCACTTGCAGCATCACGGCGCCAACCCCACTGCCCGCAGCAGCTGCCGTGCGACGTCGGGGGCATCGCAGGCGATCACCTGCCGCGCCGGCATCGCGCGCAGCCAGGTGAGCTGGCGCTTGGCCAGCTGGCGCGTGGCCGCGACGCCGCGCTCGCGCAGCACGGCCAGCGGCGCGCCGGTGTCCAGCGCCTCCCACGCCTGCCGATAGCCCACGCAGCGCATGCTGGGCAGGTCCGGGTGCAGGTCACCGCGCGCACGCAGCGCCCGCACTTCGTCGAGGAATCCATGGTCCAACATGGCGTCGAAGCGGCGGCCGATGCGCTCGTGCAGCCAGCTGCGGTCGGTGGGTTCGAGCGACAGGAACAGGTCGGCCGGCAACGGGCCGCGCCGCTCGCCGGTATGGAAGCTGGAAAGCGGCCGGCCGGTGGCGCGCACCACTTCCAGCGCGCGCTGGATGCGCTGCGCGTCGTTGGGCGCCAGCCGCGCGGCGGTGACGGCATCCACGACGGCGAGCTGGGCGTGCAACGCCGGCCAGCCTTCGCTGCGCGCCTGGGCCTCGATCGCCGCGCGCAGCTGCGCGTCGGCCGGCGGCATCGCGTCGAGTCCGTCGAACAAGGCCTTGAAGTACAGCATGGTGCCGCCCACCAGCAGCACGCGCCGGCCGCGCGCGCGGATGGCTTGCGCCAGCCGCACCGCGTCGGCGGCGAACTCCGCGGCACTGTAGGTCTGCGCGGGGTTGCGGATGTCGATCAGGTGGTGCGGGACGGCGGCCCGTTCGGCGGCCGTCGGCTTGGCGGTGCCGATGTCCATGCCGCGGTAGACCAGCGCCGAATCGACGCTGACGATCTCGGCATCGAGGGCTTGGGCGAGCAGCAACGCACCGGCGGTCTTGCCCGAGGCGGTCGGCCCGGCCAGGGCCAGCGTGGCAGGCAGGGCGCGCTTGGACATCGACGCGCAGGTTAGCAGATGAGGGACCGGCGCCGTCGCCCGGGGCAGCCTGTAGGACGAACACCGAGTTGTTTCCGGTAACAGGAAAAGGCGCATGCGGCGCGCCAGAATCACGCCGTGACGTCAACACGGAGACACGGAATTGGACTTGCGGGTGTTCCTTGTGGAGGACCTCGAGCGGATGCGCGGGCTGATGACCGACCTGTTCGGATCGCTGGGTGGCTTTCGCGTGGTGGCGACGGCGGGCACCGAAGCGGAGGCCGGCCTCTGGCTGCAGGACAACGCCGGGCAATGGGACCTCGCCGTCGTCGACCTGGTGCTCGAGCAGGGCGCCGGCATGAACGTCATCCGCAATTGCAGGAACGACCCGAGCGGCGGTCGCATCGTGGTGTTCAGCAGCTACGCCAGCCCCGGCGTGCGCCAGCACTGCATCGAACTGGGCGCCGACGCGGTGTTCGAAAAGAGCGATACCGCGGGGTTCATCGCCTGGTGCGATGCATTGGCCAGCCGCGAGAATTCCGGACCTTGACAAACCTGCCGTGAAACCTCCTTGTGGGATAGCGCGTACAGCAAGCTGTGGCTGGTCCTACAACCATGCCGAGCGGCCCGTGCAATATTTCGTTTCATGAGTGGTGACCGATCTGGAGCAAGGCCGGACGATGCAGTGACGGGCTCCTGGGCCTGTGAGGCCCTGCCGCTGTCCGTGCGCAAGGAATTGCTGGAACGCGAGCTGCGCAAGCTCGGCTACCCCAGGGGCGGCGACCGTCGCAGTGCCGATGCAGCCGCCCAGCACCAGCCCCGGGACGTGGAGAGCCCCGAGCGCGGCGACTAGGCACCAGGCCGCGCCCTGGCCCAGGTTCGTACAATCGCGGCCCAGCGCGCCCACGCGCAGGAGCCTCCATGCCATTCCATCCCATTGCCCTGAAGGGCCAGCCGCTGGCCCAGGGCCGGCTTCCCGCCGTCTGCGCGCCGCTCGTGGCGGCCACGCACGACGCCTTGCTGGCGCAGGCGCGCCAAGTGGTGGCGGCCCGGCCGGACCTGCTGGAGTGGCGGGTCGATTTCTTCCAGCAGATCGGCGCCACGCCGGCGGTGCTGGCTGCCGCTGGCGCCTTGCGCCAGGTGGCGCAAGGCATCCCCATCCTGTTCACGCGCCGCTCCAGCCGTGAAGGCGGCCAGGCCATCCCGCTGGACGAGGCGCAGGTGGTGGCGCTGTACCAGGCGGTGTGTGCCGCCGAAGTGGCCGACCTGGTCGACTTCGAGATGGCCAACGCCGAAGCCGACGTCGCCCGCGTGCGGGAGGCGGCGCGCCGCCATGGCGTGGCGCTGGTGCTGTCCTTCCACGACTTCCAGCGCACCCCGCCGGCCGCGGAGCTGGTGGCGCGCTTCGCGCAGGCCGCGGCCCTGGGCGCCGACGTGGCCAAGGTGGCCGTGATGCCGGCGGCCATGGCGGACGTGCATGCCTTGCTCGGGGCCACGCTGCAGGCCAGCGCGCAACTGGAGATCCCGGTGGTCAGCATGGCCATGGGGCCGTTGGGCGCCGTCAGCCGCCTGTGCGGCGGCGCCTTCGGCTCGGCGCTGACCTTCGCCGTCGGGGCGGCGGCGTCCGCGCCGGGGCAGATGCCGATCGCCGACGTGCGGGCCGGACTGGCCGTGCTGGCCCGTGCCGCCGGCGCCGCGGGCACATGACCTAGCGGTTGTCGAGGCTGAAGAAGTCGGCCAGGGCGGCGCGGTACTGCGCCACGCCCACGGCCATGGTGCTGTGGTGCGAGCCGCCCTCGACCAGCATGAAGTGCTTGCGGCCGGTGGCGGCTTCGTACAGCCGGCGGCCCAGGGCGCTCTGGATCAGGCGGTCATTCTCGCCATGCACCACCAGCAGCGGCGAGCCGACCTTGGCCACCTTCTTGACCGAGTCGAAGCGCTGCGTGATCAGCGGGCCCAGCGGCAGCCAGCCGTACTTCATGGAGCTGGCGACGTCCGGGATCGAGGTGAAGGTGCCCTCCACGATGACGCCTTGCTCGTCGTCGACCCGGCTGGCCAGGTCGATGGCGACGGCGCCGCCCAGCGAATGGCCGAAGATGTAGCGCGCGCGCGCGGCGTGTTCCTTGCCCACCCAGTCCCAGGCCGCCTTCGCGTCCTCGTAGGCCATCTCCTCGGACGGCAGGCCGGGGCTGCTCCTGCCGAAGCCGCGGTAGTCGATCGCCAGCACCGAAAAACCCAGGTCCTGCATGCGCCGGATGCGCTGGGCCGAGCCGGTGACGTTCCACTTGGCGCCGTGCAGGTAAAGCAGCACCGGCGCCGCCTCGGGGTTGCGTTCGGCCGCCAGCCACAGGCCGTGCAGCTTCGCCTGGCCATCGGTCACGCGCGAGTGGAACGGGATCCACACGTCCTGCATGTCGCGCGCCAGTTCGGCGCCGGCGCCCCAGCTGCGGTCGCTGGGCTGGAAGATCCATTCGCGCTGCCGTTCGTCCAGCGACGAGCAGCCCATGGTGAGCAGGCCCGCAAAGGCGGCGGCAAGGAGCAGGCGGCGTTTCATGACCGATGACTGAGTCCGGTCCGGTCCGAAAGTTTCATGGAGCCCAGGCAAAGCCGGGCCGGGCACTGTCCCTCATCGGGGCGATGCTGGGCCAGGCGATCTTCGCCAGCATCGGCTTTTTGACGACACGTTTCGGAGAAACCATGATCACTCACTTGAAGAAGCTGGCGCTGGCGCTGGCGAGCGCCAGCGCCGTGCTGATGGCAGGCTGCGGGGGAGGCGGGGGGGGCGCCCCGCAGGTGACGACGGCGACGCTGTCGGGCGTGGCCGCGACCGGGGCGCCGTTCGCCGGCGCGCTGGTGACGGCTTACGACGCCAGCGGCTCCGCGCTGGCCACCACCACCACCTCCATCACGGGTCGTTATACCTTGGACATCAATTCCGACGCCAAGGCACCACTGGTGGTCGAGGCGGTGCGTGGCGACACCACCTTGGTGAGCGCGTTCGCCGAGACCCGCAGCACCCGCCTGAACATCACGTCGCTGACCAACTTGGTGGCGGCCTTGCTGGCCAGCGACGGCAACCCGCTCAGCCTGCGGCTGGACTCCAGGGCGGTGACCACGAGCAACCTGGAGCAGCGGGTCGCCGACGTGGTGCGGATTCTGCAACCCCTGCGCCAGGGCCTGGCGGACACGATCAATCCGCTCACCGGCGAGTTCGATGCCAACGGCTCCGGCCACGACCGGCTGCTCGATGCGGTGCAGGTCGACATCCGGCCGGCCGGCGAGACCTCCAACATCGAGCTGACGGTGCGCGTGGCCAGCGCCGAACCGGTCAAGACTTCCTTTGGCAGCGACGCACAGAGGCCACCGGCGCTGCCGCGGGCCATCGACACGGCCAAGCTGCCGCCGGTCGGTATCGCCAACATGCTGGATGACATGGCCACGCGCCTGACGGCTTGCTTTGCCGTGCCGTTCAAGGACCGCGTGCGCGGTGTCAGCGGCGGGGACAGCGCCGTGGTGGGCGGCGCAGACGACGTCCTCGCCGCGGCCTGCCGCACCCTGTTCCTGGGCGACGACCCGGGCAGCTTCCTGAGCAACGGCTACCGCGTCGGCCGCAATGCCGCCAACCAGGGCGCCTTCGCCGGGCTGTTCCGGGCGGGCGCCACGGGGGCCGGCTTCGACCAGCCGCAACTGCAGTTGCTGCGCGAGAACGGCGACGTCGTGTTCAGCTACCGCCTCACCGACAGCCAGGGCAACATCAGCAACGACACGCTGATCGCCCGCGAGGTCCGCGGCAAGCTCAAGCTGGTGGGCAACCGCTACGCCTACGAGGCCACGGTGCGCCCGTATGCCCAGGACCGCGAATTCCTCAACCAGCCCAAGGCCAACTTCATCTCCACCGGCTACGACGTCTACATCGCCAACCGGCTGGACAGCAAGGGGGTGCCGGTTTTCGCCAAGGTCCAGGTGACGACGCCTGACGGCACGGTGCTGGTCTACCGGCCGACCGCGGGCCGCGCCGCACTGGTGATCGAGCGCTCCGACGGCCGACTGACTGGTACCAGCGTGATCCGGCTGGCGGGCAAGTTCAAGGACGCCGGCACCCAGGCCAGCGAGAACTTGGTGCAGCGGGAAGTGAATTTGTTCTTCGTGCAGCCGCTGTACAGCGAGCGCCAGATCGTCGGGCTGGCCGAGCAAGGGCTGTGGCGGCTGGAGTTCTTCCACGCCGACGCGGGCAAGGCCAATGTGGTGCAGGCCTTGCGCACGCTGGCCCGCGCCGCGACGCTGGACGAACTG
Organism: Ramlibacter sp.; assembly: GCF_028292805.1. Lineage (GTDB taxonomy): Bacteria > Pseudomonadota > Gammaproteobacteria > Burkholderiales > Burkholderiaceae_C > Ramlibacter. Next base: position 6,282 of record NZ_JAQGLS010000224.1, on the reverse strand, counting down.
GCCGCCACCCCGATCGTGCAGCTGACCGACGCCGCCAAGAGCGAGCTGCGGGCGCAAACCCACGCGCTCGGCGCCGCGTTCTTTGGCCCGGTCAGCGCCAACAACCCCAACGTGGCCGACCTGAGCGCCGCGGGCGACAAGGATTTCTGGACCGTTCCCAAGGGAGCGCAGGCGCCCACCAGCGTCACCGTGTTCGGCACCGGACCGGACCCGGACGGCAGCGGCGCGCAGCGGCCGGTGGCCTACGACGATGCCTGGGGCGTGAGCGCCGCCATGCGCAAGGTGGTCGTCCGGTGCAGCAAGGCCAGCGACGCCGACAACCACTGCGACTCCAGCACCGGCGTCAACCAGTACGCACCGGGCACCAGCGTGCATTCGATCCAGCTGTTCGCCGTGCAGCCGCGCCTCGCCGGCATCGCCAAGTTGGTGGCGCTGTACTACCTGTTGCCGCGCTGAGGAGCGCCTGGGATGGGAGGCGGGCCTGCGCGGGCCCGCTTTTCGCTTTTTCGTCATCCCGCGCAGCGCGGGAAGGCAGGCGTGGAGAAAGCGCAGCGGTCCCGCCCGCGCTGGAGCAAGGCCGCTCAGCGCCCGCGCAAAAACATCGCGTCCAGCTCGCGCACCGTCAGCTGGCGCCAGGTGGGCCGGCCATGGTTGCACTGGTCGGAGCGATCGGTCTCTTCCATCTGCCGCAGCAGCGCGTTCATTTCTTCCAGCGTCAGCTTGCGGTTGGCCCGCACCGCGCCGTGGCAGGCCATGGTGGACAGCAGTTCGTTGCGCGCGCGTTCCACCACGCTGCTGGCATCGTGCTGCGCCAGTTCGGCCAGCACGCTGCGCGCCAGTTCCACCGGATCGCCATGGGCCAGTGCCGCCGGCACCGCCCGCACCGCCAGCGTGCGCGGCGAGAACGGCGTCACCTGCAGGCCCAGCGCCTGCAAGGTGGCTTCCGCGCCTTCGGCGGTGGCGATCTCCGCCGGCGTCGCGGCGAAGGTGGCGGGGATCAGCAGCGGCTGGCTGTGGATGGACCGGGCGTCCATCTGGCTCTTGAGCCGCTCGTAGACGATGCGCTCGTGCGCCGCGTGCATGTCGACCACCACCAGCCCTTGCGCGTTCTCGGCCAGGATGTAGATGCCTTGCAGCTGCGCGATCGCCTTGCCCAGTGGCCAGTCGCCGGCCGGCAAGTCGACTGGCTGCGGCGGCTGCGCCGCGGGGAAGGGCGACCACAGCGCGCCGAGGTCGGACACCACGGTGCCCACGGCCGGCGTGAACGGGATGGCCGGCTGGCGCCAGGACGCGCTCTCCGGCACGGCCACGCCGCCGGTGTCGACGGGCACGCCCGCGGACTGGGCTGCCGCGCCGGCGCGTGGCGCCGACAGCGCCGACTCCACCGCTCGCCGCACCGCCTGGTGCACTTCGCGGCTGTCGCGAAAACGCACCTCGATCTTGGTCGGGTGCACGTTGACGTCGACCCGGCCCGGATCGATCTGCAGCTGCAACGCATAGACCGGCTGCCGATGCCCGTGCAGCAGGTCTTCGTAGGCGCTGCGGGCCGCGTGCGTGATCACCTTGTCGCGCACGTAGCGGCCGTTGACATAGGCGAACTGCCAGTCGGCGCGAGCCCGCGCGGCGTCCGGGATGCCGGCGCGGCCGCTGATGCGCAGCGGGCCGGCCATGGCGTCGATGCGCACGCTGTTGACCAGGAAGTCCTCGCCCAGCACGTCGGCCAGGCGCTGGTCGGGCGTGGCGGCGCGCCACTGCTCGCACAGCTTGCCTTCGTGCCAGATGGTGAAGCCCACGTCGGGGCGCGCCAGTGCATGGCGGCGCACGGCCTCCACGCAGTGGGCCATCTCGGTGCCGTCGCTTTTGAGGAACTTGCGCCGGGCCGGCGTGCTGAAGAACAGCTCCTTGACTTCCACCGTGGTGCCGATGGAGCGGGCGGCCGGTCGCAGCTCGCCGCTGCCGGCGTCCAGCAGGAAGGCGCTGGCCTGGCCGTGGGCGCGCGAGAGCATGCTCATTTCGGAGACCGAGGCGATGGCGGCCAGCGCCTCGCCGCGAAAGCCCATGGTGGCCACCGATTCCAGGTCGGCCAGCGAGCCGATCTTGCTGGTCGCGTGGCGCTTGAGCGCCAGCGGCAGTTCCGCGCGGGCGATGCCGCAGCCGTCGTCCTCGACGCAGACCAGCCGCACGCCGCCGGCCAGCAGCCGCACCGTGACCTGCGTCGCGCCGGAATCGAGGGCGTTGTCGACCAGCTCGCGCACCACCGAGGCCGGGCGTTCCACCACCTCGCCGGCGGCGATCTGGCTCACCAGCTCGTCCGGCAATTCGCGGATGGGGCGGCGCAAGGCGGGGGACAGCACGGCACTCATGTGAAGCCGATTCTAGGGCCCGCCCCGCCCGGGGATAATCCGGCAATGGAACTCGTGACCTTTCTCGTCGACTTCATCCTGCACGTCGACGTCCACCTGCACACCTTCGTGACCCATTACGGCAACTGGGTCTATGCCCTGCTGTTCCTGATCATCTTCGTGGAGACCGGCGTGGTGGTGATGCCGTTCCTGCCGGGCGACTCGCTGCTGTTCGTGGTGGGCGCGCTGTGCGGCGTCGGGCTGATGAACTATCCGCTGGCGATCGGCCTGTTGTGGCTGGCGGCGGTGCTGGGGGACCAGTGCAACTTCACCATCGGGCGCTGGCTCGGGCCGCGGGTATTTCAGTGGGAGCAGTCCCGCTTTTTCAATCGCAAGGCGTTCGACCAGGCGCACTCCTTCTATGAGCGCTACGGCGGCATCACGATCATCCTGGCGCGCTTCTTCCCCTTCATGCGCACCTTCGTGCCCTTCGTGGGGGGCGTGGCCGACATGAACCGAACCCGCTTCACGCTCTACAACGTGGTCGGCGGCGCCATCTGGGTGGTGGGCATCGTCACCGCCGGCTACCTGCTGGGCAACATCCCCTGGGTGAAGACCAACCTGGACAAGATCATCTGGGGCGCGATCCTCGTTCCCGGCATTGTCGTGCTGGTGGGCGCCTGGAGGCAGTCGCGCCGCAAGCCCGCAGCGAGCGATACTTCGCTCCATGAACACGCCTGAAACCCTTCCGCGCTGGAGCGGCACCGGCTCCAGCCGCGTGCCGTTCTGGGTGTACACCGACGCCCAGCTGTACGGCCGCGAGCTGGAAAAGGTCTTCTACGGCCCGCACTGGAGCTACGTCGGGCTGGAAGTCGAAGTGCCGAACGTCGGCGACTACAAGCTCACCGCCGTCGGCGAGCGCCAGGTGATCCTGGTGCGCGACCGGGTGGCGCCCAGGGACCGCGGCACCGACCACGGGATCCGGGTGGTGGAGAACCGCTGTGCCCACCGCGGGGTGCGCTTCTGCCAGCAGCTGCACGGCAATGCGCGCAGCTTTGTCTGCCCCTACCACCAGTGGACGTACAAGCTCAATGGCGAGCTGGCGGGCCTGCCGTTCAAGGACGGCGTGGCGGCCACCGACGCCGACGGCCAGCCTTGCGTCAACGGCGGCATGCCGGCGGACTTCGACATCAGGCAGCATGGCCTGACGAAGCTGCGGGTGGCGGTGCTGCACGGGCTGGTGTTCGCCACCTTCAGCGACGCCAGCGAGCCGCTGGAGCAGTACCTGGGGCCGCAGGTGATGCCGTGGCTGGAGCGGATCTTCGCCGGCCGCAAGCTCAGCCTGCTGGGCTACAACCGCCAGCGCATTCCAGGCAACTGGAAGCTGATGATGGAGAACATCAAGGACCCGTACCACCCGGGCCTGCTGCACACCTGGTTCGTCACTTTCGGGCTGTGGCGCGCCGACCAGAAAAGCCGGATGGTGATGGACGAGCACGGCCGGCACGCGGTGATGGTGTCGAGCCGCAACGACGGCGGCGAGAACAAGGCGGTGACGCAAGGAGTGACCAGCTTCAAGTCCGACATGGTGCTGCACGACGACCGCCTGCTCGACGTGGTGCCCGAGGCGTGGTGGAAGGTGCCGGACCCGGCGCATCCCGGCACGGAGATCACGCCCTCGGTCACCATGATCACGCTGTTTCCCAGCCTGATCATCCAGCAGCAGGTCAACTCGCTGTCGACGCGCCACATCGTGCCGCGCGGCGAAGGCGAGTTCGACTTCGTCTGGACCCACTTCGGCTTTGCCGACGACAGCGAGGAGATGACGCGGCGGCGCCTGCGCCAGTCCAACCTGTTCGGCCCGGCCGGCTTCGTGAGCGCCGACGACGGCGAGGTGATCCAGTTCAGCCAGCAAGGCTTTGCCCAATGGGGCGAGGAAGGTCACACGCTGTGCGAACTCGGCGGCACCGGCACCGGCGGCACCGAGCACATGGTGACCGAGACCTTGATCCGCAGCATGTACGCCTACTGGCGCAAGGTGATGGGGCAATGAGCGCCGCCCGACCGCCCGAAGGCGCCGAGGCTCCTCCGCTTGCGGAGGGGGGAGGCGCAGGCCGCGCAGGGGACAAGCCTGGGCCAGGTCGCCCATTTCACGAAGACTTGCTGCTGCAACTGGAAGTCGACCGCTTCAATGCCGCTTACGCGGCGGTGCTGGACGAACGCCGTTTCGACGAATGGCCGGGGCTGTTCCTGCAAGACGGCCGCTACACGGTGCAGGCGCGCGAGAACTTCGACCGCAAGCTGCCGCTGGCGCTGATCGACCTGGAGAGCCAGGGAATGATGAAGGACCGGGTCTACGGCATCACGCAGACCATCTACCACGGCCCGTACTACACGCGCCACGTGGTGGGCGTCGCGCAGGTGCAGGGGGCGGAGCAGGGCCGCATCCGCGCCCAGGCCAACTACGCCGTGTTCCGCACGCGGCCGGGCGATGCCAGCGAGGTCTACAACGTGGGCCGCTACATCGACCTGTTCGAACGAACGCCGGCTGGCCTGAAGCTGGCGAGCCGGCATTGCGTGTACGACAGCGAGATGGTCCTCAACTCCCTGATTTACCCCATCTGACGATCACTCAAAGTCGCTGGAGCGATTTTGGGTGGCTGATCAATGTGATGACGACCGGCAAAGCCGGCCTTCGTCACAAATGAATCGGGCGGCGCGACGCGCCGCCCGATTCTCCCGGTGCCTTTTAGCGCTTGCCGGCTTGGTTGCCGAGGTAGCCGCCGAGGGCCGCTCCACCAATGGTGGCAGCGGTGCCGCCGACGGCGGAGCCGACCACGCCACCCACCACGGCACCGCCCACGGTGCCGACGGCCTGGCGATCCATGGTGGCGCAGCCACCCAGGCCCATCAGGGCAACAGCCGTCACCGCGGCGGCAAAAAATTTCGTGTTCATGGTGTGACCTTCCAAGTCGAGTGTCTCGAAAGCCGCTGGAGGCGCGGCCAACCTGTGAAGACGACTCTATGGAGTTGGCCTTTGCCGGACTGTAGGAACCGGTGGACGGGGCGTGTCGTCTGGGCGCGTGAACCGGTGCAGGGCATTGGCGCGGCTGAGGTACTTCATGTCGTTCCCCGAAGGCGCGACCCCGGAGCGCCGGCGAGGTGCGCAGCAACCCCGGGCTCGCCTCGATGCGCGACTCGCACTTCGCCTGGGAAAAGCACTGGACCCGCGCCTGCGTCGGAATGACGAACTACACCTGCCGATTCCGCGCCAGCGGCGGATTGCGCGCGAAGTAGCCCTGGATGCCGCGCATCAGCGCCGCTGCCAGCTGCGCCTGGTACTCCGCGCTGCGCAGCCGGCTTTCTTCCTCGGGGTTGCTGATGAAGGCCGTCTCCACCAACACGCTCGGGATGTCCGGCGCCTTGAGCACCGCGAAGCCGGCCTGTTCCACCCGCGGCTTGTGCAGCCGGCCGACGTTGCCGATCTCGCCCAGCAGCGCGCCACCGAGCTTGAGGCTGTCGTTGATCTGCGCGGTGGTGCTCATGTCCAGCAGGGCGCGCGCCACGTGCGCGTCCTGCGTACGGATGTTCATGCCGCCCACCAGGTCGGCGCGGTTCTCCTTGTCGGCCAGCCAGCGCGCCGCGCTGCTGGAGGCGCCGCCCTGGCTCAGGGCGAAGACGCTGGCGCCGCGCGCGGTCGGCGTGATGAAGGCATCGGCGTGGATGCTCACGAACAGGTCGGCCTGCACCCGCCGCGCCTTCTGCACGCGCACGTGCAGCGGCACGAAGAAGTCGGCATCGCGCGTGAGGTACGCGCGCATCGGGTTGCCGTTGATGGTGGTGGCGTTGATGCGGTCGCGCAGCAGGTGGGCGATCTGCAGCACGACGTCTTTCTCGCGGGTGCCGCCCGGGCCGATGGCGCCGGGGTCTTCGCCGCCGT